>JAUNBJ010000003.1:0-15293 GCA_030535245.1 Planctomycetia bacterium | reverse complement strand
CTTCCTCGGCCTTCTTCGCTTCCTCGGCAGCCTTAGCGTCTTCCGCTTTCGCTTCCTCGGCCGGAGCCGGAGCTGCATCCTCTAACACCGCCGCAGCCGGAGCTTCTTCCGCGACCGCTTCTTTCGGAGCGTCCTCAGCAAACGTCCATGCACAGGCACAAACGCCCACGAACAACGCGAACATAAAACGTTTCATACATTCCTCCCTGTCTGAATCTTCGTGTAAATCTTTTTCGCTGCCAAACTTGACCGAAAATTCCAAGGCCTTGCAACAGGAAATATCGGTCCAACCTTTGCAATTTTCTCCATTCCGTATTTTTTGTCAATGGGCCAGAACCCTTTCCCACCCAAAAACTTCGGAAAAAAGTTCTTTAGACACGATCGTATCACACCTCAAAACGCCCAGCTTTCCCATTGTGACAGGTACGCATGTTGATTTTTGGGAAATTCTTTTCCTCAGACGCTTCCTGGCATTTCTCGGAAGTCGGAGCTTTCAACCCCCACTGCTGCATGACGGCACACTGCGCGTGGTTGGTCATATCGAATTGCAACGGGGTGACGACGATCTTGTTCTGCCCCAATGCGTTCATATCGGTCAGGCATTCCGGACGACGTTCGCGTCGGTTGGGAACGAACCAGTAATACGCCCGGCCAAAGGTGTCGGAACGCTCCTCCATCCGATTGCCGTAGGGGGTGGTGTCCATCGGCGCAACCAGAATTTCCGGATTTTCCTCCTCCAACGCTTCGGTAGCCATGTTGATGTTATAAATATGCGGTACCGGATTGCCGCAAACGTCCAGCGACGGTTTTTCCTTCTCCATCTGCCGCAGGATTTGCACCATCAGTTCCCGACTGATTTCCGCCGCCCGGACAAAATTCGGGGCCGCAACATCTTCCACCGACAGCGCAAACGATGGAATCCCCATCAGTCCACCATCCCGTGCCGCACCAAGAGTACCGGAATAGAGAATATTCGTCCCACCGTTCTGCCCCCAGTTGATTCCGCTGACAATAATATCCGGCTTGCGCGGACAAACAACATTGACGCCGATTTTCACACAGTCCGCCGGCGAACCTTCCACCCCCCAACCCCACCGCTTGTCGTTGATGAAAACATCCTTGACAACCAGCGGGGTACGGAACGTCAGCGATTGGCTCACACCACTCTGCTCCAAAGCCGGCGCCACAATATAAACCTCCCCCATCTTTTTCAGTTCGTTGTAAATGGCCGCCAGCCCCGGCGCGAAAATTCCATCGTCGTTCGTAAGCAGAATCAGCATCTCCATCCTCCCTTAAATCCCCTGGTACGGTAGTTTTAATTGATAATTGATAATTAATAATTAATGGTTAATGGTTAATGGTTTAATAAACATGGGACTATTTTACCGCAAAGTGAAAAAAAGGACAGGGGAATCCTCCGGAAAAGTTTTGCCGATTGGGTTTCCATTGCGTCCCCATTGCGTTTTCGTGGGGGAAGTACCCCTTGTACGTGTCGGGAAATCCCGATAAGATGAAAGAAGGAAACCCAAGAGAAAGGACAATGCACGCCCAATGGACTCCATGGAAAAAACACATGTCGAAACGCTGACCGATGCGGAACGGAAACGGTTCCGGATGTACGCTTATGGCGCCACCTGGTGCGGCTGCTTTGCCGAAGTGATGATGGAAAACAGCGCCATTCTAATCCTGTTCATGACCCTCATGGGAAGCAGTGCGTCGATGCAGTTGCTTTCGACCAGCATGAACGGAATTCTCTCCATGCTCCTGATGTTTTTCGCAGCGGGGTTGGCCGACCGGTTTGGCGCGAAAAGATCCATCAACACGGCGGTCTGCTTCGAGATGACGTCCTGCCTGCTGATTGCGTCGGCACCGTTCTGGGGGCGGGCAAACGCGACGTACGTCATTCTGGTTGGATGCGTGCTCTTTTGCGTTTCACGTCCTATCTGGACCGCTTCGTGGTACGTGGTGATGGGGGACATTCTCCTGCCTGCCGAGCGGGGGCCGTTTTTGGGGTTCATGCGCTTTTCGTATTACACGATTACGGGCGTCACGTTTTTTCTCATCGGTTGCGCGATGGGGAAGGAATCTCCGATCTGGATTCCTCAAACGGTGATTGCGGCGACGGGGATTTTAGCGATTGGGCGGGCCTATTTCATTAGTAAAATTCGGCTGGGGGAGCATCCCTCGACGGGGTTTCACATTCGGGAAGCGCTTTCGGTTTCGGTGAAGAACGGGCGGCTGGTCAGTTTTTCGGTTTACGTGGCGATGATGTACCTGGCGTTTGCTCCGGTGCTTCCGTTGTCGATTATTTATATGAAGCAATATTTGCAGTACGGCGACGGTCTGGTGCAGATTCTCTCCACGGTCGGGATTGCGGGGAGTATCTGCGGGTTTTTGCTCTACGGTACGCTTCAGCGGGTGTTGGGAATGCGGCTGCTTCAGTGGATGACGCATACGTTTTACATTGCCATTCCGCTTTCGCTGGCGCTTTTCGGAAAGAATCTGGAATGCTTGCAAACGCCGGTTTACTCGCAACCGCTTTTGGTGTACGTGCTGGCCGGATTGACGCTCTTGGGGTGTTTCGCGGTAGCGCTGTTCGGGTGTATCGTATCGCAGGAAACGCTGGCGCTTGCGCGGCCGGGGAACGTGGCGATGACGTCGGCGTTCAACCAGACGTACGTGATGATCGGCACGGCGGCGGGGCGGTTTGGCATGTCGATCATTCTGGGGGCCGGAGTGCTCAGCGCCACCTGGACGCAGGGCGGCATGACGTTTAGCTGTTATCAAACGTTATTTTTCCTTTGTGCGGCGATTGGGATGTTCGCGTTGTTTTTGATTCCCGGCCTGCCGAGTATGGTTCCGGAACAGGAGAACTGGTACAAACCCAAATGAGCGTGACACAAAAAAAATTCCTGATTGGCTGGCAGCCGGACGAACGGTTGGCCGACGCGGTTTTCCGTCATGCCGACATGGTGGCGGAGATTTACTTTCCGTGGGAGCATTTTCCGAGCGGTCGCGGGGTGGTGCGTGGCCGAGATGTCCAACGTCGGCTGGAATTGGATTTATCCCGTTTTGCCGATGCCGGGCTGGGGATGAATCTGTTGCTTAACGGCAACTGTTACGGACGTCACGCCCTGTCGCGGGTCTTTTTTCAGGACGTCGGCGACACGGTGACGCAGCTTTTGGAGCGGGTCGGTCTGAGGTCGGTGACGACAACCTCGCCCCTTATCGCGAAGTTCCTGAAACGTAATTTTCCGACGTTGGAGGTTCGGGCGTCGGTGAACATGGAGATCGGCAATCCAACCGCCATGGCGTACCTGACGGAGCTTTTCGACGGGTTTTATTTGAAACGGGAGTTCAACCGGGATTTCGACCGAATCCGGGAGGTCCGAAAATGGTGCGACGAACAGGGGAAAAAGCTCTATTTGCTGGCAAACAGTGGGTGTTTGAACTTCTGTCCGGCGCGTGCGTTTCATGACAACCTGGTCGCTCACGAGCATGAGATTGTCGCCATGGACAACGCGTTCGCGTTTCGGGGGCTGTGTCACGAATTTTTATCCCACGCGGAAAACCGGCGAAAGATTCTGCAAATAACGAATTTCATTCGGCCGGAGGATTTGGCAGCGTACGTTCCGTTTTTCGATGGAATCAAGCTGGCCACACGCACGAATCGGAATCCCGCAGCGGTGGTGGAGGCGTACGCGACGGGGCATTTTTCGGGGAATGTTCTGGATTTGACCGAGCCGGCTCATTCGGGAAGTTTTTACCCCCTGATTCTGGACAACACCCGTTTTCCCGAAGATTTTGGGAACCGAACAGGGCACTGTGGCGGAAAATGTGTCGATTGCGATTTTTGCGAAACCACGTTCTCGACCGTTTCCGTTTTTTTGGAGGAGTAAAAATGCCCCTGATGCCCTCTGCTGCGGGCCGCTTGCGTGTCTGAAGTAATGGGTTTTAACGGCCATGTACCACGAGAATTCATCCAAGCGGGAAAGGCCGACGTTAACGACGCCCCCATGAAATTTGCCGGCATCCCAGTTTGCTGCCGTCTGGTAAAATTCAAAAAAGAGGTTATAATGAACGGAGATTCAGGAGACTCAAAAATATGTTGACAAGCGAAATGGTAAAATCAGCGGCGTTGGCTGCCGGGGCGGATTTGTGCGGTATCGGAAGCATGGATCGGTTCGACGGCACGCCGAAGGAGATGGATCCGCGATACTTTTTTCCCGACGCGAAATCGGTGGTGGGGATGGTGTTTCGGATTCCGCGGGGCGTGCAGCGTGGGATTGAGGAGGGGACGCAGTTTTATCAGTATCCCTCCATGGCGTACGGGGGGATCAACGAGATTTACGCTCCGGCGGTGTTGTATCACGTGGGGCGGCTGATAGAGGATCAGGGTTACGAGGCGGCGGTGTATCGGAATACCGGGGCACGCGGTGTTGTTTCGGACATGGACGGTTCGCCGGGCAACACGCTTTCGCCGGAGGAGCAGATTACGGTCAACGAGCAGGCCAAGACGAAGGCGGCGCATCACCGCACGGTGCAGTACACGCGGGCGGTGCGGGCGGACGGGGTGGCGCCCGATTTGCAGTTTCATTTCCGGCTGGCGGCAGTGGCGTGCGGGCTGGGGGAGATTGGCTGGTCGAAGATGTTCCTGACGCCGCAGTTTGGCCCTCTGGAGCGGCTTGCGTTTTTGTTCACCGACGCACCGCTGGAACCCGACCCGCTTTATGACGGCCCGCCGTTGTGTCGCCGTTGTATGCAGTGCGTGCGGCAGTGTCCGGGGCATTGCCTGTCGGAGAAGGAGAGCATTCGCATTTCCGTCGGCGGCAAAATCTGCGAGTGGGGGAAGTTCGACGAATGGAAGTGCTACGCGTTTTACACGCATGGCGGGCGGAAGTTCAATCCGTTCGTGCCGAAATCGGTCTGGGACGAAAACGCCAACGGCGATTTGAACGTGCTGGAAGGAAAGGCCGAGGCGGACGAGAATGAAATCATGAAAGTCTACACCGCGCTTGAGAAATATTTTCCGACGTGGGTGGGGTACAACATGGCCAAATGTGGGGGGTGCATTCGCGCGTGTGTCAGTATGCTGGAAAAGAAGGGGGGCTGCATGGCCGACCGCTTTGAGAAACCGCTTCGCGTCGGCAAGGCGTGGGAAATGGAACGTTAGGAGGAAACCGTGTTGACATCGGAACAGATCAAACAAAAAGCGAGGGAGTTCGGGGCCGATCGGTGTGGAATCGGGGCGATTTCCGGATTCGAGGGAACCGACCTCCAGCGCGACCCCAAAAGCATTCTTCCCAACGCGAAGTGCGTGATCGGCTTTGCGTTTCGAGTACCGCGAAGGCTGTATCAGGTCATGGCGGACAAGACGCAGTTTTTCAATTATACGCAGCTGGGCGTGAAGTTTCTCGACGAGGAGTTTTCCGAGATTTTTCTGCTGAAAATGGCGGGCATTGTGGAAAACGAGGGGTACGATGCCTGCGTGCAGCGAAACGTTTGCAACCTGCGGATTCAGGGGGACAAAACGACCAATCCGGAGGTGGTGGACACGTACGAGTTGGCTTTGGCCGAGGCGGTGACACCCGGCAGAGCGGTTCCGGACGTGATTCTGGATTTCAATCAGGCGGCGCGGGTCTGCGGGCTGGGCGCAGCGGGGCGATCGGGGCATTTGCTGGTTCCGGGGCTGGGGCCGTACGTGCGGACGGTGTTTTTGGTGACGGACGCTCCGTTGGAGTGCGACCCGCCGTTTGAAGGGACGCTTTGCGACGACTGTGGTTTGTGTCAGGCGGCATGTCCGGGGCATGCGATTTCCGAGGGCGGCCTCGACACGTGGCAGTGTGCGGTTTATTATCGCGGGGCACACCGGTCGAATCCGTTCCAGGGCGACGATTTTCTGAAAGACCATCCCGAGCGGAACGCGATTCGCAACGGCGACAAGCGGTTCAACGCGGAAGATGCCCGGCGACTCTATCCGGAGCTGGATTTTTTGCCGAGCCGGGCGACGGGGTACGTGGCGTGTTTATGCGGTAAGGCGTGCGATTATGCCTGTTGGCGTCATCTGTCGGAGCGTTATGGCTGGAACGGGAGGAGCGGGGAATGAATCTGAAAACAACGCTGATCGAGGTTTTGCAGGAAAACGGGGCCGATTTGGTTCGTTTTGGGAACGCCGACCGTTTTGGCGACGCGGCGGTGCGGAAACTTTTTCCGGAAGTCCAAACGGTAATCGGGATTGCCTGCCGCCAGCTTCGGGGAACGAAACGCGGCATTGAGGAGGGTTCGACGTATTACCAGTACACGACCTGCGGGCTGGAAACGTTGGAGGAAACGATCCTCCCCATGCTCCTTTTGCGGGCGTGTGCGGTACTGGAGGAGGCGGGGTTCGACGCACTGCCGCAGCGGAAGAATCAGACGGTCATGGCCGCGTCGGACAGCACGAATCCGGAGGTGGATTATCGCGAGATTTATCGTGGCTGCGAGGCGGAAACGCAGTTGGATTTTCGCCAGTGTGCCGTGGATGCGGGGTTGGGGGAAATCGGGCTTTCCGGGTCGCTTTTGACCGACGCGTTTGGGCCGGATCAGCGTTATGCGTTCGTGCTGACCGACGCCGTACTGGAACCCGACCCGGTTGTGACACCGCACCTGTGCGATCGTTGTGGGAAATGCGTCGCGGGGTGTCCGGGGCATGCGATTGCCGGGGATGGAACGCTGAATGTCTGGCAGTGTGCTGCGTATTACATCGGGGCGAATCGTGGGAAAAACCCCTTTTTACCGAAGGAAGCGTTTGCCGACGACCCGGATCGCGACGCGATTATCCATGGTCGGGCGACGCTTACGCCGGAACGTGCCTGCGAGGTGATCGACCAGCTCATTTATTACCCACCGGTGAAGCATCATTACTGGTCGAGCATTTGCGGTCGCGCGTGCGACACGGAGTGCCGGATACATTTGGAGGAAAAGGGCGTTTTGAGCCATAAATTTCGGTCGCCGTTCCGCAAACGGAAGCCGTGGGAGCTTCCAGATTCGGAGGAATAAGGATGAAAACGTACCGTTTAACCCATCCGGTATCCCTGATTCACAAAGATGGCACGGCGGCGCGGGAAGCGGCGACGGTTCAGTTGGCATGTGACGGGAAGAATCTGGTTTTCATTGCGGAAATGATCGATTCCGACATCCACAACGCGGCCCGGAAGAACAACGTCAAAACGTGGCAGACGGGGGATGTGATTGAGCTGTTCTTTCAGCCGCCGGGACGGGAAGATTATTACGAATTCCACGTCACGCCAGAGGGAAAGACGCTTCAGCTCCATTTGCCAAACGGCCTGCGGGCGCAGACGGATCCGTTTGAAACGATGATCTGCGAGACAGGCTTTCGGGCGTCGGCACAAATTTGGAACGGGCGTTGGACGGTTCGGATGGAAATTCCGCTTGCGGCGATGAACGCGTCGCGTGCGGTGGGCGGACGCACGGCCATGGCCCGGCACAACTACAACAAAAACTGGGAGAAACCGGAAGTGACGGTTTCCACGCCGTTGGTCGGAACGATCCATCATCCGGAGGAGTGGCCCATCATCGTACAGGAGGAGGAATCATGAAAAAATACCATGCGGCCATTTTGGGCGGCGGATTCATCGGAAAAGTTCACACGTACGCGTATCGGAATCTGGCGTTTTATTCGCAGCCGGTGCCGTTGGACGTGGAAATAAAATACGTCGTCAATTCGCGACAGGAGACGGCGGAAGCGGCGGCGCGGCTGGCGGGCGGGGCGATTCCGCAGACCGACTGGCACGTGGTTCTCGACGACCCGGAAATCGACATCGTGAACATTTGCCTTCCCAACCACCTGCATTTGGAGGTGCTCAAGGCGGCGATTGCGGCGGGGAAGCATATTTATTGCGAAAAACCGGTGGTTCTCAACGCGGCGGAGGCGGCGGAAGTGATGCCGCTTCTGGAGACGTACCGGGGCGTTTCCCACGTGGTGTTTCATTCGCGTTTTTTTGCGTCGGTCATGCAGGCGAAGCAGATGATTGACGACGGGAAGCTGGGGAAAATCCTGGAGTTTCGTGGCTGCTATTTGCAAAACTCCCACGTGAATCCCAACCGTCCCATGCGATGGAAGAACCTGAAAGCGTCGGGGGGTGGGGCGTTGATGGACATTGGCTCGCACCTGATTGAACTGACCGATTGGCTGGCGGGGCCGTTGGTGGAGGCGGCGGCATTCGCGTCGTCGCCGGTTCCCGAAGACACCGAGCGGGCGGAGGATTCCATGGCGATGATCTGGCGGGCGCAAAACGGAGCGGTCGGCACGCTTCAGGCATCCAAGGTGGCTCACGGCACGGAAAACGACATGACGCTGGAAATTTACGGCACCCTGGGGGCGATCCGTTTCGATATTCAGGCCCCGCATTTCCTGGAATATTTCGACGGGAGCAAATCGACCTCCCCATGGGGCGGCGAGGCGGGCTGGACGCGGATTGCGGTGGGGAATCGTTACCCTGCACCGGACACCGATTTTCCCGCCACGAAATCGGGGATCGGCTGGGTGCGGGCACATGCCACGTCGCTGGCCCATTTCCTGCGGAACGTGGCGGCAGGCGCCAATGTGGACGGTTCGCCCGATTTACGCCGTGGGCTGGAAATTCAGATGCTCATGGAAAAATGCCGCGGTTAACGACCGCCTTAAACTCAATCACATGGCATCAGCTCGGCCCGACGCGGAAGAAGCTGCGTTTTCAGACGTCGCAGAATGTTCGAGTGCATCTGGCTGACACGGCTTTCGGAAAGGTCGAGTGTGGCGCCGATTTCTTTCATCGTCATTTCCTCGTAGTAATACAGGATGATGATGAGTCGCTCGTTTTGGTTCAACCCCTTGGTAATCAGTTTGATGAGGTCTTTCCGCTGAATGGAGCGTGTGGGGTCCTCGTAGCGGCAATCCTCGATCATGTCGTCTTCCTGAAGTTCCCGCTCGTTGCTGTCGCCCGACCATTTGCTGTTCAGGCTGACCAGCCCAACGGTCGCCGTCTCCTTTTTCAGCTTTTCCACCTCCTCGACGGTAAGATCCATCGCACGTGCCAGCTCCAAATCGGTTGGCGTCCGGCCCAGTCGGGTTTCCAAATGCCGCATCGATTCGTTCAGCCGTGAGGCACGCGATCGAATCAGCCGCGGAACCCAGTCCAAACTCCGAATTTCGTCGAGCATGGCCCCCTGAATCCGAGCGGTGCAGTACGTTTCAAACTTGACGCCACGATCCAAATCGTAAGAATCGATCGCATCCATCAGCCCAAAATAGCCGGAAGAGATCAGATCGTCCAGCTCCACCTCGTTGGGGAACCGCGAGCGAACCCGCTCCCCGTTGAACTTCACCAGCGGCATGTAATGTTCCATGAGCTGATTACGAAGCTCCACCGTGGGATGCGCTTTGTACTCCATCCAAATCTGTTCCATATCAACGCCTGATTTACGACTCGTCACGAATCTGTCTCCTGCGATCTAATTTAAGCTGCTCGGTTATATTGAAAATCTTCTGTTTTATCGTTTTTCTCGTCCGGCTCCTCGCCCAAAATCCAGCCGGTAAGCGTTTCCACGTCGGCAGGATGGAAGTCGTCCGGAACGTTCTGGCCGTGGGTCACGTAACTGACCGGCAGCCCGCACTGCGTCGCCAGCGGATAGAGAATCCCCAACCCCGGAGATTCGTCCAGCTTGGTGACAATCAGGGCGGTCGTCCCCACCGACGCGAACATTTCCGCCGTGCGAACCAACACCCTGGGACGTGACGCCGACGAAAGCACAAGATGTACCTCGTCCGTCCCCGCCTCTTTCAAAAAGGCTCGTAGTTCCTGCATCCGCATTTCTTCCCCGGAGCTGCGCCCTGCCGTGTCGATCAAAACCAGGTCGAAATCGGCCATCCGATCCATCGCTTCACGTATCTGGCGAAGCGAAGCGGCAACGTACATCGGCACGCCAAGGACGCTTGCGTAGGTTTGGAGCTGCTCGACCGCCGCCATGCGGAACGTGTCCAGCGTAATCAGCCCCACCCGTCGGTTTTCCCGAAGGCGATAATGGGCGGCCAGCTTGGCTGTCGTCGTAGTTTTTCCCACCCCCGCCGGGCCGACCAGCGCCACCACCTTGCGGGAACCACGAATCATCCGAATGGGGCCGGTCGTCTGAATCGCGGAACGCACCCGTGCATACAGCTTCTCCCGGAGCTTTGCGGAATCCAGCCCCGAAAACGTATGGTGTTCTTCAAACCAGCGAAAAACCTCCTGCTTCAGCGCCGTCACCAACGACCGTGCCGACGCCTCGTCCATGTCCATGTCGCACAAAAACGTGAAAATCCGACTCAGCAAATCCTGAATCTGGGCGGGAAGGTCCATCTCCTCCGGCGAAAAGGGGGTCTGTAACGGATTCTCCCGATGGAAATCGTGAACGGTTCCGGAGTGGATGAAGGAAATTCGGTCAAAAAAATCCCCGTCGGTAAACAAATCCGGGGAACGATACGTATCCAGGTTCTGCGGCGGAATGTCCGCCAGGTCGCACCCCGCGTCGCCTGTTTCCGGCTGGGAAATGGGAGGTTCCGGCACAACCCTCGCCGACTCCTCCGGACGGAGGGAAACGGGAACATCCTCCCCATCCGCTACCGTCACCTCAACGTAACGTCGGCATGAAAGTCCAAAAAAACAGGGCTTCCGAATCTCACGAGAAGCCATCAGCATGGCGTTCGGGCCAAAATCCCGACTCACCATTGCCAACGCTTCCTGCATTGTATTCGCCCGATATTTTTTTACCTGCATTGACGAATTCCGTTCTAAAATTCCGTATTTCCAACCCCTGTGAAAACCCTGGTGCACCGTTTTACGATGCGGTTCCACAACGCCAAAACTCAAGACGGCTAGAAAAACATTCCCTGTTTTCTTTTCAGTCCCCTTGCTCTTTCGTGAACTTTAACATAAATCCCCGAATATGGCAAGAGGACTTTTTCAAAATTCCGCCATCCCGCAAGAAAACGGAGCTTTTCTGGAGGACGGAACTTATCGGCGCATGGGGGAAATTCCGTTTTACACATTTTTGACGTAAAACTAACGGAATAATAACGTTAGAAAAAAGGCGAGACCATTGACAAACGGTAAAAATGCCGTAAAATGAGAACAAATGATGAAAGAAAGGGATACTCTGAATAACATTGTACACCAACTCGAACAGCGTACGTACCGTGGGGAGATTCTCGGACGGGAGGACGCTCGGTTACTGTGTCAGGCCGATTTGCAGGAAGTGAAGGCGGCCGCGTGCAGGGTACGTCGTTTTTTCAGCGGGAACAACCTCCATTTTCGTGGCGTCATTTCGCTTCCCAAGGGGGTTCCTTTCTCCGTTTCGGCTTTTGAGCGGGAAGCACGGATCCTGGCGTCGCATGGTGCCAAGCGGGTTCATATCCATTTGGGCCGAACGCCCCTCTCCCCGGCCACACTGGAATCGCTATGCCAGTCGATCCAGTTCCTGCATAAACATGAAGGGATTTTCATCGGAATCACCCATGCCAACCTGACGCTTCAGGAATTTTGCCAGCTCCAAAATGCCGGCTGCATCTGGTATCACGATTTTCTGGGCCTGCCGCGGGCGAAATTCTCGCAATTGCAATCGATCACCCTGCCGTACGATGAAAAAATTCGGTTGCTGAAACTGGCTCGCAGTGCGGGATTGGAAATCTCCACCGGCGGTTTCTTCGACATAGGAGAAACCATGGAAGATCGCATCCAGCTTGTCCTGGAAGCCAGAGAATTAGGCATTTACGGCTTCCTGGTACGCTCCCCCCAATGGCGCAATGAACGTCGCGACTGGATTCCCTCCATCACGTATGAGGAAATAAGTCGGACGGTGGCCGTCACCCGTTTTCTTCTCCCCGCGTCGTGCATTATCATGGAGTACGAGTCGAATTTTTTCACGGATCGTGGACGCTGGCTGTTGGAGTCGGGAGCCAACGGAATCCTGTCGGGGATCAGCACAGAACCATTCCATATCGCTCTGGAGGAGGGACAGGATCTCGGTCGGGAAATGGGGTTCGTTATCTGTTAGAGCTTTGGTAAATTGATAATTGATAATTGATAATTTTTTTCTTCGAGCCGTTTTTTGAAGGGTTGGACAAAGCGAGCCGTGGACGAAGCGAAGCGTAGTCCCGGAGGATTGCCGCGTGAATTCCCTCCGTTCACGGCTCGTACCTTAACACAACATTACGCCTTTTTCCCCGTGTCAAACGCGGCGTCAAAGGCGACACGGCTCGGCTCAAAATCCATGGAACGGACAAACTCCACCGCTTCCCGTGCTCCATGATACCGATTCATGCCACAATCTTCCCACTCGACCGAAAGCGGGCCGTCGTACCCAAGGACGTTCAACTCCCGAATGATCTCCTCAAAATCCACCTCGCCACGCCCCGGACTGCGGAAGTCCCAGCCACGTCGCCGATCCCCCCAGGGAAGGTGACTGGACAGAATCCCGCTGCGTCCGTTGAGCGTTCGGAGCACATCCTTCATGTGGACGTGGAAAATACGGTCGGGGAACATCCGGAGGAACTCGACCGGATCAACCCCCTGCCAAACCAGATGACTGGGGTCGAAATTGAACCCAAACGCCGGATGGCTGCCGAGCGATTCGAGCGTCCGTTGGGCGGAATAGAGGTCAAACGCGATTTCCGACGGGTGAACCTCCAACGCAAATTTCACGCCACATTCCTGAAACACGTCGAGAATCGGAATCCAAAGATCGGCCAGTTTCTGGTAGCCTTCGTCAATTTTGGACTGCGGGACGGGGGGGAAGGAGTAAAACCACTGCCAGATTCCCGAACCGGTAAAACCGTTGACGATGGAAACGCCGAATTTCTTCGCGGCATGGGCGGTTAATTTCATTTCTTCCACGCAACGGGCACGCACCCCCTCCGGATTGCCGTCGCCCCAGAGATAATCGGGAAGCATGGGGCGGTGGCGAAAATCCACGTCGTCGAGAATGCACTGTCCGTAACTGTGGGCCGACAAAGCCCAGCACCCCAACCCGTAATTTTCCAGAATTTCGTGCTTGCGGGAGCAGTAATGGGGATCGTCCAACGCGGCATGAACGTTGAAATGGTCGGTCGGACGGTCGCCGGTACTTTTCAGTTCAAGCCCGTCGTAGCCAAATTCGCTCATGGTTTTGGCGACTTCTTCAAACGGCAGATCCCCCCACTGGGCGGTGTACATGGTGACTTTTCGCGGCATGGCAATTCTCCTGAAAACAAACAACCCGGTTCCAATGAAAATTTCAGTCTATTCCATTTCTGCGAAAAAAGCAAGCGGGGGTGCGACAGTCTTTAGGCCGATGCGAACGGTGCATGTTTTTGCAGGGTGTCCAAAAATGTTCGCGAATTGTCCAAAAGTGTTGGTGAAAAATGCTTGACTTTTGGAAGGTACGGACTACAATGAAGATATTCGATGGAAATTATCAAGTCGCCGAAGGGAGATTTTAATCATGAAAATGCGTTGGGCAGGTTTTTTGGGGGTCTGTTTGGGGTTGTGGACGGGGAGCGTGTTCGCGGTGAATATTTCGGGAGAGATTGCTGCGGGAACGTACAGTGACTCTGCGGGTTATATTACTACCGGTGGAATAACTTTCCAGGCTGGCTCGGTAGATACGATTTACACGACATTGGTCGCCGGAGGCGATAATTCGGTGCCGTTCGTTATTAATAACGACGTTTACTTTAACGGGGGGTTGTCGCACAATTCGGGGACGTTTGCGTTGACCGAGGGTTCCAAGTCCCTGAATCTGGTGGGAAACAACGAGAATTTGAGAGGCCGTTTCCGAATCGACGATGATTTTACCGGAAACCTTAACGTGGGGAGCGAAACTGTTTCCGCGACGGCTCCCAATGTTGATCTTTGCATTGGGGGAGGTGCGGTGAATTACTACGTGCTTTCCGGGGAAACCACGTTTAACGCATGCCTTGCGGACGACGCAAGGGGAACCGTTTCCACACGTTCTTTCAACAAGTACGGTGTGGGTACGCTGACGTTAACCCGTGCTGGCCAAGGATGTAACTATGGGGACGGTCATGATTGTCCTGCTTTTTCAGGAACCATCAACGTTCGGGAAGGAACCTTGAAAATTTCTGGAACGGGAACGCTCGGTGAGGCGACGACACAGATTTGTGACAATTCGATCCTTCAGTTGGCGTCTACCACGACGAAAGCTTTCGAGGGAAAGATCGTATTGCATGGCTACGCCAGCAAATTGCTTTTTTCCGAGTCGGCGACGATTTCCGGGGATGTGACAGGGGAGAATAGTTTCGCTGTCGAGGTTGCGGAGGGCAAAACGGCGACGATTTCTGGCAACATCACGAAACCGGACCAGACCGGTGACTCAGGGGGGACGCTGGCCAAATACGGCACGGGCAAGCTGGTGCTTTCGGGGGAGAATCCCGGCATGAAGGGACGCATCCGGCTTGTCGCGGGGACGTTACAAATCGAATCCGGTGCACACGTGCAGGATCATTATCGGATCGATGTGGATGCGAGCACGAACGCCACGTTGAATTTCCACCTTTCCTCAACGATAGAAAATCCTTACGTTTGGGGGACTTCCATCAATCAGGTGGCGGGGACGAGTACGATGAATCTGACCTCCGGCGTGTTGCAGATTGGAAACGCATCGACCGACGCCGTGCCGGTTACGATCAAAGGCGACGTCACCGCTTCCGGGAATTCTACGCTGGTTGTTTCCAACGGAACATTTTCCGCAACGCGACTGTATCTCAACGACGGATCGTCGCTGATTTTGAATGGTGGCGAGGTGAACCTGACGTACGTGAAGGAATCGGGCGCGGATCCGGGGCTTTACGCTTCCAGTGGGGGTTACAATATCGAGATCAACGGAGGCGTTTTGAACGTTCCCGACTCTTCCATTGGAAAATTCAGTACCAGCACGGGCACAAAAACCTTTACCATGACCGGCGGAGAGGTCCATGCGTATCGACTCTCCGTAAACGACACGACGTTTACGATGTCCGGGGGAACGATGACGTTGTCGCACCTGCTTTCGACCGGCGGACAGGGAGGAACCCTACGGTTTATCGGTGGCGAGGCAAGCATGACGGTGGGCCGAATCGCCATGACGGGGAATACTTCCAGGGATTTGCTCACCTTTTCCGCCACGAACACGGGGTTGCCGAAGGTGGTGAGTGAAGGGGAATATGTGGCAACTCCAAGGAATGACATTTTAGGGAACCGCTGATTTAATCCCAGGTCTTGTCGAAATTTTAAAAAGCGCTA
>JAUNBJ010000192.1 GCA_030535245.1 Planctomycetia bacterium | reverse complement strand
ATTATCAATTATCAATTCAGTTCATTGTTCATTGTCCTCCGGGGTATTTATGAAAAATTTATTTGTGTTGTTTTGGGTGGGCTGGGCGTTTTGTGTGTCTGGCTGGAGTGCTGAAAATGTTGTGAGAACGTGGCCTGCTCCGGAGGGAGAGAAGGTGACGGGGGTTTATTCTGTCCTGGTGGATGGGAACCCGGTCGATGTGTATGCTGCCCAGAGCCAATTTTTCGAGGGGGAGTATTACTTTGCCTACTTCGATTTTTCGGGCCAAGTGACGGTGGAGGTGAAATCGTCCTTTCCCATGGAGCAGACCGAGCTTCTTCCTGAGCGGTTTGGTTTTTCACTTCAGAGGGCTGCGGACGCGGTTCAGTTTGTGGCGGACAAGCCGTTCCGTGTTTCGGTGGAGCCAAACGGGCGGATCAAGCCGCTGCTTTTGTTTGGGAATGCGTTGGAGGGGGACGTTCCAAAGCCGGACGATCCGAACGTCCGCTATTTTGGTCCGGGGGTTCACAAGGTGGGGAAAATCACGCTTTCGGACAACCAGACACTGTACCTTGCGGGCGGATCGGTCGTGCATGGTTCCATACGGGCCGTGGGTAAAAACATTACGATCTGCGGTCGGGGGATTCTGGCGGGGGAGAGTTATCCTCGTTTTTCCGGTCCGGGACGGTATCCGTTGGATTGTCAGAACTGTGAAAACATCGTCATTCGGGACGTGATTCTGCGAGATCCATGGAATTGGATGGCCGTGATATGGGACTGCGACGGGGTTTTGATCGACGGGCTGAAGATTTGCGGTTCGCGGATGATCAACGACGACGCGCTTGATTTGGTGAATGTGCAGAACGTGGTGGTGCGGAATTGCTTCTTCCGTTCGCAGGACGACACCATTGCGATCAAGGGGAAAGAGGCTTCTCGCCGTCCGTGTGAGAATATTCTCATTGAGGACTGCCAGTTTTGGGTGGATGTAGCGAACATTTACCGAATCGGCTACGAATGCGATGCGGAAACGATGAAAAACATCGTCTCACGTCGAATCGACGTACTTCACTACAGCAAAAACTTTCATCCGCTGGATTATTATTGGGTCACGGCGATTTTCTGGCTCCAGCCGAACTTGAACATGCTGATAGAGGAGTGTCATTTTGAGGATGTGGTGATTCACTCGGACGGCACTCCGATTCACATGCTCATGGCCAAGCCGATGCGGTGTTTCTATGGCCCGTACAAAAGGGACAAAATTTTTGAGCCGGGGATGCTCCGGAATTGTTCGTTCAAAGACGTGCGGGTTGTCGGGAAGGATGGTTCTCGATTCAAGGGGACGATTTTCCTTTTGGGGGATAGTCCGAAACATTCGGTGGAGGGGCTGAAATTCGAGAAGGTCACGTACTTCGGCACGCCGATCACGAAGGATTCGGAGTGTATTCGGATTGGCGACCATGTGAAAGGGATAACCTTTAGCCCACAATAACAAACAGCCACCCACTCCCCACCCACCGTTCATTGTTCACTGTTCACTGTTCACTGTAAGCCGGTATTCTCCGGCGAACAGGGTCAGGGAACCGTCGGGATTTTGTTTGGGGGCGTGGTCTGCGTGGATGGGGTCGCATTGGGTGATTTTGCCGAGTTTCCAGCGGAAGCGGATCGGTTTTTCCAGCAGTCGTGAGACGACCGGCATTTTGTCGATATTCATGTATCGGTTGGCCATATGCTGGAACGTCTTGGAGCCGGTGGGGTCGGAGACGTATTTTTGGTTGGGTTCCAGGGAGAGGAACCATGTTTGGGGGTCTTTTCCTTTTCGCAGGAGGTAGAATCCGGTTCCGTTGCATTCTACGACGCAGGAGTTCCCGCGACCGGAGATCGTTTCGAGTTTTTCCGGTTCGGGAATAACGTAATCGGTGGAGTCGGCGTAGCGAAAGGTACGTTTGTCGGCAGGGTCGTAAAAAATGACGTTGGAGGGTTTGCGAAGGATCGTGAAATTCGGCCCGGACCATTTTTCCGGCTCGCAGGTGGGTTCTTCGTCGGAGAATTCCTGGCGAAACAAATCCCCTGCGGCGGCAAATGCGGCGGCCTTATTGGGGGTGTGGGAGAGGTTCAGGTAGTGAATCAGCCAGCCGGGGTTATATTCCGCGACGGCAGAGGGGGTGTAGGTGAAAAACGCGCACATCTGCACGTCGCAGCGACGAAACGCGGCGGCAAACGCACCGATAACGTAGCCATCCAGAGAGCTGGACGCGCCGTATTCGTAGATGATCCGTGCAAATCCCGGATCCATTTGGGAGCGGTTTTCGCGGATCCATCCTGCTGCGTTGTGGAGGAAATTGTTCCAGTCGGTATTTCCACCGTCGAATTTCCCTGTCGCGTTCCAGTAGGCGACGTAGTTGATCGCCTGGATTCCGCCATCCACCAAACTCTGTCGGATTGCCGGGTCGTTGATTTCGTAGTGGATGTGGGTTTTTATCGCGCGTCCTTCAAAATACTGATCGACGATCGGCCAAAGCTGGGCGAAATATCGGCGGAGCACCTCGGCACGAAACTTTTTCCAGTACGGGGCACGTTCCTCGGCATTCAGCTGGTCGGCATGGTTCGCTTGCAGGAACTGGTCGTACATGGTGCGCAAGTAGGTCGGTTTCTCTCCTTTTGCCCAAATCGCAGACCCCATCGGCGGGCGGTCGAGGCGTTGGAGGTACTGCGGCTCGTTGGTAAGCTCGATGGCGACGACATGCGCGTAATCGCACAGCCGCTTGCCGGAGTAGGCGTTTCGGTGCTCGAACAGCTCTTTCAGGTAGGTTTTCTGGCACGCGATCGCTTCGGGGTGCCACAAAATCGCGTCTTTGGCGAAGTAGTTGCTGAAACCAAAATTGGGCTGCCGGGTCAAATCCCAGTACGCATAATTTTCGCTGAAATACTTCTCGTTTTCGACCGTATTCCACCAGACGGTCGGCGTGAGCATGAGGCAGATGCCGTTTTTGTATGCCTGATCGACGAGGTAATCGAACGCTTTGAGGTGGTCGTTGTTCAGGAGGTGTCCCTGATTATCCGTGATTTCCCGGTCGTAGAGATGAATACGGACAAGATCGACACCCATCTTTTTGAACTGCGCAAGGTCCTGGTCGATGGCGGTGGTCAGCTGCACGCCCGCCTGCTGGATGTTGACAAAATTATGATTGAACGGGGCAAGGTAATTGACGCCCCAGAGTTTGACTTTTTTTCCGTTTTGATCGTAAATCACCGAGTCCCGAACGACAAAGGGCGGGGGATACCGGAATGCGGAATCCTGGGCGATAGCCAATGCGGAGGTGAGGAAACAGAGCAATAGCATCGCAATTTTTTTCATGGCAGGTTCCTTAAAAACGAAAAAAGCCCCTTGGGAAAGAGGCGTGGAGGGAAAGGGGGTTACTTTTTTTGCCAGACACGAACATAGTCGATTTCAAAATCGCGAGGGTAGTCCATGTTGGGGTCGGCGGCACCGAAAATCCCCTGGTACATTCCAAGGAGGATAAACATTTCGTGTTGCGGCGTGGGATGTTCCCAAACGCGAACGACTTTCCCGTCGAGATACCACGTCAGACGCCCTTCTTCCCACTCCAGCCCCCAGACGTGAAATTCCTCCGGGTTCTCGAACGGGCAGTTAAAATGCCCATTGGAGGTGAAGTGGACGTTGAACTCATTGACTTTCGGACGGCTCCCCACCAGCTCGAAAATATCAATCTCGACCGGCGTTTTCGACGGATTGCCACGCTTCCCATCCACCTGATATTCCTGATTGTGGGCGCCGACCTGTGTGAGCCAGAACGCAGCATGCAGCCCCTTTCCGGCTGGCATCCGGGAGCGAATCTCAAAATAGCCATATTTTTGCGCGAATTTGACTTCGTTATAAAAGTCGTTGGTTTTCTCATCATACCGGTAAATGGCGGTCTGTATGGAGGAAACGCATCGGTTCGTCACGTTGGTTCGCCGAGGCAAATCCCGGTCGAGCCGCAGTTTCAAAATCCCATCCTCCATCACGTAATGAGCACGCAGGTCTTCCCAACGGCTGGGGTGGCCGATGCGCTGATAATATTCCTTTCGGCCAGGACGGTAGGCGGGAAACCATTTCCTTTCATCCACTTGGGAACCGTCGAAAGTCTCCTCAAACGTGAGCCTCCACTCCTTTCCCGCAGGCGGAGCGGACTGTACCACCGCAACCAAACCAATCATACAAATCAATGACGGGAGGAATATTTTCATGGGAACTCCTTGCGTGTGCAAATTGATAATTGATAATTATTTTTGTTCCCACCCCGTTAGCGTCGGCCTTTAGGCCGTTCGCGGCGCACGGAATAAAAAAACGTCATTCCTCTCGTGCCCCAACGGGGCAAATTCAATAGCCTAGTGTTGCGTCCCTCTTATAAATCATGGCAATGTCTACGGAGGGGTGGGCGTCCTCGCCCACCAAAAAAGGCGTTAGCC
>JAUNBJ010000045.1 GCA_030535245.1 Planctomycetia bacterium | reverse complement strand
ATTATCAATTATCAATTATATTGACTTTGCGTTCTTTTTGTGATACATTGGAGGCATGATTTCACCAGAATATTTTCATCGGGTCGTGACGGGAAGGGAGCGTGGTTGGAAAGCGTTCCTGTGGCGGACGCTGTTTGCCCTGATTCAGCCGATTTATGGAATTTGCGTGGCGTGGCGGAACCGGAAGTACGACCGCCAACCGGGAACGAATGTCGGCGTGCCGGTGGTGAGCGTGGGGAATCTGACGCTCGGCGGAACGGGGAAAACGCCGATGGTGATTTTCCTGGCCCAATATTTTCAGTCTCAGAAGAAAAAAGTAGCGGTGCTCAGCCGTGGGTATTTTGCCAAAGCGGGAGAATTGAACGACGAGGGGCAGGAAATTTTGCGACGCGTTCCCGGTCTGACGCTGGTTCAGAATCCCGACCGTGTGGCAGGGGCGAAAAAGGCGGTGGAGGAATTGGGGGCGGAAATGTTGCTTCTGGACGATGGTTTCCAGCACCGGCGGTTGTTCCGGGACTGCGACATCGTGCTGATTCATGCCGGGGAGATTTTCGGAGCGAACGGTAAACTTTTCCCCTGTGGCACGCTCCGGGAACCGTTTTCGCAGTTAAAGCGGGCCGACGCGGTGGTGTTGACCCATGCCGACCTGTTCCCAGTGGAAGGGCGTGAAGCGTTGCGGAAGCTGGTATTTCAGGCGGCGGGGCTGGCTCCAGACACGGTTTGGGCGGAAACGTGCCACCATCCGGTCTGCTGGGAGGATGCGGCGGGGAAAACCTGTCCGCTGGAAACGTTTGCCGGACGCCGGGTGGGGATTTTCTGCGGGATTGGCAACGGGGCGAGTTTCCTGCTTACCCTGGAACGTCTGGGCATCCCGACGGAAAACGCGCTGAAAACCTTTCCCGACCATTATCCTTACGCGCCGGAAGATTTGCGAAAACTGTCCGACTGGGCCAAAAGCGAAGGTTTTTCCGCCCTGCTTTGTACCGGCAAGGACCTGGCGAAAATCGCGCAAACCACGCTCTTTGGTGTTCCACTTTTAGCGCTGCGGATGGAAATGAAATTTTTAAGCGGCTTCCCCCTATTGCAAAACCTGTTTCAGACGACTATAATTCGGTAGAAGGGTTGTTCAGTGGGGGAATTTCCATGCCGAAATCGGATTATGACCATATACGTCTGAAAAAACTGGCGCTGCGAGCCGAGGGGTATCTCGAACTCGACATGGCGGAGCATGCGCTGGCGGAAATCCAACGGGCCAGCCAGCAGAACATCAACTTCAGTCCGAACC
Source organism: Planctomycetia bacterium (assembly GCA_030535245.1). Lineage (GTDB taxonomy): Bacteria > Planctomycetota > Planctomycetia > Pirellulales > Thermoguttaceae > RGIG3701. The sequence continues at coordinate 24,833 of JAUNBJ010000045.1, read as the reverse complement.
TGTTGTATCTGGAAGGGGCATCCCTGTTTCAACTGAAAAAATACCGCGACGCATTGTATCCGTTGGGGCAGGCGGTGCTTTTGGAACCGACGAACATCAAGCTGTGGCTTTTAATCGGGAGTTGCCAGAAGCGAATCGGACGCTGCGATTTGGCCATCGAGTCGTTGGAAAACGCGTTGATGATTCAGCCCAATTCCCCGGTGACGCTGTACAATCTGGCCTGCTATCAGGCGTTGGCCAAACATCCCAACGAATGCCTGAAATTCCTCCGTCAGGCTATCCATATCGACCCCAAATACCGGGAACTGGTTCGGAAAGAGCATTCGTTCGACCCGTATCGGAATTTACCCGAATTTCAGAAACTGATGGGCGAGACGTCGCCCGCAACCGATCCGAACCCGTCATGACCTCCTTCATCCTTGCCTGCGACCTTGGCACCGGCGGTAACAAAGCGTCTTTGTACGACGAAAACGGCACGCTCTGTGGGGCCGTAATGAAACCTTACGAAACGCATTACCCCAAGCCCGGTTTCCATGAACAGCGTCCCGACGACTGGTGGTATGCCGTGACGCAATCGATCCGGGAGCTGCTCGCGAAAACCGGCGCTAATCCGATGCAGGTGCGTGCCATCGCCCTGTCCGGGCATTCCCTGGGCTGCGTGCCGTTGGATGAGCATGGTTCCCTCCTGCGGGACACCACCCCCATCTGGTCGGACAGTCGTGCCGAAAAACAGGCGGCGGCGTTCTTCCGCGAAAACGATTACAAACGCTGGTATCAGACTACCGGAGCCGGTTTCCCCCCCGCCCATTACACGCTTTTCAAACTGCTTTGGTATCGGGAGAATCTCCCCGACCTGTTCCGTAAAATGGCCGTTTTTCTCGGCACGAAAGATTACGTCAATTATCGCATGACCGGTCGTGCCGTCACCGATTTTTCCTACGCCTCCGGAACCGGTGCGTATGCGTTGGACGATTGGGCGTATTCCGACGAAATCCTCGCGGCCAGCGGGCTGCCCCGGTCGATTTTCCCGGAAATCGTACCGTCCACCGAAGCGATCGGAACCCTCACCAGCACTGCCGCCAAAGAACTCGGCCTGCCGCAAAGCGTCGTGGTGGTCGCCGGGGGTGTGGACAATTCCTGCATGGCGCTGGGGGCGAAATGCTACCAAAGCGGTCGTTCCTACGCGTCGCTCGGCTCCTCCAGCTGGATTGCCGTCAGCGACGCCAAACCGCTTTTGGACCACCGGTTCAAACCGTACGTGTTCACCCATGTCGTTCCCGGGCAGTTCGCGTCGGCCATCGGTGTTTTTTCCACCGGAACCACGCTGAAATGGGTGCTCCACCATTTCTGTACAGATTTTTTACACGAAGCGGAAGCCCGCGGCGAAAATCCCTACGCCCGGTTCATGGAACATGCCGCCCTGTCACCTCCCGGTGCCCACGGCCTGCTGCTGAATCCCAGTTTTGCCGGCGGTTCGTCGCTGGAGCCGTCCGGGAAAATGCGCGGCGGCCTGTTCGGACTCGACCTTTCCCACACCCTCCACGACATCGCACGGGCCACGCTGGAGGGAATCGCCCTGAATCTGCGTAAGGCGACGGATGCGTTGGGGTCGCTCACGACGCTCTCGGATCGCATGGTGCTGGTCGGCGGGGGTGCCATCAGCCCCATCTGGCGACGGATTTATGCCGACGTGTTCCACCAAAGCGTCGAGAAAACCAACATCGACCAAGACGCCGCCGCACTGGGAGCTTTCGCGTTGGCTGCCGTTGGAACCGGACTCTGGGACGATTTTTCCCCCATCGATGCCCTCCATCAGACGGAAGAAATCCTCACCCCAGACCCCGAAACCGCTGCGATTTACGAGAAAATTTTGCCGAAATTCCTCCGCACCGCCGAAATGCTGGCCGAGCTGGAAACCCTCATAATATAGGGAACGCACGGAAAGTTTTTTGAAGGAGCGTTTAAGAGGAACCTCTCGGGTGCGATCAAACTTCCTTGCGAATTTGGACAAGATGAGTAATTCCCCTCTTTTCAGAGGGGTGGCAGCCGTAGGCTGACGGGGTGTTTTGACCAGGGAAAGCGTTCACCACTTCGGAACTACCCCCCGCCCTGACGGGCGTACCCCTTCAAAGAAGGGGAATTTGTACGGCGCGCAGAAAATTTGATCGCACCCGAACCTCTCCTCCCCAAACGTTTCCCTCTGTTTCCAGGGGTTTGAAACTTATTCGCACGACGCCAGACGGGTTTTCAACATGCAGACCAGCGAATGGAAATAAACCACGTGCAAATCTTCCAGCTGCTCCATCGAGTCGGTGGGGGCCAGCAGGCAGACGTCGCACAGGTCTTTCATTTGGCCACCGTCGCGTCCGCCAAAACCGATCACCGTAAGCCCCATTTCCTTCGCCGTCCGGCAGGCGCTCAGGATGTTCGGCGAATTGCCGCTGCCGCTGTAAACCACCAGCACGTCGCCGGAATGGGCAAGCGTTTGCAGGAGAATACGAAACACATCTTCATACGAAAAGTCGTTGGCAAGGCATGTCACCAGAACGCTTGAATCGTTCAGGCAGGCGGCCCGGAAACCAACGTTCCCATCGACGCGGCAGCCCTTGATCAAATCGTTGATGATGTGGCTGGCCGTGGCGGAACTCCCCCCGTTGCCGGCGGTGTAGATCGTCTTGCCCGCCTTCTTCGCCTGAAGGAAAATCTCGGCAATCTGTTCGAGTTTCGCAAAATCGGTTTTCATCAACGCGTCGCACACTTCCTGCGCGTACGCTTTCGGGTCGCCTGGGGCATTATAACAACGGCATTCCATGATTTTCTCCCTTCTTCTAAAAATATTTCTTCGCGTTGGTGGGACGAATCTCGGTCAACGTCCCCTTGTAATGACGCAACGATGTGGGAACGTACGGGTGTTTGGCGATCTCCTCCTCGCGAATATCCACCCCCAGTCCGGGCCGGTCGTTGATTTGCATTTTTCCATTAACGACCGAAACGCTCTCGTCGCAAACGTCGCACCGCCACGGCACGTCGGTGGACATCGTTTCCAGCAGGAAAAAACTCGGCGTGCTGGCGGCAATCTGAAGCGTCGCGGCGTTCGCCACCGGGCCGCTGGGATTGTGCGGGCAGAGCGGAATGTGGTGCGTTTCGGCTATCGCGGCAATTTTTTTCAACTCGGTAATCCCCCCGGCGTGCGAGACGTCCGGCTGAATGTAGTCCGCCCCGCGTGCCTCCAGAAGCGAACGGAACGACCAGCTTCCATAAAGCCGCTCGCCAAACGACAGCGGTACGGAAACCCGGGATCGCAAATCGGCAATCGCCTCGATCGTGTCGGGGATGATCGGTTCCTCGAACCAGAAAATGTTGTAGTTTTCCAACTCCTTCGCAATCCGCAGCGCCGTCGGCAAATCGAACCGACCATGCCCCTCGATCAAAATTTCCGCCTTGCCGCGACACGCTTCGTAAACCAGCTCCACGCACCGGATACTCTTGCGAAACACCGCCGGGTCGATGCTGCGATACGACGCGCCGAACGGATCCCACTTTAACCCATACCACTGGCATTCGGCAATCGTCTGGGCCGCCTTTTCCGCGAACTCCTCCGGTTCCTTCGCCGGCGCGAACCAGCCGTTGGCATAACAGGGCACTTCCCGCCGCACCTCGCCACCCGTTAACCGCCAGACCGGAACCCCCAGGTCTTTGCCCAGAATGTCCCAAAGCGCCATGTCGATGGCCGAAAGAGCGCTCATCAACACCGGCCCGCCCCGCCAGTATGCGTCCCGGTAACTGTCATGCCAGATCGCCTCGATGTTCCGCGGGTCTTTGCCGACAAGCTCCCGTTCCAGTTCGTGGCACGCCCGCACGATGGTTTCTTCCTTGTATTCCAGCGTCGCTTCACCGACACCATACAGGCCGTCGCAGTCGGTCAGCACCTTGACAAACACCCAGTTGGTGCGGTACGCGTTGCAGATAAACGTCTTGATTCCGGTAATTCTCATGCGATTCTATTCCGTGATACGGTCTCGTTTGAAGGTAAATAACAGCGCCACAAGGACGGCAAAAAACCCGATAAAATAGACAACTCCCAAAAATTGGAACCCGTAGGAAAGCCCCGTCGATTTGCCGTAGTGCTCGGCCAAAATGCCCAACACCATCGGCCCCAGGGATCCGACCAAAAACGCGATAAACGTCATGAACGCCACCGCCGACGAACGGATTTCCGGAGGAACCACGTCGAACATGGCGGCATGGGTGTTCGTTTCGTACAGACCCCGAAACAGCCCGAACACCGCGAACGCCGCACACGTCGCCGCCAGACTTCCCGAAGCTCCCACCATGAAAATGGCCGGCGCCCCCAGCAAAAGCGAAATCACCTGCAACACGATCCGGAACGATACGAATCGCTTCACGAAAAGATCGGTGATCGTTCCCCCCGCCAGAATCCCCACAAACGCGGCGATATGGTGGTAAAACATCGAATTCCATCCCGCCATCGTCAGGTCGAGTTGGAACTTTTCCCCCAGAAACGCCGGCGCCCAAATCAGGTACGCATTGTTCACGAACACAATCGCCGTGAATCCCACCGTCAGCAAAAGCACCGTCGGCGTGGTCAGCATGAACAGGATCATCTTGCCAAACGGCTGCTTCGGCGTCTTTTCCTTTGCGGGAGTTTCGCTATTTTCTTCCTTCGGCATCCCCTTCAGCCGGAAAATGAAAATCAACCCCAGCAGGATTCCCAAAATTCCATAAATCGCGAACGCCACCCGCCAGCCGCTGAAATGGTACGCCAACGTCTCGGCCCACCACGGCCCCATCCAGGCACAGTGGAGATTCAGCCACGCCTCGCCGTTCGTCGCGACCCAGCCGCCGATGTTCTTCGCAATCCACCCCGCCAGAAAACCGCTCGACATCACCCCGATGTAAAGCGCTCCCTGATGTACCGCAAACGCAATCGACCGGGTGGTTTTGTGGTACGCCGCCAGCATGGGATACGCCGCCGGTGCGTAAAACGACTCTCCCCCCGCCGTCGCCACCGACCGGAACATCATCAACGTCCAGAAACTCCGCGCCCAGCCGGTGACAAGCGTCGACATCGACCAGAACAAAATGCTGCACGTGATAACCCACTTTTTGTTAAATCTGTCGCCCACGTACCCGGCCACCGGCATCAAAAACGCCAGCACCGCAAACAGCACCGTCCCGGTCAGCCCCATTTGCTCGGAAGTCAGTTGCAAATCCGCCTGAATCGGGTCCAGCAGAATCCCGAATAACGCACGATCCGCCTGATGGAAAAAAAACGCCAGCGATAACAGAAGCAAAAGCTCCCAACGGTAATATTTCATGACTTCAACAGGGAGGAAAGGGGTGAGGAAAAACGGTCATTCACCAGAGAATCCGTCGGAAAATTACAAATCCACGTCGGCCGGCATGTGCTGGATGGAAGTTCCCCCATCAACCACAATCCGCTCGCCAGTGATCCCACGCGCCTCGTCCGAAGCAAGGAAAAACACCACATCGGCCAGCGTGTCGGCATCCGCTTCCAAACCAAGCGGCACGTTCGCACGACGGCGGGCACGGGTCGCTTCGTCCAGTTTGTCCCAACGCTCGGTGTAAATATAACCGGGGGTGATGGTGTTGACACGGATTTTATACGGGGCCAAGTCGATCGCCATGGCACGCGTCAGGGCGTCGATCCCCCCTTTGCTGGCACAGTACGCCGCACGGTTGCGAATGGCCCGCATGGAGGTGTTCGAGCTGAAATTCACAATTACCCCGAACCCCTGCCGGATCATCATGTTGGCCGCCTTCTGCCCCATGTAGAACGTCCCCATCAGGTTGACCCGAAACACCCGTTCCATCTCGCTGTACTTCACATCCTGAAACGCAGGGCCAATCCCCTGATAGCAGGCGTTGTTGACCAGAATATCGATCTTCCCGCACTTCTCCTGAAGTTTGCCATACATGGCATCCACGTCGTCCGGGTTGGAAATATCGCCGGGCAGCTCCAGAATCTGATCGCCAAATCCTCTTTCACGGAGAAAATCGCCCCCTTTTTTCGTGCTCTCGACGGTCGTCGCGTTGATGCAGACAAACGCCCCTTCCTGCAAAAAACGCCACGCGATCCCCAACCCCGTGTTTCGGCTCGCTCCCGTTACCAGAACCACTTTATTTTCAAATTTCATGATGTTTTCCCTTCCTAAAAATTAGTTCCACGTTCCCAATCGTATCCTGTATTATACCGCTTCACCCATTCCGTAGGAGGGGGAGACCCCGATAAAAAAGAGGCACGGGTGCCTGGAAATTTTGTGGGAGTATCGTTAGCGACGGCCACACCTCCAACCCTTGCGGTTTTCCAGAGCGTTACAATCGCCGTTCCTTCCGAAGCGACTCGATTTCCTCCACCGTGTGCCGTTTGCCCCGGTTGCACCCCTTGCAGCGTCTGGACGTCTCGTCCCACGCCTCCTCCGATTCCAGATTGGAGTCCCAAAACGGCCACGTGCGGCACTGTACCGGACGCAGCGCGTACACCTTGCAATTTTGGTGAAACGTGTCAAAAAAGACACAGTCGCCGTTGGGGAACTCGATCAGGCTCTTTTGATGGCCCACGCACCTGACGAAACGATCCTCAAACGCCGCAGGTTCCATACCGAGGTACTCGGCAAGCGTCGTGATCTCGTCGTCCGACACCCACACGTACCCCGGCTCTCCCGTACAGCACTGACCACACTCCCTGCATGTGAACTTCAAACCGTTGGAATACCAATGTTCCATCTTCTGTTCCTCTCTCAATTTTCTAAAAAGTGGACGATCCGAATCGCTGTGCCGCTGCTTTGGGGATTCTTTTTTTCCGACATGCGAAGTTTCAGCAGATGTTCCCCGGCGGGCAGCTCGGCTTCCAGAACCTGCGCCCATGGCAAATAGAGGCTCCGGCTCCAGGGGGTGTAAAAATCTTTTTCCTTCCACGGTGCACCATCCACCGAGTATTCCACGATCCCCGTATCCGGCCCCGCCGCAACGAAAATCCCCACCGCCGTCCCACGGAACGGGAACGTCAGCACTTTGCCCGGCACGACACATTCCAGCACCGGCACGTTCACGAAACCACGTCGCGTTCCCACCTTCACCGGCGGTTGCCAGTTTTCCACCCGATCCCAGCCCGTCGCCCGGTCGATGGAAACGTAGTGCCCGTTGAAATAACTGAACGGATCAAGCGGTTCGGGAAGCGGTTTGCGGACAAACGTTTTTCCACTTTCCCAGCAGGCGTCAAACAGACGTGCGATCGTGTTGGCGTAAAGCTGGTGGCCGAACGGGGCAGGGTGCAGGTCGCGAAAATCTTTTTCCCACGTAAATTCCCCGGCGTCGATCCGGTCGGTAACTTCCTTGGCCAGATTGATCGACGGTACCCCGTAATGTTCCGCGACACGTTCCTGAACGGCGATCACTTCCGGCGTCTTGCCCGCCCGGTACGCATGGCTCTTGGACGGTTCGGCAAAGTACATCATCACGATATCGACCTCCGGATTCAGCCGTCGGGCATGACGCACAATCCCCTCCATCCCACGCAGTATTTCCACCGGAGTGCGGAAATTGGTCGAGTCGTTGACGGCGGCCTCCTCGAAAAGCAGGTCGATTTTTTTGCCCTCGGTGAATACGTCCGTCGTCAGCCGAAACGCTCCGGGCGTCGAGCCGGTGGACGAAATCCCCGCCGCGATAAATTCAAACTCCGTGTCGGGAAAACGCTTCTGTAATTCCTCGCAGACCTTTTCCCGCCAGCCGTGCATCTCCGTAATGGAGCCGCCGACAAACGCCACGGTTCCCTTTTTCGTCTCCTCGAACACCCGGCGGCAATTTTCCAACCCGCTACGCGTCTCGAACCATTCCGCCTGAACCGTCAGGGGCAGTGCCAAAACAAGCAGCATCCACATCCAGCGTTTCATGTTTTGTCCTTTCGTATCAAAAAGAGAAATTCCTGATGTTGTTTTTCGTCGTCGTGAACCCACGCGTCCGTCCAGTGCATCTCTGCCATGACGTTTCGTCGGTAATCCTTTTTTATTATTTTAACCAACGTTCCGTTTTCGTGAATGGCCTCCCGCAGCTCCTCCGCCGTGGCCCGACCGCCAGAGCTGTAGGAAAGGATCACCCACGGCGTCTTCACCCCGGCAAGCAGACGACGAATCGCGTCCACGGCCAGGAATTTTCCCGCATCGTTTTTCCGAAACTCCTCAAACACGCTGGCGGAAACCAAATCGGAGGAATCTTTCCGACGCCCCACATTTCCGAACAGTTCCGGCCGGTCGTTCTGAATCAGCGTCGTCCAAAAATGGTAATACGACGCATACCGCACCCGGGACGGCGGCATTTTGTCGTTGTTGGAACCGTACGGCGGGTCGAGGTAGGCCACCTCCGCCTGGACGGTTTCCAGCAAATCGAACACGTCGGCCCGAAACACGTCGTGTTCCATCGTATTGACGAACAACTTCGGCACTCGCAGCCAAAGCGGTTTGTACGATCGGGGTGCCCACTTCCGCAGGTACGACGTGAAATGCCCCAACGTGTTGTCCACCTCGTCCAACGCCAGCATGAGCGACGAAAGTGCCACGGCCCGCTCCACCGGCGACAGATCCAACCGGTCGATTTCCTCCCGAATGCCGTCGAGTTTCCGCGTATTGGCCCGCTGGAACGGTTTTTTTCGACCATCCGTCCCGGTCGAATTTCCCGTATCGTCCACCTCGCCGCCATAATGTTCCGTGAACCAGCCGTCACGAGGCGCCACCCCATTCAGGTGCTCCAAAAGGGACGCGTACGCCGTCGGTTCCCGCCGGTTTTTCAGGTAGCAGATGCCGAAAACCTCCGACCAGCTGGCCCGGTCGCTGGCCACGACGCGATACCCGCTTTTCGCCAGCGCCTGCGACACCCGCGTCGAGCCGGAAAAAGCGTCCCAGACCGTTTTCGCCCCCGTTTCCTCCACCAGCTGTAAAATCTCCGGTAGCAACAGTCGCTTGGAACCGGCATATTTGATTCCCTGCGTTTCCATCACTTTTCCGTCAAAATCTGCTCCGTAATCGCTTTCAGCTGCCGAAACTGCGCGTCGTTCAGCGTTCCGTTCGTTTCCGGTCGCGCGTCGAGCGTCACCGCCCCGCCCACGTTCGTTATACCACGGATCCAGTCCACCCACTGCACGTCGGTAAAACGTTCGTCTGGACGTGCCCAAGACGTCCCCAGAAATGTCAAAATCTGCGTCTGCTGCCCCGCCGCGTTGAAGCGGGACGTCGCCGTTTCCGCGAACGGTTCGTTGATTTCGCCCGCCGTGTAGTCCGACGTTTTCCACTCCGCACGCCGTACCCCCGGATTGAACGCCACCATCGCATCCGGATTCCCATGCTTCAACGCCCCGGCATAAATCGCCGCGATCTCCTCGTTAAAATCGACCCACTGGTAGCAGCCGTCCATCCACCAGCCCGAAACCTTCGTGCCATAACGATCCGACCATTCCTGAAGAACCTTCGCCCACTTTTGCGCAAATGCCACGTCCAGCTTCTGATCCTTCGGCCCCGGATTCAAACCAAACGCTTTTTGCGCCCGCGCATCCCGGTTCGGACACTGCCCCGTGACGTACAACACCAGCCGTATCCCCCGCCTGGACAACGCGTCGGCCAACTCCATCGGCACGTCCCGCGTCGAACATTTCTCGCCCGCAGCATATCCCGTCACCCGGCAATACTCGGCATTCGGCGCGTTCATATACCCGCTATTCTGAAAAATCGTGAACACGAAATATTTCACCCCAAGCGACGCCATCTGTTCGGCCACCGCTTCGGGATCGTACTGGGAAAGATTCGCGAACTGCTCCGGATTGCCCGGCAAATAATGGGTAAAAACCCCCACCCTCGCCTCCGACATCCAATCCGTCGGATCCTCCGCAAACACATTCCCCACCACCCCAAACAACAAAATCCAAAATGCTTTTTTCATATTACACGCCTCCGGGGACTGAATTATCAATTCCTCAAACTGTCCGTAGGTGGTTCATCGGACAAATCTGGGGGTTGGGTCAAAATTTCCGTGATTTTTGCGGTGTTTCGGGCCGGGTCGTAAAGTTCCGCGACGCGTTGCTGGTTTTTCCACCCCATCTCCTTTCGGAAAACTTCCTCTTCCAGAAGCTGATTTAGCCGTGCGGCAAGCGACGGCGCGTCGTCCACCAGAAAACCGGTTTCGCCGTCCCGCACGATTTCCGTCGGCCCCTCCGCCCAGGTCGCTACCACCGGCAGGCCAAACATCCCCGCCTCCACCAGCACCAGCCCAAACGACTCCTCCCGCGACGTCAGCACCAGCAAATCCCCCGCCGCCAGCACTGGCTTCACGTCCTCCTGAAACGGCACGATTTCCGACCGGCTTTCCAGCCCGTTTGCACGAATCGCCTGCCGCAAAGCCCCCTCCAACGGCCCCTCCCCGACAAACCGTACCCGCCAGTCGGTACGGGATTTCAAGGTCGCCAGCGCCTCCACCAACAGCAGCGGATTTTTCCGTTCTGAAAAACGCCCCATCCAGAGAATCGTTTTTATCTCTCCCGGTTTGCGGGTTGAAAAAACGTCGTTCCGGGAAAAACGCGACGAATTCGACACCACATGCGTTTTCTGGTCGAACAGAACATCGTTGTTCAAAAGCGGTCGTGCCGTCTCCGCCGCCGCCCGTGATTCGTAAATCACCGCCTCACTGTTCCGGTAGTACAACGCGACGATCTTTTCCAGAGGATACCGTCGCGGTTGCATGAACGCATCTTGCAGCACCTCGTGAATGTGCGTTATGTGCGGTATCCCACAGGCCCGTGCCGCCCGCATTCCCTCGTCCAGACACGCCGTGTTCGTGTAAACCGCCTGAATCCCCTTTTCACGAATCCAACGTGCCAGCCACGCGACCCGCCACGGCGACCGGAGCCGATTTCTCCAATCCCACCCACTCCGTTCGTAAAGCAGCCACCACGAAAACGGCACCACCGCGGCAGGAATTTCCAAACTCCGTGCCGACGCCACCATCGGCCCCTCCGTGCCAAACAGCGCGAACGGTTCCAGCCGATTTCGGTCGAGAAAACGGAGCGTCGTGTCCAGGCAATACTCCGCTCCGCCGGCCAGCCCGCTATGCCCCAGGAATAAAACTCTTTTCATGGACGGTGATTCAGTTTTTGCGACAGTACGGCCAGACTGGACGACAACGAAACGTCCTCCACAATCACGTCGTCCGGCACGCTCAGTTGAATCGGGGCGAAATTCCAGATGCCGCGAATCCCTGAACCGACTAAAACGTCCGTCGTCTCCTGCGCCACACGGGCCGGAACGGTCAGGATGGCAATCCGGATTTCCTGCTTCGCAGCCATGGTCGGGAACATCTCCATCGGATAGACTTCGCGTCCCAGAATTTTTTTTCCGATTTTGTGCGGTGAGTTGTCAAACGTGGCGACGATATTCAGGCTTTCCTGCGCGAACCCCTTGTAGCCCAAAAGTGCCGTTCCCAAATGCCCGACCCCCACCAAAAACGCATTTTGCGGCCTGTCCCACCCCAAAAACGATTCGATATGCTCGATCAGTTCGTGAATGGAGTGCCCCACCTTCGGCCGCCCCACGATTCCGGTCATGGCCAGGTCTTTGCGCACCTGGATTCCGGTTAGCTTCAGTTCTTCCGCGATTTTCGTGCTGGACACCGCCTCCAATCCCGCCGCGCGTAATCGACGCAGCAGGGACAAATAAATCGGTAAACGGCGGACGCTCGGCACCGGATACGTTCTTTCTGGATCTGGAATCATCGGTATTCCCCTCCTCTACTTCTATTATACCCGATTTCCCCAAGAAAGAACAGGAACCCTAGGGCGTTGCCCCAGGCTATGGTGGTTAATGCCATTAACAATTATCAATTATCAATTTGCCCCCCCCTCCCAGTATTCAATTTTGCGAAAATCGGGTATATTGGGGTTTTTGTTCCTTTTAAAATATCTTTAGGGGTAAACCGCCCATGACACGCGACGATCTTGCTGAAAAATATTTGGCCACCCTTCCTTACACGTTGTATCCGGTGCAGGAGGATGCTCTGCTGGCATGGTTTTCGTCCGAGCAGGGGGTTATGGTTTGTGCGCCAACCGGAACGGGAAAAACGCTTATTGCCGAGGCGGCGGTTTTTGAGGCGTTGCATACGGGAAAACGGATGTATTACACGACGCCGCTCATAGCGCTTACCGATCAGAAATTCCGCGATCTCCAAAAAAAAGTGATCGAATGGGGGTTCTCGCCCAACGATGTGGGGTTGGTAACGGGGAATCATCGGGTCAACCCGGACGCCAGGATTCTGGTCGTCGTGGCCGAAATCCTGTTCAATCGGCTCCTGCACCCCGATCAGACCCCCTTTCACGACGTACAGTCGGTCGTCATGGATGAATTTCACAATTTCAACGATCCGGAACGGGGAATTGTCTGGGAATTTTCGTTGGGGCTTTTGCCGCGAAATGTTCGGCTTTTGCTGCTTTCCGCGACGGTGGGGAACGCCGTGCAGTTTGAAAACTGGATGGAGCACGAACATCAACATCGGCTGGAGCTGGTGCAAAGCGACGAACGCAAAGTTCCGCTGGTGTTCCAGTGGGTGGGGGACAAAACGCTTTTGGAACAGCTTCAGTGGATGTCCCTGGGGGGCGACGACCAGCGCATGACCCCCGCGCTTGTGTTCTGTTTCAACCGCGACGAATGCTGGCGGATTGCGGAGGAAGTCAAGGGGAAAGAGCTGATCTCTGCCGAAGCCCGTTCCCGACTGGTCGCGGAACTTGGCAAACACGACTGGACGCAGGGGGCCGGGCCACGTCTGAAGCAGCTTTTGATGCGGGGCGTCGGAATCCATCACGCCGGAATCCTGCCGCGCTATCGCCGGGTGGTGGAGTTCCTGTTCCAGCAAAAATTACTTGCCATTGCCACCTGCACGGAAACGTTGTCGGCGGGAATCAACCTTCCGGCCCGCTCGGTGGTGTTGCCCAGCCTGATGAAAGGGCCGATGGGGAAACAGAAAATGATCGATTCGGGCAGCGCTCACCAGATTTTCGGTCGCGCCGGCCGCCCGCAGTACGACGTTCAGGGGTACGTTTTCGTCATGGCCCACGAGGACGACGTGAAAATCGCACGCTGGCAGGAAAAATTCGACCGCCTCCCCGCCGACTCCAAAGACCCCAAAATCCTTGCCGAAAAGAAGTCCCTCAAAAAGAAACAGCCGAAACGCAGCCCGCTTTTACAATATTGGAACGAGGCCCAATTCCTGAAGCTGAAAAACGCGTCCGCCGGCAGCCTGGAGAGCCAGGGGCTGGTTCCGTGGCGGCTTTTGGCGTACATGCTGGAAGCGTCGGCCGACGTGGAAACGCTCCGGAATCTGGTTCAAAAACGGCTCATGTACGGTCGAAAACGCGACCGCGCCCAACACGATTTGGAACGCCAGCTCGCCACGCTCTGGAGCGGAGGATACGTCCAGCTGGAACCCGAACCGCCCGCCGAATGGTTCCCCCAAATGCCACGTCCCAACGACGAGCCGGAACCTTTGCCGCAACCAGTCGTCGTCGCTCCTTCCCCCGCACCGGAAAAACCGGTCAGGCCGGCGTTCGGCGCGGGAATCTTTGACGACGAACCGGAACCCGAACCGCTCCCCACGCCCGAACCTGTTCCCGAACCAGTTTCCGAACCGATTCCCGAACCGCCCCAACCGGCGAAGGATACGAGTCCGTACGTGTTCCTCAACGGGATCGCTTACCTGAAGTCCGAATTGCCCCAGGAACCGGAAGAAAAACCGGCCTACTTCCCCACCAGGGCGAAACCGACCCCGGCACTTGCCCGCGTCGCGTCGCTGCGGAGCATCCATCCGGTGTATGGGGATTTCCTCTTGCGTTATTTCCCGCTGATGGATCGAAACGAACGGATTCAGGCATTGGAAAGCGTGCTGGAATTGCCCTCCTCGCTCGGCCCGTCGATTCGCGTGCCGTTTCAGGACGAATTGCCCCGTGGGTCGTTCGCGATAAATTATCTCGACGTCCGACTGATGGAACTGGGGCTGGCGTTGCCGGAAGAACTGATCCAGCAAACCCCCGAAGAACGCCGCAAACGCCGCGAAGCGATGTTGGAACCGATCTACACCATCACGTTTGCCGAAAAGCTCCAGCGTCTTTTCCAGCACCATTTCCCGCTCGTTTCCGACGCCAAAATCTGGCCCTGCTGGGTGGCAGGGGATCTCCTGCGGTTTCATGGAAAATTCAACACGTACATCACCTCGAAGGGGCTACAGAAACAGGAAGGGATGATTTTCCGCCACCTCCTGCGGCTGGTGTTGCTCTTGAACGAGTTCGTGGAACAGCAGCCCGACGAAGCGTGGGCCGCCGATTTGCGGGAAGTTGGCGAAATCCTGACCCTCACCTGCCAGGCCGCCGACCCGACCGGAACGCTGGAGTACCTGGCCGTGGGGTAAACCCCAACCGCTGGAACACCCCCTGCGTTCCTTCAGGGAATTACGAATCCGTCCACTTTTTTCCACGGAGGATGTGGTGGTAGTGTTGCGCAAACCGGTGCGCCTCGTCGCGTACCGACTGCAACAGCCGCAAACTCCACGCATGCCTGGAAAGCCGGAGCGGTTCGTTTCCCCAGCCGCTGACGTACAGCTCCTCGTCCCGTTTGGCAAGCGACACCATCGCCTTCACGTCCGGCCCCAGCGTCACCCCCGCGCGGGCCATGGCGTCTTCCGCCGCATGAAGTTGCCCCAGCCCGCCGTCGATTAAAAAGATGTCCGGAAACGGTTCCCCCTCCTCCCGCAAGCGCTTCAGACGCCGGTACACCACCTCGCCAATCGACGCGAAATCGTTGACCCCTTCCACCCCCTTGATTCGATACCGCTTGTAGCCCGATTTGAACGGCAGTCCGTCGAGAAACTGCACCAGGCTGGCCACCGTGTCCTCCCCCTGCAAATGGGCAATGTCCACCCCCTCGATCACCCGCGGCATCTCCACCAGTTTCAAAACTTTCTGCAACCCCGTCAGCCCCTTTTTGGGGTCGATCTGGAACACCTCCGGCTGCACGTTCTTCTCCAAATCACCACACTGGTTGAGATTCTCAAGCGCCGTCACCTGATCCCGTAATTTGGCCGCCTCCTCAAAACGAAGCTCCTTTGCCGCCGTTCGCATGTCGGACTGAAGCTCGTCCATAAGCTGCTTGCGATTCCCCTCCAGAAAATATTGCAGCCGATGAATCTGCCGTCGGTATTCCTCCCGACTTACCCGTCCGCAACAGGGGGCGGTACACTGCCCAATCGACGCCAGCAGGCAGGGGCGGAAAAAACGCATCTTCTCGTCGTCACTGTGGATCGCGTACGTGCATGTGCGAAACTTGAAAATCTTCTGCATGACCACAAGCGCCCCGCGAATCGGACGGATGAACGGCCCGTACAGCTTCACCCCCGACGACTGCGGTTCCCGTGTCGATTCCACCCGCGGAAACTCCTCGTACGTGTGAATCTGAATGTAGGGGAACGATTTGTCGTCTTTCAGGTCTTTGTTGTAGATCGGCTGAATGTCCTTGATCAGCCGCGATTCCATCAGGATCGCATCCACCTCGCTTTCCGCCAGCAGAAAATCAATGTCCCGAATCTCCGGAACCCAATACCGCACCCGCGGGTCGTCTAACGCCCCTTTGTGGAAATAACTCCCCGCACGGTGAAACAGGTCTTTCGCCTTGCCCACATAAATAACCCGCCCCTGAGCGTCCTTCATCAGATAGACCCCCGGCGCATGCGGAAACCGCTTCACTTTTTCCGCCGCACCGTGATTATCGTCGAGCAATGCTTCGTTCCTTTCAGAAGGCGTTTTTACTCGGAAACCTTCGCAATTCCTGCGGCGCCGATGAATCCCGCGTCCCCACCCAGGTCGGCAAAATCCAGCGTCGTGGTCAACGCACACGTTTTGAGCGCACGAATCTTCACCTCGTCTTTCACCGCCTGAAGGAACGTGCGTCCCAACGGAGAGTTACTTCCGCCAAACGTCATGGCCCCGCCCAGGTAAATGGCGTCCGGGTCGATCGTGTGCATGAGCGTCACGATTCCGACCGCAAGAAACTTCGCCGTATTAAGAATAAGCTCCATGGCAACCTTGTCGCCGCGATTCGCTTCCTCGGCGACCACTTTCGCCCCTTCTTCCCGCAGCGCCTCCATACGGTTGGCAAGCGACGTTTCCCGCCCCGCAAGAACCGCTTCCTGCGCATGGCGAATCAATGCCGTGGCACTTGCGTACGCCTCGAAATGCCCCGGTTTACCGCAGCCACAAATTCGCGCGTCGGGCGAATAATCGATGATCGCGTGCCCAAACTCCCCCCCCTGCGAATGCTCGCCGTCGTACACCTGCCGGTTGAGAATAATGCCGCAGCCAATCCCCGTACCCAGCGTCAAAAGTACCATGCTGGTAATCGGTTTGCCCGTGTCCTCCGCCATGTCTCGATTCAAACGATGCTTCGTGGCCGTCTTGCCCTTGCCAACCCAATACTCCGCGTACGCCGCCGCCGATGCGTCGTTGGCAAAAATCACGTCGAAACCACACGCACGGGACATCATATCGCAAATAGGACAGTAATGCCACTTCTCCCCAAGATTGGCCGTCCGAAGCAGCTGCCGCCCCGGAATATCCATCGGACCTGCCGACGCCAGCCCCGCCGACGCAATCGCCGACGCATCCAGCCCCGCCCCCTTCAAAAGCCCGCGAACCCCCTCCGCAATACGCGCACATGCCTGCTGTGGGCCGTCCTGGATGTGCGTGGGAACGCTGGTTTTCCCATGAACGTTCCCCTCCTCGTCTACAATGCCAATCTTCGTGTTCGTTCCGCCGAGATCAATTCCAAGATAGTATTTCATAATCCAAAAAGTTTGAGCAGGTAAAATTAACAAATCGCCCCAAAGGAGCCTCAAAAAAGGAAAGGCACCTTCTAAAAACCACTTCCATGGGCCGGAATGGGCTTTTTTAGAAGTTGCCGAAAAAAAGGGGTCGGCGGAAAACGTCGCAAATCGCGAATCTTTGCCGCCGCCACCCTTCGGAACCGTTATCCCTTTCCCGCGAAAACTCAGAACTGAGCCTTCGGGTTGGAGAACTTCACGCCGGCACCATCATGATAACGGGCATACTCCGTTACGATCGTCCCTTCCGGCCCCCCTTGCAGGAAGTGCCACGATTCCTCAACTTCCAAATGACTGACGTCGCCCACATTCAAAAGCTCGCAATGCTTGCAGTGAACGATGTCTTTCTGGCTCTCGGCGGGCTTGGAAATCGGCGGTACCGTCGGCTCCCCTTCGCTCCAGTTGTATACGCTGCCGTAACGCACCTGCCACGATTCCATCTTGCATGGAAACGCCGTCTTGATGTGGTGATGCTCCGGAATCATCTGGCCCGGCAAAAGGTAAATGTCGTGCCCGAAATAGCTGTACTTCTCGACGTTCACCCAAATGATGCCCGCCATTCCCACATTGGCAAAGTCGCCCAGACCAAAATCGACCGCCCAGAATTCCGCCGTTCGCAGAATATCCGGAATCGGATAATGGAACCGCTCCATCATCTCGTAGTAAGCCTGGCGTGCTTTTTCTACGAGAAAATTGCCGTCCTTGTCGTAGTAGTGATCATTTTCATAACGCTTCATTTTGCACGCTCCTTTGGCTGCCGGGCATTCGGCTCCGGCGATGTTGGACATTCCCAAAACGGTCCCGCCGACCATCAGCGCAGACGTTTTCATCATGGAACGACGATTGATACTGTTCATCTGTCTCTCCTTCATATTAAGGTTTTCTTCAGATTCGGAAACCCTATTATGGTTCATTTGTCCACGCTTTACAAGGGGGTGGGAAATTCGGAAGAAAAAAATGCGTGCCTTCAAATTTTTAGGGTACCCACTGGGGGGAAGCGAGTTGCCTGTCGTTAGCGACGGCTTTTAGGCCGATCGTGTCGCGTTTCGTGGTGCATGGCAATGAAAATTCATCGCTTCGTCCGACGTGAATGGCCTGAAGGCCGGCGCTAACGTTGCGTGTTTTTAGAAGGTGCCATTTATTATGAATAATAAATTTTTAAAAATCTTTCCCAAAAATATCAAAGAAATAAAAAATTTGGACTTGACACTTCGGGTAAAATGGATATAATCGGAATAATTGGAAAGGCTGATAGGGTTGGCACAATCGGAACTCTTTGCGAAATAAGTGCCTTGCGTACACTAACGGTATTAGGAAGGATGGAATAATGGCCGTGAAAACTGTTTTTACGACTGGCGAAGCTGCGAAAATTTGCAAAGTCAGTCAGCAAACCATCATTCGATGTTTTGATACGGGACAACTGAAGGGATTCAGGGTTCCCGGAAGTCGTTTTCGTCGGATTCCGCGTGAGCAACTGTTTGTGTTCATGCGTGAGAACGGCATTCCCACGGACTCGCTCGAAAGCGGAAAGCGTAAGATTCTGCTGGTTGACGATGATCTGGATATTGTGAGCCTGATTCAGGATGTGTTGGAGCGAGACGGACGGTTCGAGGTGCGACCTGTCAATAACGGGTTCGATGCGGGCATGATGGTCAAGGAATATCATCCCGACCTGATCGTGCTGGACGTCATGCTCCCCGACATCAACGGGAAAGAGGTCTGCCAGCGTGTCCGTAGCGACAAAA
Source organism: Planctomycetia bacterium (assembly GCA_030535245.1). Lineage (GTDB taxonomy): Bacteria > Planctomycetota > Planctomycetia > Pirellulales > Thermoguttaceae > RGIG3701. The sequence goes on along the minus strand of JAUNBJ010000045.1, from coordinate 6,150 downwards.
CCATGGACGATGTGCGAATCATCTGCATTTCCGGCATGGTGGAGGAAAATCGGATTGCCGACCTGCTGGCAAGCGGTGCGAACGATTTCCTTCGCAAGCCGTTTGATGTGGAGGTGCTTCTGAAACGAATCTGTCATTTCCTGGATATGGAAACTCTGAAATAGGTTTTCGTGTCGTTGGATTTTAAGAATAGGAAGGGAAGTCGCGATGGTTTTGAAAAAAAACATTCCGGCTTCCCTTTCTGTGGAAATGTTGGCCGAGTTTGCCGCCGGTGCGGGGCATGATCTGAACAACCCTCTGGCAGCGATTGGGGGACGCGTACAGCTTCTGTTGCAATCGGAGACGGACGCCGCCAAACGTTACGACCTGGCCGCCATTCTCGCGCAGGTGAAGCGTGCGCAGGCCATGATTGCCGACCTTCGCCAGATTGCCCGTCCTCCCCTTCTGGAGAAAAAGGACGTGGCACTTCGGGCGTTTCTGGAGCGGCTTGGAGAGGATTTTCAACCGGAATGCGACGAACGAAAAATCGTTTGGAGCCTTCTTTGGGAGCCGGCGGGCGAGGTGGTTTTGGGAGCCGACCCGTCGCAGCTCCATGGGATTTTTCAGGCGCTAATACGCAACAGTCTGCGAGCCATGGCGAATGCCGGAACGCTTGAAATCCGGGTTGCTGCACGTGCGAAAAAAGTCGAAATCCGGGTTACTGATACGGGGCATGGAATTGCGGAAGAAATTCGCCCGCTGATTTTCGACCCGTACTATTCCTCTTACCAATCGGGGCGTGGGCTTGGTTTTGGTTTGACCAAAGCGCGTATTTTTGCCCGGCTTCATGGTGGCGAGGTGGTTTTGGAAAGTGGCGAACCGGGGGCCACTACGTTTTTAGTAACGCTTCCCGGCGGTTTGCCAGGGATGTGTAAACCCACCCCGCACCCGGGCCAAGGGAGGCCAGAAGCGTAAGCGCCTGCCTCCCGATGATGTAGCAACCGGCGGTAGCCGTAGTCGCTCCCGGTCGTACCGGGCGGCGGCAGCCGTAATGTGCCGCCCCGCACCCGGGGCCAAGGGAGGCCAGAAGCGTAAGCGCCTGCCTCCCGGTGATGTAGCAACCGGCGGAAGCCGTAGTGTGCCGCCCGCACCCGGGCCGCACCCGGTCGTACCGGGGGTTAATGAAGTAGAGATTCCAGAACTTCCGGGCAGCGGCGGGAGACGTCGTTTTGTTCCCACCAGTCGCCAGGTTTGGCGTAGAGTTCCATACGTTCTTCTCCTTCCCTGTCGATGGCGGTTAGGAACCAGTCTGGTGTGACCATGGCAAAGCGGGGTTCGTCGGTAAGGAGAATTCGTTCTCGCGAGACAGCCTCCGGGTCGTCTGCCTGAAGGATTTTTCCGAAATCGGCAGGCGTGACCAGGGAGTGGCTTTGTGCGGCGGCATGGGCGGGGTCGGAAAAACAGACCAGCCATGGCACCTGAATTTCTGCGTGGTGCAAAAGTGGAAGGGGGTCGGAATCCTCGACGACGGGAGGCAAGCCGCTGGTGGAGAGCAGTGCTCGAACATCGTGATTCAGCAGCCAGCGATCCAGCTGCTTCCATTCCCAATCGCAGAAATGGGCCCAGAGCAATCCGTTTTCCGACAAATTTTCCACAAAATCGGAAGTAAAAAATAGCTCCGAATCCAGCGTTTGGGATTCGTCAAAAAACGATGCGGGTGTAATTTCCGAGTCGTCGCTTAAAAAGATTTTTTTTCCTGGAAAGAGTCGTTCGGGAAAATCGGCCCAATACTGTTCCAGTGTTTCTATCGGATCGCAGCTTTCCACGTACGCCCGGTGGAATGCACAGCTTTTCAGTGAAAACCGATCCAATCCCGGCGTCGTGTATTGGGTATTTCCGTAACATCCGGGCAACAGGATCGGAAATCGTTCCAACGTGATTACGATGGGCGTCATTTGGAAATCTCCCAAAGTTTAATCGGGGCAAGAGGATTTGAACCTCCGACCCTCTGCTCCCAAAGCAGATGCGCTAGCCAGACTGCGCTATACCCCGCACTGATCATCATCCTACCGTAAAATGGAAATTATGCAAGGAGGGCTTGTTTTTTATAAGGCGATATTGCATAATGAACGAAACAGACAGAACCGTCCGGAAACGCAACTTTTTCTTTTTTCAAGGAAATCACCATGACCGTACTTGTTACCGGGGGAGCGGGATTCATCGGCTCCAATTTCGTTTCGCAGTGGCTTCGTGAGGAAACGTCCGCCGTCGTGGTGCTCGACAAGCTGACGTATGCGGGAAACTACGAGTCCCTTGAACCGTTGACCCAAAACCTGGCGACCCGTGATCGCCTCACGTTCGTGGAAGGCGACATCTGCGATCGGGAGCGGGTGCGGGAGCTGCTGGAAAAGCATGGCATCCGGCAGATCGTTCATTTTGCTGCCGAGTCGCACGTGGATCGCTCCATTGACGGCCCGGAAGTGTTCGTCCAGACCAATCTGGTCGGCACGTTTCGCCTGTTGGAGGAGACGCGGCGGTACTACCACACCCTTTTGGACGACGCGAAAAAAACGTTCCGCTTCCTTCACGTCTCGACCGACGAAGTGTACGGTTCCCTTGGCGAAACGGGGAAGTTCCACGAAACGACCCCGTACGACCCACGTTCCCCCTACTCGGCCAGCAAGGCGGGGAGCGATTTTCTGGTCAACGCCTATTTCCACACCTACGGCCTGCCGGTGCTGATTACCAACTGTTCCAACAACTACGGCCCCTTCCAGTTCCCGGAAAAGCTGATTCCGCTGATGATTCTGAACTGTCTGGAAGGAAAACCGCTTCCGGTGTATGGCGACGGAAAGAACGTCCGCGACTGGCTTTACGTGGAGGATCACTGTGCTGCCATCCGGACGGTTTTGAAAAAAGGAACCCTCGGCGAATCTTACAACATCGGCGGGAACTGCGAGATGCAGAACATCGACATTGTGAAGACCATCTGCCGGCTCGTGGATACGTATGCTATCCATCTCCCGGTTTCCCCGTGCGAGAAGCTGATCACTTACGTTCGCGACCGCCCCGGCCACGACCGCCGCTATGCCATGGACATTTCCAAAATCCATGGGGAGCTTGGTTGGGAACCGTCCGTGTCGTTTGCGCAGGGAATCGAAAAAACGGTTCGTTGGTATCTTGAAAATCGCGAATGGTGCGACCACATTACGTCCGGCGTTTATCAGCGTCAGCGGCTCGGCACAAGCGCCTGCCCCAGCGCCGATGAAGATGCCACTTAAATTTACAAAACATGGATTTGTTTTTGAAAAAGTAATTTTCACGAAACCAAACCTTTCCTGACAAAATCAGGGGGATTATTCAGCGTTTTTTAAAATAGTTTTGCAAAAAACAGGTGGAAAAAATGAATCGATTATTGGGGAAAGGTCGAGCGGCCTTTACGCTGGTGGAGTTGTTGGTCGCGATTTTATCACAGCGTAAGGGGGGCCAGAAGCGTAGCGCCTGCCTCCCGGAGCGATCACACCCGGCGGCAGGGAGGCCAGAAGCGCTAGCGCCTGCCTCCCGGAGTGGTTGCAACCGGCGGCAGCCGTTGTGTGCCGCCCCGCACCCGGGGCCGGGCTTTACGCTGGTGGAATTGTTGTTCCTTCTTGCAAAAGGCAAGGGGGGCCAGAAGCGAAGCGACTGTCCCCCGGACTACCGGCAACCGGCGGCAGCCGTAATGTGCAGGCCGCACCCGGCCTTTACGCTGGTGGAATTGCTGGTCGTGATTGCGATTATCGGAATGCTGGTCGGTTTGCTGTTACCCGCGGTGCAGCAGGCACGGGAAGCGGCACGGCAGATGCAGTGTAACAACCATCTGCGGCAGCTGACGTTGGCGGCACTCAATACCGAAACCTCATCCCGGACGTTTCCTTCCGGCGGTTGGGGGTATTCCTGGGCTGGCGACCCGGAAGGAGGGTTGAGCTGGGGGCAGCCGGGGAGTTGGTGCTACACCCTTTTACCCGCCCTGGAGCAGAACGCTCTTTTTCAGCTTCCTGCCGATGGTCAGTTGCCGGAAAGTCCTTCCAACACTCAGAAAACCAACATCCAAACCGTGATGAGCACGTATGTCTCCGTATTCAATTGTCCCTCTCGCCGTCCGGCACAGGTAGCGAACACGAAGGATATTACGGTGAGAAACGGGGAGATGCCCTCTCCCTCCATGAAAGGGGATTACGTCGCCAACTTCGGAGCGTATCGAACCACCGACAGTGGCACATTCGGCTCTGGAAATCCCTCTATTTCGGGGCCGACGACGGCTGAGGTTACGGAAATGCGGCAGAAAAAAAGATCCTGGACAAGTTTTTCCTCCCGATATACGGGGTTGTGCTACATGTTTTCCAAAGTAACGATCGGCGAGGTGCGGGACGGACTTTCCAACACCATTCTCTATGGTGAGAAAGGGATCGATCCCAAGTTTCTCACCGATTGGACGGTGGATGGGGTCAACTCCTATACAAATGATTACTGCGACTTCATGGGGGAAGGGGATGCGGAAATCACCCGCTCCACGTATGGCGGCTCGTACAACAGCAGCAACGTCTTTACCTCCTCCAGCGCCCGGCTCCCCCTCCAGGATCGCTACGGCTACCACGACTGCGGCAACCGTTTCGGAAGTGCCCACGCCGGCTCGTTTGGCATTGCGTTGTGCGATGGCTCCGTCCAGCGACTTTCCTACAGCGTCGATCCAGAAGTCTGGCACTGCCTGGGGAACAAAGCGGATGGCAAGCCGGTCACACTGCCGCAGTAAGCAGAAAATGGGATCGCACCCGACCCCCAACCCCATTTGCCCCATTCTTCGCGTATTCGGGCCCCTTCCGAAACGTTGGCAGCGCGGTATAATGGACAATCTGTTTTCCTTTCAGGTTTTTATGGGAGTAGGGAATGTCAATAGCTGAAGATGCCGCGGATGTGAAAAACGCGCTGATAAACACCGAATACGACAAGAAATATTTTAGCGAACTGGAAGATTGGCTGCGGGCCGATTTTCCTCTGGAAGAACTGGTGACGCTGGCTCGGAAAAAAACGGAGGAACACTTCTCCGTCGCCGATCCGGTCACGGGGGAAAAACGCCGCCGAATGCGACTGTTCGCCCCCCTTTACGCCGCCAATATCTGCATGAACGGTTGCCGGTACTGCGGTTTCCAGAAAACCCGTGACATCCAGCGACGCCACCTGTCGTTCGAGGAGGTCTGCCTGGAACTGGACGTGCTGGAGCAACGAAAATTCAAGAATATTCTTCTCCTGACCGGCGAGGATCCACTCCACTGCACCACCGATTACTACTGCCAAATCCTTCGCGAAATGGTTCGACGCGGCATGTCGCCCGCCGTGGAGATTCCCCCTCAAAAAGTCTCCTCCTACGCCGCCATGGCCGAAGCGGGCTGCCGGGCCATCACGCTGTTTCAGGAAACCTACGACGAAAAATTATACCCCACCTACCACCCCATCGGCCCCAAATCGTCGTTCGACTGGCGAATTGCCACCTACGACCGGGCAGGGGAGGGCGGTTTCGATTTCTTCGGTTTCGGAATGCTCCTCGGATTGGCCGACCCCGTGGCCGAATTGAAACGGATGATGCGGCAGGCGTGTTACCTGCGCGACCGTTACCAGCCAGTCGGCATGTCGTTCAGCTTGCCGCGTATCCGGCAGGCCCCCGGAAACTTCCAGACCGAATGGAACGTGGAGGACGACCTGTTCATACGGATGTACTGCGCACTGCGGCTCGTTTTCCCGAAATCGGAACTGGTGCTCTCCACCCGCGAAACAGTGGCGCTGCGGAACCAGCTTTATCACTCCTGCATCACCTACACCAGCGCCGGTTCCCATACCGATCCGGGAGGGTATTACGCCGAAAAAACCGGGAAATTCTCCGGTGCTCAGTTCCCCATTACCGACCACCGTACGAAAGAACAACTCGAAGAATGGCTGCGTCACGACGGGTTGGTGCCGATGGATTAGAGCAAATGCCCCGCGCTTCAACACCCGTTATGGGCTAAAACGAAAGCGGACTGCCGAAAGCGACAGCCCGCTTTTTGTCATTACTATTCCTGAGAAAACTTACGCTACTAGTGTTGCGTCCCTCTTATAAATTACGGCAATGTCTACGGAGGGGTGGGCGTCCTCGCCCAC
>JAUNBJ010000044.1:11728-26159 GCA_030535245.1 Planctomycetia bacterium | reverse complement strand
AGCGCTTTTTAAAATTTCGACAAGACCTGGGATTAAATCAGCGGTTCCTTAATTTTCCGGTGTATCAGTTTCTTCGGCATCCGCTGGGGCAACCGAGTGGGGGGATTCCGTTTGCGGTTTTGGTGAATGGGTCGGGGGAGATGGTCGGTTCGGGATCTCCGGGTCGGCTTTATTCGATGATACCGATGTTGACCGAGCAGGCGGCGAGGGTGCAAGCGTATACTTCCAGTCCGTTGGAGCATCCATTGAGCGGGTTATCGGCGGAGACTTTTTTGAAACATGCCGAGGCGTTTGTTCCGGGCAAGGTGTGGCAGGGTTCGTTGAAAAAGCTGCGGAATGCGGCGAAGAAGAATTCGGATTTGGAGATTGTGGTGAGCACGGTGGAGGCGTACTTGCAAGAGGAGCCGGGGCGGTTGGAAGAACTGGCGAAAGAGCGTCCGGCGGCGGCGTATGTGCGGTTGGGGATTTTGTTGAAGTCGTTGAAGGGGATGCCGGAAGCGGAGGGGGTTCAGGCGCAGTACGACAAATTGGCGGAGGATCAAAATGTCAGGGATTTGGCTCAGATTCAGACAAATCTGGAGAAATTCCGAGCGCGTTCACAAAAGTTGAAGCCATCGGTGCAGAAGTCGAAAAGGAAGGGGTTTGTCAAGACGTTGGAAACCTACGTGCAGCGGGAGGATTTGGACGCGTTGTTGTCGGCGGAAGCGCAGGGGATGGTGGATGCGTTGCGTTTGTGAGGAGTGTTTCCGGTGCCGCATGGCGTCATTCGATTGACGCAGAGAAACAATTGACATTTTTTGGCCCACGGATTATGATGGAGGGTACGCAGTGCTTTGGGGAGTGTAATGCATTTTACGGACCGGATTTGAGATGTTTTTTCGGGTTGCCGTTAGGGGGGAAGCCTTTAAGGTTTCTGCGTGTCTGGGAAGCGGAATTTTATGGGAGAGCCAGTAATGAAAAGACACTTCTTGATATTTATGCGGTCGTTTTTCTTTTTTATAAAGAACCTGCGGGGCCAGAAGCGTAGCGATCGTCTTTGGGTGATGTTGCAATCTGTAGCAGCCGGAGGCTGTTCGGAAGGACAGGGAGGCCAGAATCGCAGCGCCTGCCTCCCGGAGCGGTTGCAACCGGCGGCAGCCGTAGTCGCTCCCGCACGTTGCGGGTTTACGTTGGTGGAGTTGTTGGTGGTGATAGCGATTATAGGGATGTTGGTGGGGTTATTGTTACCGGCGGTGCAGCAGGCGCGGGAGGCGGCGCGTCAGATGCAGTGCAACAACAATTTACGTCAATTGGGGTTAGCGGCGTTGAACATGGAGAGCAGTTCGCGTCATTTTCCGTCGGGGGGGTGGACCTGTTCGTGGACGGGGGATGCAGACGCGGGTTTTGGGAAGGGGCAGATGGGGAGTTGGATCTATTCGTTGTTACCGTTTTTGGAGCAGAACGCGTTATTCCAGCTGGGTTCGGACGGAGATCCGAACGCTGCGTCTCCGGAGCAGAAGCAGGGTTCGTACGAGCGGAATCAGGTTCCGCTTTCGGTGCTTTACTGTCCGTCGCGGCGTTCGTGCAAGTGTTATCCCTCACCGTTGGTGACGTTGGTGAATGCGACGAAGAGTGTTTCGTCGGCCAAGACGGACTATGGGGGGAACAGTTATACGAAGTACGAGGCGTACACGGGGGGTGTTGCGGGTTTGACGGACAGCAGCAAGACCAAGCGGACGAGCAAGGGGGTGATTTTCGCGTTGAGTCAGGTTACGATTGGGGAGATTCGTGATGGCACGTCCAACACGTATTTGACGGGGGAGCAGTATGAGCAGGCCGACACGTATGAGACGGGGGAGTCGTTGGGGGACAATGGGATTGCGTATGCGGGGGCGGATCATGATCAGTTATGTATGGTGAGCAAGGCGTATTTGCCGATTCAGGATCGGGATGGGGCGGATTTGAGTCCGCGTTTTGGGAGTTGTCATGCGGGCGGGGTTGGGGTTGTGATGTGTGACGGTTCGGTGCAGCGGATTCCCTACAGCATCGACGCTCAGGTGCATGACAATCTGGCCAACCGGGCGGATGGGAATCCGGCAAGCATTCCGCAATAACACCTGTGAATTGATAATTGATAATTGATAATTATTTTTGTGCAAACCGTTTTTTTGAGGGGAGAAGTTATTTCCACCTATGCCTTGAAGGGGCAAATTCAATAGCCTGGGCAAGGTCCTAGGATTGAGGGAAAAAACGCCATTCCCCCCGTGCCCCCCAATTATCAATTATCAATTTAAGTGTCGTTTTCCGTCATTATTTTGACGTTCAAAATCAGTTGCTTTGGGAAAATATCGGACTATACTGTTAGGCAGATGTTTTGAGAATCATTCCTGTGTGGATTTATGAAAATGAGGATTTCGATCATGAAAAAATTCGTCCTGAGTCCCTTTGCTTTGGGGGTTTTGTTGTCAGTTTTATTGACGGGTGATATGTATGCGGCAAATTCTTCGTGGAACAATGCGACGGGAGATTCGTTGTACTCCAATGCGGGTAACTGGAGCCAGGGGGTTCCGGGATCAGGAGAAGTCGCATATTTGCAAGACGTTGGGGGGGATATGATCCTTTCGTCCAATCCCGATTCCCCGAACGTTGTGGGCATTTTTGCCGTGCGGAACGACGTAACGGCGGAGATGGTTCGGGTGAATTTGAAATCCGGTTATCTGACTGGAAGTACGGTCACGATGGGAAATAATGAGGGTACCCATGGTGCCCTAACGGTGAGCAAGGGTGCTTATCTTACCGTGAACACGGAGCTTGCCGTGGGGAATGGCGGTTATGGTTCTCTGACGGTGAACGAGGGGGGTGGGGTGATCCTGGGAAACAGTGTCACGAGATTTAACATTGGGAATGGGAGTGGGGCGATAGGCAGCACGTTGAATGTGAATGGTGGGACGTTGACGTCGGTGAGGAACTTTACGATCAATCAGGATTCTTCAGTGAATATTTCCAACGGTGGAAGCATGACCATTACCGGAACGGAGACGAATGTGATCGGTGCCAAAGCAGGGACTGCCAGCCTGACGATTTCTTCGGGAGGGAGTTTGACGGCAAAAAGCGGACATCTGTTTATTGGCAATCAGGACAAGGCCGACGTGGTGGTTACGGTAACGGGCGAGGGAAGTTTGATGACGTTGGATACGGGAAATACATATGCGCTTGGAATTGGTTCCGTTAGCGGGGCTACCGGGGTTTTGAATATTGCTGATAAAGCCACGGTCAACGCGCCGCGGGTGCTGGTGGGGCATGTGTCGGATCGTTACGATAATTTCGCCACCGGAACGCTGAATCTGTCGGGCGGAGCCGTGTTGAATGCGTACTCCGTCCTGATTGCCAATGGCCCGTACACGCATGGCCATGCGAACGTCTCTGGGGCGGGAACTGTCCTGAAAGCTCCGGTAACGGTCGGTACGAACATCAACCCAGGGGAACGGTCGGCGGAAATGACGGTTTCGGATTCGGCAACGATCATCGGGGCGGTTACGGTAGGCGAGTACGCAGGTAGCTATACGAACCTGGGACACAAAGTTTCCGCCGTGCTGAATGCCCGTACCGGAGCGACGTTTGCAGGGGACATCATCGTGGGCAACGGGGCTTCCACATTGGCCACGATGAACGTGACGTCGGGAACCGTTTTCACGAAGAATATTACGGTCAGTAACGGGTCGGGCAATGACGGGGCGCTCTATGTGGACGGAGCGACGCTTTTGGTGGGTACGACGCAGGTAGGTACCATGGGGAGTACGAACGATATTACGGTCAACACGTCGGGCAGTGCAACGTTTACGAACGGAGCGATTGTCAACAGCCGATACTTGAGTCTTTCCGGGGTGTTGAATGTCGCCGACAGTTTCTGGTGTGGAAACACGACCGTCGGAAGCGCGGCGACGGCCAACATGATTGGCAATTCGGCGTATTGTTCGGGGGTGGACGGCTGGACGGCACGTCCCTTTGCAGTCAGCGGCGGAACGCTCAATCTGCTGGCCAACGCCAACGGCCTGCCATTTCTCAATACCGGTAGTATCACGGTTTCCACCAATTCCAAAATCAACGTCGGTATCGATCATGGAGCGACGCTCCTCCAGGCGGCATCCGACAAAAGCTGGCAGCTTGTCGAAGCTGACGGTGACTTCCAATGGGAAAACGGCACACATACCAATAGTATCTGGTCGGTGGCAGTCGATTCCACCAACAAGACCGTCACCGCAAGCCTGAATCCGGCCTACAATACCGGAGCGCTGGAGATGAATTCCGGTTGGGCCGCCATCACCGAATATGAATCTGGCCGCGGATGGTTTAACCTGACCGGCAGTTTCGGCGAAAATTACGTGTTGGAGCTGGGTGTTTCCGGGCTGGAAAGTTCGCAGCTCGATGCGTTCGCTTCCTGGCTGGATGCGGGATACGATACGTTCGACGCGTCCGTCACGGAGGATAACACGATCCTTCTGTCGTCGATGAGTTTTTCCGCTCTGGATTCCCAGGTGTTCGCGTGGGATTTCACGCCGTACGAGATTGCCGGGGTTTCGTTGACCGGTTTTCAGGCGTATTACGTTCCGGAACCGGCGGCATGGTTGCTGTTGACGCTGGGACTGTTCTTCCTCAAACGACGCAGGTAAGGGAACGTTGGGGATAAAAGGCGGCGGGTGAAATGCCCGTCGCCATGAGAACGGGGGGACGCGTCAGTCGGCGTTTCCCTGGATGATCTTCAGCATTTCGGGCGACAGGATTTTACGGGTGTCGTCGTCCACCAGACTGAATCGGTTCCCGTCGTTGGGGGTGCTGAGGTAATTCCAGACGGAATACGGAATTTTATATTCTTTCAGGATGGAGATCACGTCGCGCATCCAGTTTTCGCGGTATTCGATTTTGGCATGACGGATGGTTCCGAATTCGCCGCACCAGAGAATTTTATCGGGATGGGCTTTCACGAAATCCACGGCGGGCTGAAGGCAACTGCGGAGGTAGTTTTTATCCATTTGCTCCCGGTTGCGGTAAGCGTTCGGGTTGTTTTGGACGACCCGTTGGAAATCGCGATACGGTTCGATGTCGGACGGATATGCCATGACCCGATTGTAGTACAACGGGCCGCTCTGGAGGACGCCGCGCTGGTGGGTGAACTCGAACGGGGAATAGATGTGGAACGTGTAGATCACGTTTTCATCGTCGTACAGACGCAGGTCTTTCAGCGTGCTGGGGCTGTTCCAGCAGGTGCTACCGATGATGATTTTTCGCGTGGGGTTCTTTTCTCGAAGGGCCTGGAGGGTTCGCTCGGCCAGATCGTTCCACTTTTTGGGATTGACGTTGCGGACTTCGTTGAGCAACTCGAATGCCACGGCGGGCTTGTCGTGATAGCGTCGTTCCAACTCGACCCACAACGCGACGAAGCGGTCTTGCAGCTGCGGGTCGTCCAGAAGCTCGACTTTTTCCTGAATATCGCAGTAGTTGCCGACCGCCTTGTGCAGGTTCAGCACCACGTTGAGCTGGTATTTTTCGCACCAGCCGATGAAGTTGTCAATGCAGCGGAACGTCCGTTCCCGATACACGCCGGGGCTTTCTTCCAGCACGATCTGGTCGAACCCCAATCGGATGTGATCCATACCCATCGACGCGATGTTGGCCACATCCGCTTCGGTGATGTAGGAATCGAAATGCTCCATGTCGCCAATGGTCAGCGGCAGACGCCACTTTTCCGGCAACACGTTGAAGCGTTTGTAGTTGGTCAGCCAACCGCCGATCCCCATCCCACGCTCGAAACCCTCAAATTTTTTCTGGGCAAAGCAGGGAATCGCCAGGCAGCTGGCAAGCAGGCAGGTCAGGAAAAATCGTTTCATCTTCTATCCTCCGGAGTGATTATAATTTGGGAATTGATAATTGATAATTGATAATTATTCTTGTTCGTGCTCTTTTTTTGAGTGGTAGTGCCATACACCAGATTTGTAATTACGAGTTTAACAATGAATGGTGCTGTGTTTGGCTTGTAATAGTGTGTCAGTCATAAGGCGCTACTACTCAAAAAACGGCTAAAATAAAAACAATTATCAATTATCAATTATCAACTATCAATTAAAAACGTTGGTGCAACGTCCTGGAAGGGGTAGCACACGAACCTGAAGTTATTATAAAGGAAATCCCACCTTCTGAAAACCGTTAGATGGGGAAATTTTATGGTAAAATTGCGATGGGTACGAGAATATTTCCTTGCGAGCCGTGGACGGAGCGAAGCGTAGTCCCGGAACATTGGAGAGGGGTTTCCCACTTCATCCGGAACTACGGGCTATGCCCTTCGTTCACGGCTCCCAGTGCTCATGAATTGTTTTATTGAAGTGACATGTGCAGAAACGAAGAAAAACACCTTCTAAAACCGCATCCCGGAGCCGGAATGGGGGTTTGGGAAGGTGTTCTGTTGTTTCAGGAACAAACCGTTGAAACGGAGGAAAATTACTTCGCGGCTTTGGAAGCGGTTTTCTTCGTGGTTGTTTTTTTAGCGGTTTTTTTAGCCGTCGTTTTTTTGGTCGTTTTCTTCGTGGTTTTTTTGACTACTTTTTTGACCGTTTTCTTAACCGTCCGACGCCGCGTTGCCGGGCCGCGTGCCGCCCGTGCCGCCAGCAGTTCCAACGCCTGATCCAGCGTGATTTCTTCCGGCGTGACATCCTTGGGAATCGACGCATTCGTTTTACCGTCCGTTACGTAGGGTCCGTAGCGTCCGACCATGACGTTTACGTTTCCTTCCGTTACCGACGACACACCCAGAACGCGAATCGGGTCTTTCGACGGTGCCGGGGAGGATTTTGCTGCGGCGCCGCGTGTTTTGGGCCGAGCCAAAAGCGCCATCGCGTCGTCCAGCGTGATGTTCAAAGGCGAAAACTCCTCCCCCAGCGAGCGGGTTTCGTCGTTCCATTTGATGTACGGTCCGTACCTCCCGTTGGAGGTGACGATGGGGTTGCCATCCTGGGGGTGAACCCCTACCGTGCGTGGCAGGGCCAGCAGTTTCAGGGCGGTTTCCATGTCGATCTGATTCGGGTCCATTCCCTTGAGCAGCGAGGCGTTTTGCGGTTTTTCGTCGTCTTTCGTGTCGCCACGCTGGATGTACGGTCCGAACCGCCCCACTTTGACATAAATCGGCTTGCCGGTTTCGGGGCAAATTCCCAGCGGCGCTTCGCTCTGTTGGGCGTGGTCGAGCATTTCGATCGCTTTTTCCACGGTCAATTCGTCGGGGGCCATGTCGGCCGGAACGCTAACCCGCCGTTGGCCCTCCCCCTGCTCCAGGAACGGTCCGAACCGCCCGACCCGCACGCACAACGGCTGGCCGTCGTCGGTTTTTCCGATGGGAATCGTGCTGATTTCCCGCGCGTCGATCTGCTCAAGCTGGTCTTTGAGCAACGGTTTCAGTCCGACGTTCTTCGCATCGCCGAAATAAAATTCGTGGAGGTAATCGACCCATTGGATTTCCCCTCGGGAAATGGCGTCCAGGTCGTCCTCCATGTCGGCCGTGAACTGGTAGTCGATCAGGCCGGGGAAATATTTTTCCATCAGTTTGCAGACCGCGAATGCCACCCATGTTGGAATCAGGACGTTGCCCCGTTTGAACACGTAATTTCGGAGCTGGATCGTTTCGATGATGGACGCGTAGGTACTCGGACGCCCGATCCCCTTTTCTTCCAGAATCCGCGTCAGGGCCGCTTCGCTGTAACGGTTCGGCGGCTGGGTCGTGTGTGTACGACGCTCCAACTCGCGACAGTCCAGTGCGTCGCCCTCGTGAACCGGCGGCAAAATCCGCTCGCCGTCGCTCCCCTCGTCGAAGTCGTCACGTCCTTCGATGTACGCACGCAGGTAGCCCGGAAACGTGATTGTTTTGCCGGTGGTCGAGAACTCGGCGTCGGCCAGCCCCAGACCAATCGTCAGGCGGCGTCCCTGAGCGTCCACCATCTGGCTGGCTACGGTGCGCTTCCAGATCATGTCGTAAAGTTTGAACTCATCGACGTTTAATTGTCCACGAAGCTCCTCCGGGAACCGGAACGATGTGCCCGCCGGACGAATCGCTTCGTGGGCTTCCTGAGCGTTTTTCACTTTGGTCTGATAACGCCGCGGCGCGTCGGGGAGGTAATCGGTTCCGTAATGTTCCCGCACCAGCGTTCGCGAAGCGTTCAGCGCCTCGTCGGAAAGCGTGGTCGAGTCGGTACGCATGTAGGTGATCCACCCATTTTCGTAGAGGTTCTGGGCGATGGTCATGGTTCGACGGGCGGTGAAGCCGTACTTTCGGTTCGCCTCCTGCTGGAGCGTACTGGTGGTGAACGGCGCCGGTGGACGCTGGGTGAAATCCTTGTTTTCCACCCGCAGCACCTTCGCTTGGCCCGCCTGTTCCAGACGCTTTTGCAGCGCAATCACGTCGGCTTCGGTATATTGCAGGCAGTCGTTTTTCAAAAGCCCGGTGTTGGGGTCAAAGTCGCGGCTGGTCGGAATCCGTTTGCCGCCGACGGAAACCAACTCCGCCTGAAACGCCTGAGCTTGGGCGGTTTCAAACAGTCCGGACAGATCCCAGTACGTGGCGCTGCGAAACGCCATGCGCTGCCGCTCGCGCTCGACGATGAGCCGCACCACCACGCTCTGCACCCGCCCGGCCGAGAGCTTGGGGCCAACCTTCCGCCACAGAAGGGGCGAAACGTCGTAACCGTACAGCCGATCCACCACGCGTCGCGCTTCCTGAGCACGTACCAGCGACTCGTCGATTTCCCGCGGATGATTCAGCGACTCCAGAATCGCCTTTTTGGTGATTTCGTGAAACACCAGCCGCTTGACCGGAACTTTGGGTTTCAAAACCTGACACAGATGCCAGCTGATCGCTTCCCCTTCACGGTCTTCATCCGTCGCGAGGTAAAGCTCGTCGGCCTCTTTAAGCATGGCTTTGAGTTTGTCGACCTGCTTCTTTTTGTCTTTGGAAATAATGTAAACCGGCGCGAAGTGCTCGTCAACATTGACCCCCAGGTAGGCCCAGGACGCTTTACGGTACTTTTCCGGAATTTCCTTCGTTCCCTGCGGCAGGTCGCGGACGTGCCCCTTACTGGCCTCGATCATGTAATTGTCGCCTAAAAATTTCCGGATGGTTCTTGCCTTGGCGGGCGACTCGACGATGACAAGCGATTTGGTCGTGGATTTCATTCTGATTCCGTGACGTTTGAGGTTTTCTGAAATGGCGGGATGCCGTTTCGATGTTTTCATTATAATAGGATAGGGCAAACAAACTACACACATTATTTGATTTTTTACTTTTCCTGCAAGGTGGAAACCGTGAAATTCTGGAAAATTTTTTCCAAAAAAGAAAGAAAATATTTTCTGTTTGAAAAAGCGTGTTTATCCAGATTGACTATTTCGCCCTTTTTTACAATAAAGGGTTCTAAAGACGCGAAAAATTTTCTGTCGGGGGGTTGCAAGAAGTGTATTGTTTTTTACAATAGAGAATCCATATTGCAGGAACGCCTTGATTTTTTTCTGGGGCCGGGTTCCTGTTGGTTGTTTCCACCCACAATGCTATCGGAAATTTACTATGTCCATGTTTCGTACGTTTCGTAAAAATCAGAAAACCTGGCTGACGACGCTGGGGGTACTGGCAATGTTTTCGTTCGTTTTCATTCCCACGTTTCAGAATGACGGCAGTTCGTCGGGCGGTGCCAAGAGCAAAGTCGTGACGACGCGTCTGTTTGGGGATTTGAGCGAAGTGGACATGCACAATCTTCTCGTCCAGCGCCAGACGTTCGTGGCTTTTCTCGATTCTCTGGTTCAGGAGTATTCCGAGAAAAGCGACGCGACGTTGAAGAAATTATTCGAGTCCGGCAAATCGATGGAGGACCCGGAGCTGATGCTTCAGATGCAAAAAGCGCAGCAGACCATTCGGGACATTTCGTTTTTCCGGCAGCAGATTGCCCGTTACGACGAGCGTGTGTTGGTGAACGGCTGGTTGCAGGCCCGTTATGCCGAGCGTGCCGGTGTTGTGGTAAGCGACGGCATGATCATCGCGTTCATGAAGAAGCTGATGGGGAATGAGATCACGACCCAGATGGTTCAGGAAGCGAAGCAGAAGATCGGTCTGAGCAACCCGAAGGTGTTGGACGATTTCCTTCGTGAGGAGTTGCTGGCCAGCGAGTATCGCCGTCAGTTCGAGGTGAATTTTCAGGGGTTGCCGCTCAGTCGTCAGTGGGATTATTTCTGCCGCGTGTATCGCAGTGCGACGATTGACGCCGCCCCGGTTGCGGTGATGGATTACGTAGCCAAGGTCGCGGAGCCGTCGCAGGAAGAAATGATGAAATTCTTCGAGGAGAACAAAAACACGCTGGCCGACGCGTTCCTGGGAACTCCCGGATTCAAAAATCCTAAAAAAGTCAAGGTTCAGTACATGGTGGCCAACCTCGACAAATTTGCCGACCCCGCCTCCATTACGCCGGAAGCGATTCGTGCGGAATACGACCGGATTAAGGATTTCAGTTTTGTCAAACAGCCGGGTGAAGATTTGAAAGTCGATACGGCCAACCCGTTTGTTCAGGGGCAGGAAAACGCTCCCGCTCCGGAAGTTCCGGACGTGACGCTCCCGGAAAATGCGGCGCCTGCGGAATCCACGCCGGCGTTGCCCGAAACGATTGATTTGCAGGAAACGCCTGCCCCAGCTCCGGCCGAGGAAGCGAAACCAGCAGAAGCGGCTCCTGCTCCGGTGGAAGAAGCGAAACCTGCAGAAGCGGCTCCGGCCCCAGCTCCGGCCGAAGAAGCGAAGCCGGCAGAAGGTGCCCAGGCGGCCCACCGTGGACCGTTCCGTCAAGTGGCGTTCCCAGGAAACATTCCGCCGCAAGCGGGGGTGTCCGGAACGAACTACACGACGCAGGCGCCGAAGGAATACCGCCCGTTGAGCGAGGTGGAAGGTCAGATTCGTGAGAGCCTGGCCCGCACGGCAGCGATCGAGAAGATTTTGAAGGCGACCGACGACGCCACGACGGAATTGACGGCGTTTGACCGTGCCATTCGCAAATACGAAGCGAAGGTTTACCGCAACGAAGGGAAGCCGATTGACGAGGCGAAGCCGGTGTTTGATTTTGCTGCGATGGCGAACAAGTACGGTTTCGATTTCGTGGAAGTGCCGCTTGCGGACGAACTGGAGCTGTTGTCGGTTCCGATTGGAATGTCCCGCTGCGAGCAGGGAACGTACGTGACGTATATTTTGGGCACGGTTCCGACCTACCAGCCGATTCGCAGTTTCGATATGCAGGACAACATTTACCTTTCGTGGAAAACGGAGGAAGTGGAATCGAACGTGCCGAACTTTAGCGACGCGGGGGTCAAAGACCGTGTGGTAGCGGCCTGGAAATTCGACAAAGCCCGTTCGCTGGCGAAGGCCGAGGCGGAACGTCTGGCTGCTGAATGTGGTAAGGCGGGGAACCTGACCGCTTTGGGCGACAAGGTGTTTGCGTCCGGCCCGTTCCATTGGCTGACGTACGGTTCGATTTTGGAGAATCAGCACAGCGTTCAGGAGCCGCAGATTTCCGAAGTGAAAAATGTGGATACCGACACGCGTAAGAATGCGGGCGAAAACTTCATGAAGGCGGTTTTCTCGCTGAAAGAAGGGGAAGTCGGCGTGGCGGAAGATTTGAGCCGTTCGACGTACTACGTCGTTCAGTTGAAGGAATTTTTGCCGAAGGACGACGTGCTTCAGAACATGTTCGCGGAATCGCCGTTGGATTACTATCGTACGGCGGCCAATGCCGATTTGCGTGCGGTGGCCCAGTCGTGGCTGGAGCAGCTGGCGACGGACGCGGGACTGGAGTGGATTCGTGAACCGCGTGACATGCGTGGGGAATGACCCGAACGTCTTATTCTGTCAGAAACCAAAAAACGTGTGTTCGGCAAGGAGCACACGTTTTTGTTTTTTATGTCGTACTTTGGGGCGGGATGGGGTTTGGGAAAACCCCTCCGCGTGACACTGGAAAAAAAGCGATCAGGCGATCAGTTCCTTGAACAGGGCGATCAGCTTTTGGGTGATCGGGCCAGGTTTTCCGTCGCCGATTGGCCGGGCGTCGATTTGCGTGACGGGAATGATCTCTGCGGCAGAACCGGTGAGGAAGCATTCGTCGGCGATGTACACGTCATGACGCGTCAGCACGCATTCCTTGCAGGGGATGCCATGTTCACGTGCCAAATCGAGCACCGCACCGCGGGTAATCCCTTCGAGGATACCGCAGTCGGGGCTGGGGGTGAGGAGCGTTCCGTCCTGGACGATGAAAATATTGTCGCCGGTACATTCGCAGACCTGTCCCTGATGGTTGAGCATGAGGGCTTCGCTGCACCCGGCCTGAAGGCCTTCGAGTTTGGCCATGATGTTGTTCAGGTAGTTGAGCGACTTGATTCGCGGCGACAGCGACGAGGCGGGGTTCCGGATGGTGCTGGCGGTGGCGATTCCCAGGCCGTTTTCATACAGTTCCTGCGGGTAGAGCGAGATCATGTCGGTGATGATGATGACCTGCGCGGTGGGGCAGCGGTTCGGGTCGATTCCGAGCGTCCCGACGCCACGGGAAACCACCAGCCGGATGTACGCATCTTTCAGCCCGTTGATGGCCAGCGTGTCGTTCACCGCCCGCATCATTTCTTCCTGAGTCATGGGGATGGTCAGGTGGATGGCTTTGGCCGACTTGTAGAGGCGGTCGATATGTTCTTCGTGGCGAAATACTTTGCCGTTGTAGCTCCGCATTCCCTCGAACACGCCGTCGCCGTAGAGCAACCCGTGATCGTACACGCTGATTTTCGCGTTTTCCTTGTCGAAAAATTCGCCGTTGATGTAAACTTTGTAAGACATGATCGTTCCTTTACTGAAAAAGGGTGGAATGGTGAATACGAAAAGTTGAATCTATCGTATCATTTAGTGTATCACAAAGATTTTTTCCGGAAAGGATTTCTCCCGTGATTTTTTCGATTTTTTCATGAATTTTTGCCGAAATGTGGGGAAATGGAAGCTGTTCGAGCTGGCTGCGGAGGACTTTGCGTCCGGGAAACTTTTGGCGGTAAATCCACTGCATGGTTCGCGAGTTCAGATACGCCAGCACGACCCGCGACGACATGCCGGGCAGGTGGGGAATCAGCACGTTGGCACTGTTGAGCGTCAGGCGTTTTTGGGTATCCAGGGCAAATATGGGGCGGTCGGTGATGAAACGGTAAACCAGCTTTTCGGCAGCCCGATATTTTTCCTCGGACGCGGTTTGCTGAAATTTCTCCGGTTCCCAGCGTAAAAAGCGTTCGGGCGGGGAAATGGCAAACGGTTGAATATCCCGGCCCCGCAATACCGGTTCGCCCGCATCGGGGTGGTTTTTTACGAATCGGGTGTTATCTCCGGTGACGATTCCCAACGCCCACTCCGCATGGCCGGCAAGTGTCTGGTGCGGGAGGGCGTAAAGTCGTTCCAGCTGCTCTTTCGTTTCCGTGGAATGGGGAATCCAGTCCACGGAGTGCTGCGTCGTTGTGGAACGCTTTTCTCCCGCAAGCGAAACGACCGGGGACATGACGTGGGTGAAAATCCTGCCATGGTGGGCGAGATGGGTCACGTGGGCGTCGGTTTCCAGAAAATCACGCAGTGCCGCATGCCGGGCCGCCACGCAGAGCGATTCTGGAAGCAAAAACGCGAAACGTCCGCCATCCCGAAGCGTCTGCATTCCCCGGACGAGGAACAGCGCGAACGTTTCCTTTGTCGGGATGGGGTTGTGCCAGTTTTCGGAGCTTGCGAACCTTTCCGCACCCCAAGGGGGGTTGGTGGCAATGGCATCCCACGTTTGACGCCCCTCCCATGCCAGAAAATCGGCATGAAAAACAGCAGGTTCAAACACGCGATCGGGAAAGGCCTCCCGCAGATTTTTTCGTGCCAACCGCACCGCTACGGGATCGCGATCGAAACCGAACAGGTTTTCGGGCGGCAGGTGAAATTTTTGGGCCGCCCGCACCAGAAAAATACCGCTCCCGCAGCAGGGATCCAGTAGCGTCTGGTTGGGGCAAAGCGCCAGCTGCTCCAAAAGCATATCGACGATGGCGGGCGGGGTGTAGTAAGCTCCCAGGCAGGCTTTTTCCCCGACCGGGATGCGGGATTGATAATCGCGTCCGGCGTCATCAAACGTCCCGTACTCTTTCGGGTCGAACGTTCGGGAATCGCAACGTCGGTTGGCCCGTTTTCGGAGCCGGGGGCAGGTGCCGTCGGCAATCTTTTCGCAAAGCGTTTCCACGACATTTTTTTCCAACGACGTGAGCAGCCCGCTCTTTCGCCAGTTACGCACCGTGGCGGGGCAAACCCCCAAAACGTTCGCAGCCTCCCGAAACGAATACTTCATACTACGGTTTATCTGTTGGTGGAACACGTTGGTTAATGGTAAATGGTTAATGG
>JAUNBJ010000044.1:0-11718 GCA_030535245.1 Planctomycetia bacterium | reverse complement strand
CTAGCCGTTTTCTGAAAAGTAAGAGTGTCACTAAACCCTACAAAATAAGGTTGAATAGAAATAATTAACCATTAACCATTGACCATTAACCATTATTAAAAAGCGTTATGCCAAACTTCCGTCTACCAGATGAACGGTGCGGTCGGCACCGTCTGCGATAGCGGGATTGTGTGTGACCAGTACGATTGTCAGTTGGTCTTGTTGGTTTAGTTCGCGGAGGATTTCGATGATTCCCGCTTCGTTTTCCCGGTCGAGGTTCCCGGTCGGTTCGTCGGCGAGCAGGATTTTCGGCTGGTTGACCAGTGCCCGTGCGATGGCCGTTCGCTGCATTTCTCCGCCGGAGAGTTCCCGTGGTTTATGTTTCAGCCGGTGCGAAAGCCCCACCCGTTCCAGGATCGCTTCGGCTCGTTGGCGGTTTTCGCGGTAATTTTGCTGATACTGAAAAAAACTTTGCCCTATCATCATCGGCATGAGCACGTTTTCAAGCATGTTCAGTTCGGGCAACAGGTGGTAAAACTGGAAAATCATTCCGATTTCCCGATTTCGCAGCGCGTCGCGGTCCCTGGCCGACAGGTTGTCGATACGGCGGTCGTTGTAGAGGATTTCCCCGGAATCGGGATACGTCAACAGTCCCATGACGTGCAACAGCGTGCTTTTTCCCGACCCGCTTTGTCCGATGATGGAGAGGAATTCCCCCTGCCGCACGTCGAGGTTTACCCCCTTGAGGACGGAAACGGAACTTGGTCCTTTGGTGAAACTTTTGTGAACGCCGTTGGCCCGCATGATTATTTTTGAAATGTTTTCCATTTTATTCGTACCTCAGCGATTCCACCGGCTGCATGCGTGCGGCACGCCATGCCGGAAACACGCTGGCCAATACCGCGATTCCCATGGCCGCAACGACAATGCAGGCGACCGTCCAGGGATTAATGTCGTAAGGAACCTGGTAAAAATAATAAATATCCGGATCAAACACCGGGTGCCCCAACAGCCAACTCAGGCCGTCGGCAATCTCGTTGATATTCCAGACAAACAAAAGCCCAATGACCATTCCCATTCCCGCCCCGACGATGCCCAGCGACAGGCCGTACATCAGGAAAATGCTCATGATCCCCCATGACGACGCCCCCAACGCCTTCAGAACGCCAATATCCTGCGTTTTCTCGATTACGACCATGTAAAAAATGGCCAGAATCCCAAACCCGCTCACCGCGATGATCATGAACAGCAACACGTTCAATATCGCAATTTCTAACTGCACCGCCTGCAAAAGCGTCATTTGCCGTTCCTGCCACGTCAGCGTGTTGTAGATCATCGGATCAAACACCTCCCGCAACTTGGCACACGCCTGATCCAAATCGACCCCCGGCTTCATTTTGATCTGAATCTGGTTGACCCGATTCATTCGCGGGTCGGACGGATCCGCCATGCCACGAAGCTCCTGCATCTTTTGAAGCGGTATGAAGATGAAGCGACTGTCGTACTCGCTCATTTTGCTCTCGTACAAATCGACGCAGGTGAAATTGTCCGTGATCCCCACCGGAGGCGTCCCGTTGGTCGGAAATGTCAGTTTGAAATCGTCGCCCGGAACCATGGAAAACCAGTCCTCGCCATTTTCACGAAACAGGGAAAGCCCCATCCCGACGATCGCTCCGGAATGCTGTTCTTTCAACGGGTCGAACACCTGCACTACCGGTGCTCCAAAAGGGTCGTCGGTGGTGGGCGTCGTGTCGGGAGCCTTGAGTGCCGGTACGCTTTCCGACGTGCCGGTGCCCTGCTGCGTCGCGTTTTCCTCCGGTGGCGGCAACACTTCAAACATCTTGGACGTGCCTTCCGTCGAAGCGGCATTCTGCCCGGTCAAATCGCCCGAAGTTCGATAACCAAATTCCTCCTCCGCCTCGGAATAAATCCGCGAATACCGATCCCGACGATGTTCCCAACCCGCATCCTGCATCTGCGTCCGTGGCAAAAGTTTCTTGCTGGAACGGACGTTTCCCTCCTCGTTTCGCGGCAGAAACCACGCCATGATTTTTCCGAGCGTTCCGGAGTCCTTCAAAACCGCCTGATGGTCGTAAAGGTCGTATCCCCCTTCCCGCAAATCGAAACTCAAATTTTCCCGATTGTCGGGATGCTGCAAATAATTATGGAAATCGCCCACGTCCCCTTTGGTGGAGGCGTCGATTCCAATGACGATCACCTCCTGCGTGCGCCACCGGCCAAACGTTCGGTAGTTGATAATCCCTGCCGTCGTGCAGATGGGGGTCATCGCTTCCACATCGTCCCCCAAAATCTCGTGGATTTTTTCCATGTGCCCCTGTGCGTCGGGGAATCCGTTGGTGCTGTACGCTTCCAGCGAAATATCCCCCAGAATCCCATGGAGCCGAGCCTGCATTTCGTTCGTAAACCCTGACATTACGCTGTTCACCACAATCATCGTCGCCACGCCCAGCATGACGCTGACAATCGACGCTAACGCAATATAGCGTGTCCGTAAATAACGTAAACAAAGAAGAATTCTATACATGATATGGTTTGCCTGCTCCCTGAAAATAATTTCGTTTGTTCTGGAATAATAGAGAAAGGAGGAAATCCTGTCAAGAGAGATTCACTGGTACGACCGGAGCGACGACGGCTACCTCAAGCGAAGTGCGGAGTCGAAAAGGTGCGACTGTACCAAACAAAACGACTGTAACGATTAGGCAATTTGCAGTAAAACCGAAAAGGTTCCTGTTTTCGGTATTTTTCGTCAAAATCGTAAAAGTCCGCGGGGAATCCTGGGGAAAATCTAAAGTTTCGGTTTTAGAAATACGAAAATACAAAATAAGCCGATGAGAGAGTTAAAATTCAACTTATCGGTGCAAACGGCACGAAGCGAACTCCAGGAGGGAAGGAACTTCGTGGAAATGTTTTTTAGCGTCGTTTCCAAAGCCGTTTGGAGGCGGGATAATGGAAAGTCCAGAAAATACAATTTGGCAACAAATGACAATTTTTAGGATTTTTCCTTAACCAAAAAGAAATCCGTGCCGATGTAATATTCCATGCACGGGTTATTAGCCTGAAAAGCTAAAAATGAAGCAATAACAGATCAGACCCTCAACCCAAACTGCGTTCAAAAGGTTCTCCGGAGTTTTTGCCTCTCCGGGAGGAAATTGTTTTGCAGGGGGGATCTGAGTCCTGGATAGCCCAAGGGCGATTCGGGTAATTGAGTCGAGGCGAGTTGTTAAAACGGAGAGCCTACCATGAAGGTCTTCACAACTGGTCAGGTCGCCAAAATTTGTAAGGTGGCCCCACGCACCGTCAGTAAGTGGTTTGATTCAGGCCGACTGAAGGGTTATCGAATCCCAGGTTCACAGGACCGGCGTATTCCTCGCGAATACCTGATCAAGTTCCTTAAAGAGCACGGGATGCCTTTAGGAACCCTGGAGGATGATTTTACCGCAAAAGTGCTTGTAGTCGCGCAGGATCAGGTTCTTATTGAGAACCTGCGTCGTGAGCTTCCGCTGGAACGTTCGTTCAAAGTGGAAGTGGCGGCGAGTGGTTTTGACGCGGGGATTCAGGCCGAAAGTTTCCATCCGGATTCCATTATTGTCGATTTCTCGATCGGCCGGACGGAAGCGTTACAAATTTGTTTGAATCTGCGTCGTAACAGTGAATTTGCCGATATTATTCTGATTGCTCTTCTTCCCGACGATGGCAGTGCGAACAATTTCGATCGATCTTGTATCAACGAGACGTTCCGAAAACCGTTCGACGCGGCGCTGTTGGCCGAGCGTTTAAAGACGCTGGTGGGAGTGCGGAAAGAATTGGTTTAATTTACTGAAAGCAACATGGCGGAAGGGGCTTTCCGAGTTATCGGGAGGCCGTTCCGTGTGTTGGAATGTCCCAAAAGCCATTGAATGGATTTTATGAAAGTCGGCATTGTCCGGCTTTTTTTATGGAATTTTCCAGAAGCGTTTCCGGGAGGTCGTCGCCATAAAAAGCAGGAACGTTTTAATCCGCAAAGTTTACATGGAATGGGGAAACTTTCCGAATTTGGACGCTTATTCCTTTTTAGAAACAGTCGCAAAAATACGATAGTTGAAATATGTAAATAGTCGAAGCGCCGCACGTCCTGCGGGTATGCGCGGAAAATGAAGAATTTCAACCGAAAAAAGAAAAAAACAGTTGAAATTTTGGTGAAAGACGTTATACTGGATGGAAGCATTGCGTTCCGAACCTGTCGCGGACGGGGAGCCTATAAAAAGGGAAAACATCGATGAACCTGGTTGGAAAAATTTTCGTCGTACTCATTTTCATATTGAGTCTGGTTTTGATGTCGCTGACGTTGACGGTTTACGTGACGCACACCAATTGGCGGCTCGTTGCGGACAACGAAGACACCTCGCAGGGGGTTCCCAAGGGGTACAAGCAGCAGTTGGAAGCGGCCAACGCGGAAAACGAGGAATTGCGTGTTCAGAACGACGAGCTGAAAGAGCAGATCGACACGGAGCTGGAAAATCGTCGCAAGGCGTTGACGGCGTTGGAGAACACGTTGGCCACGCAGAAAGAGGAGTTGGCCAAGCTGCAAGAGGAAATCGATAAATCGCGGGAATCGATTCGGACGTCGATTGCGAACGTGAAGGCGTCGCAGGACCGTGCGAATCAGCTTACAGAGGAGAACACGAGCATTCGCGACCAGGTGGCGAAGCTGGTGTTGGAGCGTGACAAAGAGGTGAAGAAGAACGTCGAGCTGACGGACAAGCTGAATGAGGTTCAGCGCGAGATTGGCGATCTTCAGAAGCGAAGCGAGTCGTTGGCCAGCGAGTTGGCGGCGGCCAAGCAGGTGATGTCGTATTTGAACATCAAGCCGGACGTGCAGTATTACGCGAGCATGTCGGCTCCGGCGGGGCTGATGGGGCGTGTTTTGGCGGTAAATACGGATCGCAAGATGGTGGAAATTTCCGTGGGCAGCGACGATGGTGTTCGCGAGGGGCATCAGTTTGACGTGCAGACGGCGGACGGTTCGGGGTATGTCGGGCGCGTGAAGGTGGCGGAGGTTCATCCGGATCGGGCGGTATGCAATAACGTAACCGGGTACGACAATGGGGTTTACGCGCCGGGCAACCGGGTGATTCCCGTGAAAGCAGGAACCGAGGCCGGGAGGAGATAAGCATGAGTGACGCGTTTCAGGAAAACGGCGCAGACGATCCGTTTGCGGATGTTGGGGAAGCGTTTCCGGAGGAGACGACGTTCGAGGAAGCGGCTCAGGATGCGGCTTCTGACGAAGCGCCTGCCGAGGATTTAGGGGCTGCGGTGCCGTTGGACAAGGCCGCAGCGAAGAAAACGATGCAGTACCGACGTCCCCGCATGGACCTGTACACGGTGCTTTTGTTGTTGGCGTTGGTCTTTATTTCCGCAGCGGCGGCGATTCATTATTTCGAGTGTTCGCCGTACGAGTATGGCACCCCACCCTACAAGGAGGGGAGTCCGATTGCGCGTCCTGCCGAGTGACCGGAAGGTGTCCTAAAAAGAAAGAGGAACTATAAGCCGGATTCTGTAATCGAAGACCATTTATCTGGACGTTCCATTGCTGGGCGTCTCAAGCTGCCAACCCGGAAGTCGGACGCCGCGAACAACGACGCAGGCTCGTTCCGCCATAAAAAAATAAAAGCGAAAGTCGCCAATTCCTTCCCTATTTGGCATTGCACCCGGTGGGGTTTGCCAGGCCGTACGGTCGCCCGCACGCCGGTAAGCTCTTACCTTACCATTTCACCCTTACCGGAAGTTCCCAAAAACAGGAATCTTCCGGCGGTATCTTTTCTGTTGCACTTTCCCTGACCTTGCGATCGGTGGACGTTATCCATCACCGTGTTCTGTGGTGTCCGGACTTTCCTCCAACTTGCGTCGGCGGTCTTCCGTTCCTCTTTTCAAGGGTGTATTATACCGGAAAAGGGCGAAACATCAAGTGCCACAGTAGGAACTATTATCCACGAACCATTCATCGAAGGTTTATTCGTGGGCAAAAATTGGATTGCTTCCGGAACACGCCCCTTGTTTTTCGGGAGGGGCGGGGGTATATTGGAGGGATTAGGATTTCCTGCCACTTTGGTTTCTTTAAGGAGTATTTATGAAACGACGTGATTTTTTGAAAAGCGCATTGGCGGGTACGGCGGTGTGCGTGGTTCCCTCGACCGCTTTGGGATTGGACGGTGCGACGCCGCCGAGTGAAAAGATTCAGCTGGGCGGGATCGGTATCAATAATCGTGGTAAGTACGTATTGGGCCGTTTTCTGCTGGAGCCGGACGTACGGTTCATGGCGATTGCGGACATTCGTCGGGATCGTCGGGAGGCGGTCAAGGCGCAGGCGGAGAAAGCGCAGGGCACCCACGACGTGGCGATGTACCGGGACTTTCGTGCACTGCTGGATCGGCAGGACATCGACGCGGTGCTGATTGCCACGGGAGATCGCTGGCATGCCCATGCGTCGATCTATTCGGCCCGGTCGGGGAAGGATGTGTACAGTGAAAAGCCGTGTGCGATTTCGATTGAGCTTTGCCAGAAACTTTCGGACACCATGCGGCAGTACGGCACGGTGTTTCAGGGGGGGACGCAGCGGCGGAGCGTCAAGAATTTCCGATACGCCTGCGAGTTGGCCAAAAGCGGGCGGCTGGGGAAGATTCACACGGTTCACGCGTCGATTTACTATTTGAATTTGCGGAACGACTGGAAGCCGCAGCAACCGCTTCCCGACCGCGAGGAGATCGACTGGGATTTGTGGCTGGGGCCGGCGCCGTGGCGTCCGTACAACCAGGCGTACTGCATGGGGGATTGGCGGGGATATTACGATTTCGATTCGGGCGCCCGGCATTTGGACTGGGGAGCGCACACGGTCGATTTGTGTCAGTTTGCTTTGGGGATGGACGGAACGACGCCGGTACGTTACTGGGCGGAAGGGGATCGGATGTATGCCGATTACGAGAACGGCGTGCGGCTGGTCATGCGTCCGAACGGCTGGATGGGTTTGGGAACCTGTCCGGTACGTTTTGAAGGTTCCGACGGTTGGGTGGAAACGGGCGACACGGGGCGAACGATCGTTTCCGACCCGGCGATGTATCCCGACGAGAGCGACCGGGTGGGCACCGATGCGGCATCTCACGTGCGCAACTTTTTGGATTGCGTGAAGTCCCGCAGGCAGCCGGTTTGCAACGCGGATGTGATTCGTTCGTCGCACATTGCGTGTCATGCTTCGGCATTGTCCTGGTTGCTGGGGCGTGAGCTGAAGTTTGACCCCAAAACCGAAACGTTCCTGAACGACGACGAGGCCAACCGTTTGCGTTGCCGGGAATCTCGGGCGCCGTGGATTGTCTGATACCCGAAACAAGAAAGGATATTCTTATGAAATATGTCAGTTTTTTACTCGCCTGCCTGGTGGTTTTCCCGGTGTTTGCCGAAGATTTGGAAGCCGTGCATCGTCAGCAGGAATTTTGTCTGGAAGTGACCCGATCGGGCGACGTTTCGCAGGGGGACGCATTGGGCAAGTTGCTTTTGAAGGAAGAAACGAACACGGCGGCCTGCACGGCGCTTGCGAATCTGCCCAACGGTGCCGGGCTTCCGGTGTTGCGCAGTGCACTGGATCAGGCGATGGCTTCGAGGTGTCGGGAGGGAGTGGTGCAAACTCTCGGCAACTTGCGGGATACCGCATCGGTGGAGAAAATGACCGCGATGCTGAACGACGAATCGACGGAGGTTTCCGTGAAAACAACGCTTTTGAAGGCGCTTGGGCGAATCGGCAAAACGGACGTTCTTCTGCCGTACCTGCGGGCGGACGAAACGCTTCGGGAGGCGGCTGCCGACGGGATGTTCTTCGCGGCACGCCACCTTCCCCCGGAGGATGCGGCGAAATGTTATCAGGCGGTCGTTGATGCCAACGTTTCGCCCGCAGCGGTGAAAATTGCCCGCTGGAATCTGGATGGCACAACGCTGGCCCCGGCGGACGTTTTGGGGGATGTTCCCAGTGCGGAAATCCAGCAGCCAGCCCCGACGCTGGCCGATTTGGAGAATCTGCTGAAGTCGCTTCCCGCCGAGGTGCGAACCTCGGACGAAACGCTTCGGAAGATTGCGGGGCTTTGCCGTCGGCTTGCGGACAAGGCGGGGACGCTTGCGGCACTTACGGCGTTTTACGACGGAAACCCCGTGCCGGTGGTGGAAATCGCGGCGAAGATGGGGACGGACGAGTCGCTTGTGATTTTGAAAAAATACGCGTTGTCGTCCCACGAAGCGGCGGTGGATTTGGCGACGAAATATCTCGGTGCGTGGCCGACGTATAACGTGGCACCGCTTTTGATGGAGCTGGCCCAAACGCTTCCCTCGCAAAAATACCGCATTCGGATGCTGCGGGGGTACATTCGGATCATGAACCGGTGGGACATTGCGGTATTGGAGAAAAAGCAGATGGCTCAGGCGGTGTTGGCCGTCGCCGAGCGGGAAGAAGAAAGGCAAATGGCCCAGGCGGTTTGGGATCAGACGAACCAGAGACTGCCGGAGAAATCGCTTTTCAACGGGAAGGATTTCACCGGATGGTCGGGCCGCGAGGATATTTTCAAGGTGGTTGATGGTGCGGTTCAGGGCGGTTCGCTGGAAAAGCCGCTGGATCGGAACGAGTTCCTGACAACCGACGAGCGTTATCGGAATTTTTATCTCCGTCTGGAAGCGAAAATCGTCGGCGAGAAGGGAAACGCGGGGGTGCAGTTCCGTTCCGAGCGGGTTCCGAACCACAACGAAATGGTTGGCTATCAGGCGGACATGACGGCGGACGGCGCCTACTGGGGCAGCCTGTACGACGAATCGCGTCGAAGTCGCTTTTTGCAGCGTGCCGACAAGGGAGTGGTTCAGGCGGTATGGAAGCCGAACGACTGGAACCGTTACGAGATTTTATGTGACGGGCCGGTGGTGAAGGTTTTCATCAACGGCGTGCAGACGGTGGAGTATTCCGAGCGGGAAGATGGGATTCCGCAGCTGGGGTTGATCGGTTTGCAGATCCACTCCGGCGGCCCGGCACAGTCGTCGTATCGCAACCTGTTTATCACGGTCAAGGATTAGGAACCGCTGAACACCTCCCTGATTTTGTCGGGGAGGTGGCAGTGAAAGCTATTATTTTGTAAATCTGACGCAAAATCGGTGAAAAACCCTTCGGAGGGCGGTCGTCCCCGGCCGCCTGCATCTTGTCCAGGCCTCGGCACACGACTTTACGGTCGACAAAATCGCGTTTTTCCACGGAATGATTCCTTCATTTTCCGCAGAAATTCCTCACGCCTCGTGACCCGTTTCCGAAGTGAATATTTCGTCGTCCATGCAGTCTTTTTTATTGTCCGAACGAATGCTTGCATATTCTTTCAGGATTTTGAACGATTCTTCATGGATACCGACAGCAATCCACACTCCATGCCGTACGTTTACAAGAAAGCATTTTTGGTATCGTGGTACTGTAAAGAGAGAATCTCCATTGATAAATGAAGTTTCTTTGAGTGCAAGTTGGCTAAAGTGCGTGATCGTTTGGCAACTTCCCAATTCCGTTACATACGCCGTATCATGCTCAATAAACACGGTTCGGAGAGGATATCGAACATCGTAAAACAAGACATACCGCAATAAAAACGGAAAGGCAAACACGACATTGAGAAATGCAACAAATGCCAGAAACAGATCAAAATAAAAAGAACAGAAATGTCCTCCATACAGGAAATTTATCAAAAACAAACGCAAATACATGACGCTTAAGAGCACTAAAACGGAAAAAAGCCAAAATTTGGGACAAACGTCTTTCAAAAAAACTTCTTCCGAAAACATGGCACCATGCAATTTCGTATATGCGTATAAATGCGGAGCTTTTAACTCTAAAAGTTCCTCAGGGTACGAGTTGCCATCGAATATTTCCATCAATAAGTTCCTTATTTCCGAAAAACACAAAGGAGGCGGCTCTCATCCCTCCACCTCTGCCCTGGTCAACAAACTCGCGATGGGGACGGAGCGGTGCCCGGTGGGGAAGTGGTGAGGCTATTCCCGTTTCGGTAATTCCGGAGTATTTCCAGAACCTGTGCTTTCTCCGGCATCGTCGCGAATATCCCAATCGGTCGGGTTGTTTTCGAGGACATTGCGATCAAATTTTCCATATCCCTGTTTCTCGATGAGGATTCCGACGGTTTTTTCGTCGTGAATTTTAACAGGCAGAGACATGTAATTTTGAGGAATCGGTGATATGGATTCCCGCTTCGGTATTCTTATAAATATCGCAACTATCGATATGGGCATTTGCCTGTTTTTCTGCCAGAATGCCACACTTTCTCTGGTCGTGAATTTGACACTTGCCAAGAAATAGACTTCCGGAATTAGAAATGTAAACTCCGTTCTCATTTCCAAAAATATCACAATAGGAGAAACTTCCGAGTCCTGGTTCCCTTATAAAGATTCCCATCCCCTTCCCATCCCGAATTTTACATTTACTGAAGATAGGCGCTCCACCAAGATTTGTGGCAACTCCAGCCAACAGATGTCCAAAAATATCGCATTCTTCAAAGGTTCCTAACGACATTTGAATTACTCCGACACCGAACGTTCCGTCATGAATTTTACACTTCTGAAACACGGGTGTCGAATAGGAGGAAATCATAATTTCCATCGGAGTGTGCCCGTAAATATCGCAATCCAGGAAGATACCACGTCCTTTTTGAGACACTGCAATCCCGACCGTTTTCCCTTCATGAATTCTACAATTGAGAAAAGTGGGATTCGCATTGTTTTTTACAACAATTTCATCCGATTGATTACCGTAAATGTCACAATTTACAAACGTGCCGCAAGCGTAATTTTCAACAAGAATTCCACTGCCGCCGCATTCCTTGATGGTGCAGTCTCTTACCTCCGGGGCGGTTTCTTTCTGGGAAACATGAATTCCTGTACCGTGATAACTTGAAATGGCACAGCTCTGTAGCTTTGGACTGCCGCCGGTAATCAACAAAGCGGCACTTCTTTCATCTTCGGAATCAGAAATAACCGTAAGATTTTCAAATATCGGACTGCCGAAAGAAATCTCAAACACGCAGGAATCGGATGAAGTCAGGATAACTTTTTCCGATGTTTCCCCTCGAATAGTAATTTCCCGGTCAATTACGAGCCTTTTGTCAAGATTGTATTTTCCCGATTTCAGCGTAATGACATCGCCATCTTTTGTTGCCTTGATCCTTTCCTCCAAAGTACCTTCACCATTGGAAACCGAGGCTGAATCGCCTGTGGGGATGACCTGACTTTCTCTATGGCACGCCACGGTGGTAACAATGCACAATATCAACAGATAGATAAACGAGGGATAGAAGTATTTCATAGGTATTTTTCCTTCATAAGTGTAAGCACCCCCCACGTACCTTCGGGAGCGAACGTGCGGCAAGCGACGAAACGAAAATTGGGGAGGTGACGTTTTCGTAATCATTCAGTATATTAGACGTTTCTGAAAAATGCAAGGGTTCAGCGCAAAATTTTTGAAGTCGGCTGTCACGTTTCCACCTCCACTTCCGCCCCGGTCAAGCATCGGATACTCCTACTATTTGCAGTAGTGAAAATGAAATCCAGTGTTCTGTCACGAAAATAAATCCTTGTATCCATAGTAAAAAGTTGGAAGTGCCGTAGTGTTTCGTCCATGTTATAAACAGGATAAAAAGAAAATAAACACTAATAACATAGCGAACG
>JAUNBJ010000191.1 GCA_030535245.1 Planctomycetia bacterium | reverse complement strand
CCACTTCGGAACTACCCCCCGCCCTGACGGGCGTACCCCTTCAAAGAAGGGGAATGAGTATTGGATCGCACCCGTGGAAAATCGTTCGGCAACTCAATGATTCATGGTTCATGGCGGCTGCCTTCTGGAGATGCGGTACCCGGTGTATCGGATCAGGGAGAAACAGAAATGTTTATTGGAAAAATCATCGGTTCGACGGTGGCTACGCAGAAGCTGGACGCCATGAAGGGCTGGAAACTTCTGGTGGTGGAAGCGTACCAGTTCGACGCGAAAGGGGAAAACGTGTTGCAACCCACGGGCAGAACGCTGGTCACGGTAGATATGCTGGGGGCGGGCGAAGGGGATTTTGTGCTGATTTGTCAGGGATCCAGTGCCCGCATGACGCCGGAGACGAAATCCATTCCGGTCGATGCGGTGACGATAGGGATTGTGGATACCGTCAACATGGATGGAAAAATCGTATTTCAAAGGTAGCAGATCATGATTAACGAAAATGTCATCAGTCAGATTGTCGCGGAAGTGTTGACGCAGTTGGGCGGCACGGCGAATCCTCCGGCTCCGGTACGCTCGTTGGAGCGGAAATATGGCCAGTTCACCGAATTGGACGACGCAGTACGGGCAGCCCGAGATGCGTTTGAGCAGTTGGAGAGAAAATCCATGGCCGAGCGGAAGTTGGCGGTGGACGCGATCCGCAACCTGTCGAACGCCAACGCGGTGGAGTTTGGCACGATGGAAATGGCCGAGACGAAAATCGGACGTCTCGACCACAAAATCGCGAAGCAGGAAGGGGTGGGGCGATCCACTCCCGGAATCGAGTTCCTGCGGAGCGAGTGTTTTAGCGGCGACGGGGGGCTTACGGTGATTGAGCATGCGCCGTACGGAGTAATTGCGGCCTGCACTCCCGTGACGCATTCGCTGCCGACCGTTACCTGCAACGCGATTGGCATGATTTCCGCCGGAAACACGGTCGTGTTCACCCCCCATCCCAGTGGCAAACGGATTGCGTCGTTGGGCGTCCGGCGTTACAACGAAGCGATCTACAAGGCGATCGGCATCGACAACCTCATGACGATTTTGACCGAACCCTCCATCCCCATGACGGAGCAGCTTTTCGGGCATCCGCAGATTTCTCTTATCAACGTCACCGGCGGGCCAGGCGTGGCGCGGGTTGCACTCCAGCAGAGAAAACGGGCCATCGTGTCCGGCCCTGGCAACCCTCCGGTCGTGGTGGATGAAACGGCGGATCTCGACCGGGCGGCTCGTTCCATCATCGCCGGTGCCGCTTACGATAACAACCTGTTGTGCCTTTCCGAGAAAGAGGTTATCGTGGTGGAGAGCGTGTTCGACGCCATGATGGACGCCATGGCCCGCGCGGGGGCCTATCGCCTCAACGCCGGGCAGGTGGAGGAATTCACCGCCAAAGCCATCGAGTACGTTGGAGAAGGCGACAAACGCCATCCCGTTCCCGCCCGCCCGTTTTTGGGGCAGTCGCCGTCCGTCATGGGGCGGCAGTTGGGGTGGAACATCCCGGAAAACGTGGAACTTCTGTACGGCGAAACCGACGAGCACAACCCCTTTGTGCCGACCGAACAGATGATGCCTTTCCTGCCGTTCGTCCGCTGCAAGGACGTGGACGCGGGGATTGCGTTGGCCGTGAAGTACGAGCATGGTTTCCACCACACCGGAATCATGCACTCGCGGAACATCGAAAACCTCACGAAAATGGGGCGTGCCATTGACACAACTATTTTTGTGAAAAACGGCCCCAGCTACGCAGGGTTGGGCATGGGGGGCGAAGGGTATTCCTCCTTCTCCATCGCGGGCATGACGGGCGAAGGGATTACCAACCCGCTGACCTACACCCGCTCCCGTCGTTGTACGTTGGTGGACAGCCTCCATATCCTCGGCAAGTCCGGGTGGGAACATGACGCGTAAAACAACCCTTTGAACATCGAGTAAAAACCATGCTTCCAGCAATCATCGTAGGCAATGCGACCGCGACAGTCAAACATCCGAGCCTTTCCGGGCAGCGGTTATTGATTGCACAGCCGGTGATGTTGGACGGAAAATCGCCGGAAGGGTATCCGCAGTTGGTGCTGGACACGCTGGGGGCACGGGTGGGCGACCGGGTGATTCTGGTCAGCGACGGCAGCCTGAGCATCCAGACCTTGCGGTCGAAAAACGCCCCGGCTCGCTGGTCGGTTTTCGGAATACAAGACACGTAAGGCGCGCCTTTTACACGCCGAACCAATTGATAATTGATAATTGATAATTAAATAATGGTTAATGGTTAATGGTTAATGGTTAATGAGTGTAGTTCAGGCCGTTTACTGGAAGAAAAGCTACTTCACCCCCAAAAAGGTGGAATGGAAATAATTAACCATTGACCATTAACCATTAATCGGGTATGCCTGCAAGTTTGGATACAACACGTATAGAGCAGATCGTTCGCGGGATTGTGAACCGTGTAGCGACCGGTGCGTCCCAGGGGGAGGTTGCCCCGACGCGGGTTCCGGTGCCGGTGCCTGCGCCAGTGCCGACGCCGGTTCCCCAGCCGGTGCCTTCCGCGAAGCGTTCGACCGATACGTTCCTGCTGGAAAAACGGGTGGTGACGTTGCGGGACGTGGAGCGGCTTCCCCTTTCCGTGCGTCGTTTGGGCATTCCGGTAAACGCGCTTGTGACGCCGGCGGTACTCGACGAATTGAGCGAACGGAAGATAACGCTGGTTCGGGTTACGGAGTTTTCCCAGACGAAAAAGCGGGGGAATGGGCTGGATGTTTACACGGTTCGTACAGGCTATCATGCCGAGACGTTCCTTCCCGTCTGGACGCGGGCGGGGTATGTTCCGCGGCTTTTGGAGGGGGAGACGGATTTCGCGTCGTTGCGAAAAATGTTGGATCTGGAAACGCTTTCCATCGTGCTGACGTCCGATGTGGACGAGGCGCTCTGCCTGCTCAATCGGGACGACGGGGTGTTTGCGATACAGGCGGGGTCGCTTGCGAAAATCGCGGGGCAGGTGCGGAAACTTTCGGCCAACGTGGTGGTGCTGGACCCGGCCCAGGTGGGAGCGTACCTGACCGGGCGGTTGGTTACGGCGGCGGCGGAAGCGTTTTACGGATAGTGTCGTATCAAGAGCGAACGCCGTGAACCTCCCAAAACATTTTACAGGTTTGACATTCATGGCATTGGCAGGGCAATAGGAGCGATCATGCGAATTGGGAAAGTCCTTGGCAGCGTTACGCTTTGCAAAGCGCATCCGACGATGTTGGGGGGTGCGTTTAAGGTGGTGGTGCCATACACGCTCGACGATTTGCGGAAAGGGAACACTCCTTCCCGGACGGAGCTTGTCGTTTACGACGAGTTCTCGGCGGCGGAAGGGCAGATGATAGGCCTGGGTGAGGGGCGGGAAGCGGTCAATCCGTTTTACCCCGATCACAAGCCGGTGGATGCTTACGGAGCATTAATTTTGGATCAGATAAACGTGGATTTTTAATTCAAAGGAACGAATCATGCAGAACCTCTACAAAGTCAAGCAGGAAATCTGCGCCATTGGCGACCGCATTTACAAGCGGGGTTATGCCGCGGGCAACGACGGCAACATCAGTTATCGAATCAGCGAAAACGAGGTCGTTTGTACGCCGACGATGATTTCCAAAGGGTTCATGACGCCGGACGATCTGTGCGTGGTGGACATGAACGGGAACCAGATTTCCGGAAAGCGGAAGGCGACCAGTGAAATTCGTCTTCATCTGGCGATCATGAAGGAGCGACCGGAGGTGAAGTCGGTGGTTCACTGTCATCCGCCGTATGCGACGGCATTTGGGATGGCGCGGGAGCCGATTCCGCCATGTGCGTTGCCGGAGGTGGAGATTCATTTGGGCGAGGTTCCGATTGCGAAGTATGCGATTCCGGGCGGTCAGGAGTTTGCCGATACGGTGTTACCGTTTGTTCACAAGACGCGGGTGATTGTGTTGGCGAATCATGGTACGGTGAGTTGGGGTGATACGCCGGAAAGGGCGTATTGGTGGACGGAGATTCTGGATGCGTACTGTCACATGTTGATTTTAGCCAAGGGGATTGGCAACGTGGGGTATTTTACGCAGAAGGAAGCGCAGGATTTGCTTGATTTGAAGAAGGCGTGGGGTGGGAGTGATCCGCGGTTTGAGATGAAGAATTGTGACATTTGTGCGAACGATGTTTTTCGGGACAGTTGGAGTGCGGCGGGGTTGGCGCACCGTGGGTTTAATCCGCCTTCGTATGTGAACAAGGAGGAGGGGGCAGGGGACGAGAAGGAGGCGTTGATTGCGGAGATTACGCGTCGCGTGGTGGAGGCGCTGAAAAAATAAAAGAAAAAAGAAAAGAAAAAAATAAAAATAATTTGCGAACGTAGTGAGCATAGTAAAAAGTTTTGGGAGGAGAGGTTTGGAGAGGAACCTCTTTTTCAAAAGGGTTCCTCTCCAAAGGCTGGAAGCGAAATGGTTTGAACTATCGCGCTTCCAACCTCTTGAGAGGAAACATTTTTGAAAAATTGTTTCCTCTCAAACT
>JAUNBJ010000043.1:21954-27119 GCA_030535245.1 Planctomycetia bacterium | reverse complement strand
TACCCCCTTCCAAAATTTTCGCAAGGGGGACCGTTAAAATTTTTTGAGGTTTTTTCCACTGTTTCGTTTTCCACCCTATTTTTACGGCACCAAACGCATTCTCTTTTTTTCCAACTTTCCCCCTTCCCTTGCATACACCTCGTCCCATTTTCCACCTCTGGTTCCCCTTTCCCCGAATTTTTACGTGCATTCCCGCCCCTTTTAGCCCCCAACGCCTCCCCCTTCCCCCACGTGTTAAAATAGGCAAGTCGGACGAACTGTACCCCCTTCCTCGAAGTGGATGGAAGAATTTTGCCGGTTATTCCGATAGAAAGGACGAAAGCGTGCCCAGAGTGGCTTGTATTTCACGGGAAATATGCTATATTTTATAGGATGTTTATCCTGATAAATATATCCATGTTTTCCCGTTTATCCGTAGAATTACCGTAAGGACACCCAAGTAATGGCAAGTGACGACGTTATCGCCCCTGAAGGCCCCCAACTTTTAGCCTCTGAAAAGCCGGTCTGGACCCTTTTCGGTCTATTGCTTCTGGTGCTGATTTGGGCCTACTGGAACATGTTGCGGGAAGCGTATTTCGCATGGCAGGGGGGGTTGTATTCGCATGGATATTTAATTCCGGTGCTTTCCGCAGTGCTGCTGTGGCTTCGCCGAAAGCCTCTGGAAGTCGTCCCGGACGCCCATCGATACATCGGGATTGGAATCCTTATCGTCGCCATGCTTTTGCGCGGTTTTTTCTGTGCATACACGGTCTTTGACATGTGGACCTTCATCCTCGCCTTTGTCGGGATCATCATGGTCGTCGGCGGGCTTTCCATGCTGAAGTGGGCCGGGCCGGTCGCATTCCTGCTGCTGTTCATGTTCCCCATTCCCTGGAGCATGGAGCAGGCGATCCTTGCCCCGCTGCAAAAAATCGCCACGATTTTGAGTGCCGGGTGCCTCCAAATCCTCGGTTTCATGGCGGTTCGCGACGGAAACACCATCCATTTGGCCAACACCCAAATCGGTATCGTCGAACAGTGCAGCGGCCTGCGAATGACCACGATCCTGCTGGCGCTTTCCGTGGCAATGATTTTGATGAACGAGCGTGCCCTTTGGGAAGATATTGTCGTGCTGGTTTTTGCCGTTCCGATTGCCATTGCGACGAACGTGGCCCGGATTGTGGTGACGGGCATGATGATGTCGTTTTTCCCGAACAATCCTGGGGTTGACAAATTCGTACACGACGCGGCGGGGATTTGTATGGTACCGTTTGCCATCATGCTGCTGGTGGTGTTGCAGACGATCATGTCGCATCTGTTTGTTGAGGAAGAAGAATTTCAGAAATCGACCGACCTGATGGAGTCGCCGCGAGAGATTTTCTGGAAAGACAAGCAGGTCATTGAGGATTGATTCGGGATTTGAACCAAAAAGTTTAACATCCCGTAAAGAATACGTTTATTCAGGTAGAGACTTTTTTGATGAACCACCGGGCGGAATGGATTTTCCGACCGAGAACCTTCAAGGACTAAAGGTAAATAGCCGTGAGTTCCAAAAACGAACAACTTCCGATGGAGATTGGCCCGCGTAAAGGCGGGGCCATCATGTTGCCGGACAACCACCCTCTGGGGCGGCGTGATCCGATCATTGTCAAAAAGCAGCCGGAAATCATTTCCCGTGGTCTCCGTCCCATGGATTTGTTGTACGCACTGCGGCGACGTTGGGCGTTGTGCCTGGGGCTGGGGCTGTTTGTGGCGGCCATTACGCTTTTGGTGGCGTGGCTGGTGATTCCGGTTCGGTACAACGCGCATGTCTGGCTTCGCGTTGCCAAGAGCCGCCCGAAGATTCTTTACAACACCCAGATGGAAGAACACTACCTGAACGACCGAAACGCTCAGGCGACGTTGATTCGCAGCAGCATCGTGTTGGGAACGGCGCTTCAGCAGCCGGGAATTGCACAGTTGGACTGCCTGCGGAACGAGAAGGACAAGACCAACTGGTTGGCCAGCCATTTGAACGTGGGTTATCTGGGCGGGACGGAAATTCTCCAGATTGCCATTTCGGGAGAAAAGCCGGAAGAACTGGTGAAGATTTTACTGGCGGTGCGACAGGCGTACATGGAAGAAGTGGTGGCGGTGGACCGGGACATGGACGTTCAGCGGCGGTCCATTCTGGAGCGTGCGTACAAGAATCTTGAAAAGATGATCACCCGCAAAGAGATTCAGTACAAGAACCTTGCGGATCAGTTGGGGGCGGCGGATTCGAGGACGGCACAGTACGCCAACATTTACGCGTTGGAGAACGTTTCGACGTTGCGTGGCAAAGTCAACGAGCTTCGCAGTACGATCAACGGGATGGATCGTCGGATTGCGTTGTTGAACGCTCGGATGGGGTTGTATCCGGAGGCGGCCAAGGAAGCGGATCCGGAAGCCCGCCGAAAGGACGCGATCCGTCGGTTATCAATGGGGGCACTCTCCAGCGATTCGGGAATCATGGAGCTTCGGAACCAGCTGGTTCAGCTCACGAATGCGTTGAAAATACAGGTGACGCGTGTCAAAGACCCGGCGAACAATCCCAGTATCAAGCGATTGAAGGCGCGTATTGAGGAATGCCAGACGATGCTGGAGAATCGTGCTCGCGAGTTGATGCCGATGGTCGAGGAGCAGGTTCAGCAGCAGATGGCGATGGCAGCGTCCAATGTTCCGATGACGCCGCGCGAGAAGATTCTCATGCAGGTTGAGGAGATCAAGCTGGAGCGGGAAGTGTTGCAGAAAGAGCTGGAAACGAATCTGAAAACGTTCCAGAACGAGGCGGCCAGTGCCGAGCGGCTCAGTTCGGGATCGACGGATTTGGACAATCTTCGGACGGAGATTGCGCGAATGAAGTCGATGTACAATCAGATGGGGTCGCAGTTGGAGCAGTGGGCGATCGAGCAGCAGGCGGCGGCCCGCGTGCAGACGATCAACGAGCCGGAGCTTCCGAAGATCAACGACATGGATCGCAAGCTGAAGATGATGGGCTTTTTGGGGCTGATGAGTTTCGTGGGGACGGTCATTGCGGTCAGCGGTTTCGATTTCCTGGGCCGTCGCGTCAACAGTTCCGACGAATTGAGTTTTGGTTTGGGAATCCACGTGATGGGGGATTTGCCGTTGATTTCTCGCGGTTTCCACCGTCATTACCTGAATCAGAGCATTCAGGGGCTTTTGATGGAGTCGATCGACAACATCCGAACGGCGTTGCTCCACCGTGCCGAGACGGAGCACATGAAGGCGATTCTGGTTACCAGTTCGTTGGAAAAAGAGGGGAAAACGACCGTTTCCAGTCAGTTGGCGGCGAGTTTGGCCCGTACGGGGCGGAAGGTGATCCTGGTGGATGCCGACTTGCGTCGTCCGTCGGCCCACCGAATGTTCGACCGGCCGTTGAATCCGGGGCTTGCCGAATTCCTGCGGAAAAAAGTGACGCTGGACGAAGTGATCACCACCACGCGTGTGGAGAATTTGTGGATCATTCCCGCCGGCACACCGCACCCGGAAGCGATCATTTCGCTGGCTCAGGGGGGGATGGACGAACCGATGAAGTTGTTGCGAGAGCAGTTCGACTTTATTGTGGTGGACTCCGGCCCGGTGTTGACTGACGCCGACGTATTGGTCATTGGTCGCCTGTGTGACGGCGTGATCGTCTCGGTGCTTCGGGATGTGAGCCGGATTCCGTGGGTTTACGAAGCGTGCGAGCGGTTGCGGACGGTCGATATTCCACTTGTGGGTACGGTGCTCAACGGAGTGAGTTTCGGCAAGTATCGCCCCTATTATTCGTCGTACACCATCGAGGTTTCGGGGAAATCCAAATCGCGAAGGCATAGCCGCGACATGGTTAAGAAATAACCGATTATTTTTCCGGGGAGGGTTGGCAGAAGCGAACCTTCCCTTTTGTTTTTACGGCACCTTCTGAAAACGGCCCCAAGGGGCAAAACATGTTTTTGGGAGTTGCCTTATACATTTTGAAGGAGTCAACACCGATGATTATTGGAGTACCGAAAGAAATCAAAGCTCAGGAAGACCGTGTTTCCATGACCCCCGCCGGGGTGGATGCCTGCGTGCGGGCGGGGCATACCGTGCTGGTCGAGACGGCGGCAGGCAACGGGAGCGGTTTTACCGACGACGAATATCTCCGTGCCGGGGCTAAAATTCTCAAGACGGCCCGGGAAGTTTTTGAAAAATCGGCCATGATCGTGAAGGTGAAGGAGCCGTTGCCGGAGGAATTTGGACTTTTGCGTCCCGACCAGGTGTTGTTCACGTACCTGCATTTGGCACCCGACCCGGAGCAGACCGAAGCCCTTTTGAAAGCGGGCGTCATCGGGATCGCGTACGAAACGGTGCAGCTTTCCAACGGTGCGTTGCCGCTGCTTTCGCCCATGAGCGAGATTGCCGGACGGATGGCGGTTCAGGTAG
This sequence comes from Planctomycetia bacterium, assembly GCA_030535245.1. Taxonomy (GTDB): domain Bacteria; phylum Planctomycetota; class Planctomycetia; order Pirellulales; family Thermoguttaceae; genus RGIG3701. Next base: position 22,694 of record JAUNBJ010000043.1, on the reverse strand, counting down.
GGGCGTTTTTGCTGGAGCGAACCAACGGGGGCCGCGGTGTGCTTCTGGGGGGTGTTTCGGGCGTGGAAAAAGGGCGTGTGGTCATCGTCGGTGGAGGGAACGTAGGGGCTTCGGCGGCGAAAATCGCGTTGGGGATGGGCGCTCAGGTGACGGTGCTGGATATTTCCGGGCAGCGGCTGGCGTATTTGGATGATATTTTCAGCAGCCGGATTCAGACGCTCATGTCGAACTCGTACAACATCGAGGCGGCGGTGCGGGATGCGGATTTGGTAATTGGTGCCGTGCTGGTGCCGGGCGGCCGAACGCCGAAGCTGGTGAAGGAGTACATGGTCAAAGAGATGAAGCCGGGGGCGGTGCTGGTGGACGTCGCCATCGACCAGGGGGGTTCCATTGAGACGATGGATCGCTGCACAACGCACGAGAACCCATATTTCATCAAGCATGGCGTGGTGCATTATTCTGTAGCCAACATGCCGGGAGCGGTTTCACGTACCTCGACGTTTGCCCTGACCAACGCCACGCTGCCGTACGTGCTAAAATTGGCAGGGATGGGGGCCGAAGCGGCCATGAAAGCGGATCCCGCCCTGATGAAAGGACTGAATATCTACAAAGGCAAGCTCACGTTTGCCGGAGTCGCCGAAGCTCAGGAACGGGAATACACGCCTGCCGAAGGGTTGTTCTAACGCATCGTCAAGCCATGTACGGAACAAAGCCAGGGATGAATTGATAATTGATAATTG
>JAUNBJ010000043.1:0-21944 GCA_030535245.1 Planctomycetia bacterium | reverse complement strand
CAATGGTTCTGGGTCAATGGTTCAGGGCTAATGGTTCGTGGTTGGTGATTGCTTTCCTTCGCGGGCCGTACTTGATTAGGGAGGCCAGGAGTGTAGCGACGGCCTCCCGATGATGTTGCAACCGGCGGCAGCCGTGGCCGCTTCCGGTCGTACCAGGCCGGAAGTAGTGGAAAAACACGCGGCTGTTTTCCGGGACTACGCTTCGCTCCGTCCACGGCTCTCTAATGGATTCCCGCAAACGTGGAACACCACAAAAAAGGACTGTGCCCAAGCAGGAAAACCCCGTTATTTATCGTCGGGGAGAACAATCATCGGTTTGTAACTCAATCTTGCAAGAAATTTGTTCATTTCTTCGATCTTTTTTACAATATCTCGTTCTTCATCCAAACTCATACTTGATTGAACATGTTCAACCTCCTCCGGAGTTAATACGCATCCCTTGGGGGGATAAACCGTATCCTTTAAGGCAATCTTGATCTCAGAGAGAATACCAGTTACCGAAGCATCCGAGGAGGGATCTCGACCAAGTTGTCTGGCAATTGCCTTTAACGAATCCTTGTTCTCTTGAGAAAAACTAATTTCAGATTGGGGTGAGGGTTGCACCGTTCTTTGTTTTACTTGTGGAAGTAGATACCCACACCCCACAACTAAAACGACGACTATCCCAACCAGCATCAAAAATCGTTTCATTGTACATCTCCTTCTTTAATAAACCGTTGAAGTTTTTCATTAACAAATTTAAGATAGTAGTCCAAATGTTCTGCCACTTTTTCATTATCTTTTTGAAATTTACGATAGGAAAAAGTCTGCTTCACACGACCCCACTCGTCCTCTTGGATTTGTTGGTCTGGATCGAAGCTACGCCAAGCATCGGCTTGTATTTCTTCTTCACTTTTGTGTGGTTGGAGTGTTTGAGGTCCATCAGAAGAAGCGTGGATGGTACATGCAAGCAAAATAAAATTTAAGAGTACCGAAGCAATCAGCCCCAACATGAAAAACTTGGAACAATAGGTCGCCTTGGTCGCTGTTTCTGGTAATGCTTGTTTCGCTGTGGATTCCCAAACATTCTGGACGTTCACGTTCTCTGGTAGAGCCGCACGATCTGACAAAACATAAAATTCAAAGGGCGATTTCAGCACTTGGAAGCTAAACGCACTCCATCCCACATGATTGATTCGATTTCCCAAGGTCCGAATCTTTTGCGGGTCTGGCTCGGAATTTGTTACGTAGTGGGGTCCATTCCATGACGAAGTAATTAAAAAAGCCGTATCGGGTTTAGGAAATGAGGACTTGTCTATCTCGATTACCGTGCTGTAATTCTGTGATCGGAACAGTCCCATTTGCTGAATTACAAACGCATTAAAGTGACAGGCATCCACATCTTCTTGGGAGGAAATAATCGCACGAAACTCCAATGTTTGACGATGAACCTTGTCCCTCTTTCCCGATTGAACTTGAACCATGATTAACCCGTGGGGGGACGGCACACTGAACAAGAACGGGACGGTTCTTTCTGTGCCATTGGGGGTTCCAATTTGTTCACATAACGATTCAATCGCGTTAGATAACTCAGGACATGAGGTTTCTAAAATTCGATAACGAACTCCATCGTGCCCATAAAGCGTCCGGTGCAGCTGTATTTTACTCATATCTCTTTTCCCCTAAAATTTCAGATAAAGAACGTCCCTGAATTGTTTTCACAGTATATTCAATTTGAATCTTATCATCGCATATTTGAAAAGTTGCGGTATGAGGCTTCTCCTCCTCCCACAATGGAAAGGAATCCCTCTTTTCTAAAAGGGATGATCGGGAATCTGGTGAAAAAGAACAGACCGCACGGCTCCCCCGGACTTGAAAAGAAAACGTTCCAAGTGATTTTTGGGAAAAATTACCTAGTTGCATTATGGGAATATTGGATTGTGGTTCCTTCAAGGGATAGCATTTTGATGGTTGAAGAACTAATGCGTTTTCTTTGTTTCCATTTTTGGCAAATGAAACGATACGAACTTCGATTTCCCAACGCGTTAATTCGTTAGCAATATCTACTACACGCATGCCTTCCAGCGTAAATTTGTCGTCGAGTATTTTTCCCACATCGTTCTGTAATCTTCCAATGTCGCTTGAATCCTTGTGAAGAATACGATACATGTGATCGTCAAAAAACTCCCGAATCCCCCAATCCTTGGGAATATCGCTCTTTACCTGATGGCATTCCTTAAATTTTTGTATTAGCTGGGAAATATCCTCGCAACTCCGTATGTTGTTCTCGATCGCTATCTTGAGACGACCTCCCATTTGACTTTTTTCCATTTCGTCAAAATAAGGATTGTCTGACATTTTTCTGTATTTTGCTACTAAACTTTTTAGCGTATCATTGAGTTCATGAGAATATTGTTTCATTGCAACCTGCTTTTCTTCTTCAAGAAGAGTCCGTTGCGTCCTTCCATAATCTTCGATATGGCTTAATCCTTCCTCATCAAGGCATTCTCGCATTACCGTGAGGATGTTATTAATACATTTTACTCGTTCTGAATAGGTAACATTTGTGGAACGAACGACTTTCCCAATATAGTTTTTTACCGCCTTTTCAACCTCCATTGGGATACCATTGGGCCAACTACCATTGTCTTGTTTGGAAATAATCCAACGTTGTAGTTCCTCTAAGGAACTGAATGTCGGATCCTTTGCCAACGGTGGTGTTTGTGGTGGCTCGGATTCGGTACCATCTTTCGGTAAAGTAAGGGATGTTTCTTCGGTAATCGTAGGAACAGAATGATCTGGATTCGTGAAAAACTTTCTAATCGGGCCTCTCAAAATTAAAACCACCAAAACGATTACCGTACAAAGTAGTAAATACCACAATAAAAAAATGAGGAAATTTGTTTTCGATTTAGGGGTGTCGTCGGAAGTTGGTTGGATTTCTTCCTTTTTTTCTTCTGCTGGTAGCGGCTTCATAGGAAGCACCTTGGGAGATTTTTCTATAATCGTTGGTTCTTCCGGTAGTTTCCTGGCAACAGACGCAAAGGCTCGTTTCTCTCGACTCCATAAAACATAGAAATCAAAATCAGGTAAAGGATTCCATGAAAAGGTCGCCCAACACCGACGGTTAACTTCGCCTCGAAGCAAATCGCGAAGAATGTCGTTCTGTGCCGTTGACGCAACAATAATCACTTGTTTCAAATGATAGCTTGTCGGTTCATGCGGTTCCTCAATTTGTGACGGTACCCCCGTTTCTTTAGAAATATTCAAAGGTTGCGGCGACCCAGAAATAGAACCTAAAAAATAGTTTTTACGATTTAAAAAGAATGCGTCGATTCCCGCTTCTTCCGCCAGCTCTCTTTGACAAATGAAAGCGTGGAAAAACAGGGTCGTCCGATTTGAATTATCGCGTTTCCCCTGTTGACCACAAATCATAATTAGTTTGTCCCCATGAGGAACACTCATCAAAAACTTCGGTATCTCCTGTGTAGGATCCGGTGTTCCTAATGCTTCACAGAGGGATTGAACCTTCGTATTCAAGGACGGACAAGTTCCTTCCAGAATACGATAACGGATTCCATCGTGACCGTAAAAAATTTGATCCAATTTGATATTCATGGTTTCTTTTCTTCGTGTCTATTTTTCGCCAAATATTTCCTTAACAATGTCGGCTAATGTTATGCCGTCTACACGAAAACGAAGATACAATGTTGTGTTTGTTCGTGGAAACTCATATGAAACAGTATCGCTTTCACCACTATATCGGCCGTAAAACATCAGTCTTCTATCTTTACCTGAATCGGAAAAGAGATCATCGTCGATATACGTTTCGATATCGATTTCAAAAGGCTCCCAAGGACGGCATCTTTGTGAGGGGACTTGGACCGGAATACTTTTTTTATTGGTATAATATTTCTCTCCTGTCCAATACCAATAGCGTGATCCCACTTGACCATTTATTTTCCAAATATATCCCCCATACGTATACGAACAAGTCGCCTCCAAACTGACCAATTGAATCGTTACCGTTGATTCATTTTCCAACCAATTACTATATCTTTTTGCAAAGTTGTAAACTAAATTACCTTGTATGTATTTACTTGGTGAAGCCGCAACCGAAACACACAGCTCATTAAGTTTTCTATAGTCCCCTTCTTCACAATTTTTCACGCAGTTTTTCCGGAGAAATTCCATTCGTTCCCTAATTTTTTCCACAATTTTTTCTTCGGCACGTTTCCTCATTTCTTCCCGGATATTAAATCCTTTATCCAGGAGCCATCCTTTTAGTTCGGTTAACGCGTCTTCAGCGGAAATGTTTTCAACAGTACGCAAAAAATCGTACACTGCATCCTTTTCCGCATTGTTTTTTGCCTGTTCGACTTCAGTTTCTAAAGCCCCTGCCTTGCCTTGTAGCTCTTTTACATCCGTGGCACTAAAACCAGATTCTTTGACGATGGCAAGATACTCGTTTATCACTTTACTATCCATTTGGAATTCGTTGGCAAGATCACTTGCTTTTTCCACGTTAGTATCAATTTCCTTTTGTATTCTCTTACCACATAGGGATACCAGGGAGCTTGCCAAGTCGGATTCTGGAAAAGGCTTTTGACACTCCTCGACAAGGTACATCTTACAATCTTTGATAAGTTCGCGTAACTGTTCGGTCGTCCCTGCGAAAGTCCGAATACGTGCCTGAAGTTTGGTCTCTTTAAGCGGTGCGATTTGGTTCGCAAACATGGTTACCAATTCGGGATTTGTTGTTTTGTATCTCTGAACAAAACCTAAAACATTTTTGTATTGGTCATCAAATTTTTTATCTTTGGCATTCTGAACCGACGGAACACACCTCTTGACGATATCAGGAATCATGGTTCTTTGCTTTTGAGAAAGCTCCGTTTTAAACTTTGTATTTTCTTTGATTAAGGGATTCCATGCGTCGATCGAACCTGTAACTTCGTTAAACTTCGAAATTGGGTCGGACTCTTTCGCAATTTCTTCTTGTTGCTTAAGAAGAAGTTGGTAGTACGCATCGTCCGTTTTTTGCAATAATCGATTCTTTTGTTCTTGAAACGCCTTGTTTTTCGATGAAAACCAAAAAGAGTATTTGGGAGTCCTTTTTACAATGGAATTGAGTTCCTCAAAATATGCCTCCTTTTGCTCTACCAATGTAGCGGAAGTGTACTTTTTATCAATTTCTACAAGGCTTCTGCGAATATTGGAAGTACGAGCACCTTCCCAGCTACTACGTATTCCACAAATACTCAAAAGCAAAATAAACAAAGCGGCGACGCGAAGTCCCCATTTCATCGCAAAACTTCTGTTGGCTGCGGCTTCCTTTTTATCCAACAACCAAACAAACGGTTCCTGGATATGTTGCGGTTCAAGTTCTGGATGGTTTTGATCCGCCAATGGTTTACAAACAGAAACCTCAAAACGTTTCCACGTGCAATTACTCAAGGTGAGGGTGTTGGTGATCTCGTTTACAATTTTCTCAAATTTTGGCTTGAAATCCCTCGCACTACTCTCCAGAGTATCCGCTGCCGTTATAACTACGGCGACCTGTGGTTTTCGTGGTAAATTACAAAGATAATCGATACATCGTTTCGTCTCGGTAATCAGTTTATTGATTTCGTAAGCATCCCGTTTTTGTAATGTGTAAGGATTGAACAGCAGCAGTACTCCCTCAGGTTTTCCGACAATTTCTTGATAATAGCTTTTCGTAGAAACCCGTTCCCCACCATATTCCTTAAACGACACGATCGCCGCCCGTTTGCGTATAGAACCTTGCAATAGTAGTTTAAAACTAAGATTTGCCACGGTTCCTTGCGTTGCACTCGGCCAAGCGTTTTGGTCAAGCGTTGATTTGGTGTTGTCCACAAAACTTTGAGTTTCATCGTCCAGTGGAGTTACCGAGAATTTTGTTGAACTCGTTGCGTAAAGTCCAACCGCCAGAACCGTTTTTCCCGCTTGCGTATGCCCAACTAATACGACATTTCCGGCAGGAGTTTTGTCTGCGAGAATCTCCTGACGTGACATCTGTGGCTGTACCGTTGTCGTCTGCTGAAAAGATGACGTTGGAGGTATCGGGTTGGAAGACTCCTCTGAAGAACAGGTTCCTGACACACTGCGTAAACGAGAAAGAAATTCATGAACACTTGGTATTCTGGAGTTTTGATCCATCAAAAGCGATTCGTCAATTAATCGAGTTAGCTCCGTTGGAAGTTGAAGATGAGGAAAATCGACCTGAATAGGCCGTGGGTTTTGTGATTGCTTGGTAGCCCAAACTTCGCGCAAGGATACCTTTGCAAATGGAACCTGCCCAGCCACCATCTGATAAAGGATGGTACCTAATGCGTAAACGTCTGTTTTTTCTGTGATCTTCTGGCCCGTACATTGCTCTGGGGCCATATAATAGGGAGTACCCATGGACTCCACCGTAACCGTTCGGTCTAAGAAATTTTCGGTCTCACTGGATATTCGCATGGAGTCCCAGTCAATAATACAGACTTCACCATCCTTATTCAGTATAATGTTTTCGGGTTTGAGGTCTCCATGTATGAGGGAATAACGGTTATGCGCACACGCGACAATGGTTGCTATTTCCTGGATCATAGATACGGCATCCTGCCACGAAATTGCGGTTCCAGCAGTTAAATATTCGGCTAAAGTGTCCCCCTCTACAAAATCTCGCAAGAATGCAATATAACCATTCGAGGGGATCATATGATGGAAAAGCACGATTCTTCCATGATCTTCTGGCATAAGATTTGTATTAAATCGAACCTGCCGGTTTAGTATTTGAATCAACTTTTCCTTTTTAGGGACACTTCCAAGCTCGATTTTTTTTGCGATACATTTCTTTCCCTGATACTCCGCTTCCCATGTCGTACGACCAAGCTGATTTTGCGAGATCATTCGTAAGAAATGCAATTCATTGTTGTTTGACATTATCGTCCCTCCCAAGATTGCTCATTGTGACTTTGAAAAACCATCATTGCCATCAATGAAAAAAACAACCATAAAAAAGTATTGAAAAACATGGATACGGAAGCATCTTTTACAGATGTATCATTAGAACCTTTGTATCTTTGAGGTGTCTCCATCTCGGATTGACGGTTCTTGGATTGGAGATTCTTATGATACATCAAAACCAACGGCTGATGACAGGGAGACATCCATTCTAACAAAATGGCAGGCTTACAATATTTGCCAAGTTTGCTCATATCCGCCTCCGCCTCCTTGAAATTTTTATCAAATGTTGATTCATGATCAATGACCGGATGACTGAACAGTAAAATCGGAATGAGTATTAACGGTAAAATTCCTACCGCAAAGCTCTCGTTTCTCGCCAGCGCGGATACGGCCAATGCTAACCAAGACCCCATAAGACACGTAAAAAACAGAATCATGGACAACTCTGGCGACCAACAGATAACTTCGGGCTTGTCAAACGATTCCAAGCCACTAACTTGAAAACAGGGAACGCCAAAGAAAAGTAGTGAAAAAAAAGCTGTCTGCAAAAGGCAAACACCACTCGTTGTAATAAGTTTGGCAAGCAGATAACTACCAAACGATACCTGTCGTAACCGTTCAAGACAACGTACAGGGACACGTTCGGAGACAAATTCCCGAATAGAGGTCGTCATTCCAAGCCAAAACATCGATAACAAAGCAAGGAAAAACAGTAATTTTGCATCACTGTCAAGTCCGTAAAATTTTACTGCACACGCTAATTTAATCGCAAATGCTATCAATAAAGGCTGAAGAACAAACCAAACAAAGAACGTTGAAAGAAAAAAACTTTGCAAGGGAGCTTTGCTGTTAACGAAACTAAATAATTCGTATATAGATCGTCGTACATATCCCGAAATTTCACGAACAACGGGGACTTTACATGGCATTGGCAGATTTTTCGGTTCCAGGAAATAAGGCCTGACATTCGGGGAATATACCGACGACTCAAACCGCTGTGCTAATTCTATCGCGGTTGCCGTTTGTTCCTGGGACGAACCACTGCCAAGCATTTTAAAAACTTCCAAAGGGCGGTGGACGTCAAAATATCGCAACAACTCCTTTGGTTTTCCAAAAAATACGACACGGCCTTTTGACAAAAGTAATATTTTGTCAAACATATCAAAATTTTCCATCAGATGTGTTGAGCAGACTACCGTTTTTCCCTGATTGGCAATTCGACGAAGGTATTGCATAATATCGGACTCGGTAGCTGGGTCTAAACCTGAAGTCGGCTCATCTAAGAGAAATAAGAATGGGGAACGTAAAAGTTCCAATGCAATCCCTGCCCTTCTTTTTTGCCCTCCACTTAAATCCCCAAGTCGTTTATCCATTTCATGCTCAAGACCGACTAACGTTAAGGCGGATTGAATGTTTTGTACCTCTTGATAGGCGGACTTCGAATGCAGTAAACAGAATGTTTTACACTCCTGTCGTAACGTCAGATTTTCATGAATAGCAACCTGTTGTGGCAAATAAGCCGTTTGACAAAAGAAACGATCACGTACCGAATGAACGGGAATATTATTGACGCAGATTTGTCCTTCGGAATAACCGCCAAGTCCAATAAGTCGCTGAATTAAACTACTTTTTCCACAACCACTTGGGCCAAGTATTCCTATAAATTCCCCCGGATTTATTGCAAAATGAATGCGGTCTAAAATGATTCGATTGTCAATGCTAACGGAGAGATCCGAAACACTTAGAGCAAGACCGTCCACCGACAGTGTGTTGATCTGAAGTTCCTCGTTTGAAAATTGAACAGGGACTCCCGCTATAAAAATAGTATCGCCTTGACACAATTGATAATTTCGTATCTGCTGGTGATTCAAAAACGTTCCACAGTCCGTGTTGCAATCGACAATCCACCATTCCTTGCTATCTCCTCTCTGGTAGAGAATCGCATGAACGGGAGCTATTCCCGAAATAACGATACCACATTGCGATGGATCGCTACCAATTTTTACGTTACGGGATCTTCTTAATGAAAAGCTCCCCTGGGTACATGGAGTGCCATTTTTTTCGCATCGAGGAGATTCGGGATGGTAGGAAAAATCAACGTTCAGCAAACAAATTCCCAAAGTTAATCGTCCACCATGAGATAGAACAACCGTATCTTCCTCTTTGCCATTCCACCAGAGAGAGTGGTTGCTAATTTTTTCTACTCGCCAAAAATTTGACACTTTAGACACTCGGACATGCTCTCCAGACACCGATGGATGATCTAAGCGCATGTCATAACTACCAACTTTCCGTCCAATAATAAAGTTGTCTGTTTGGGGTTGCCAAGATATATCGCCAAATTTTAAAGTGAGTTCCGAAGTCATTCCATTGGAAGAATACGCTTCTTCAGGCCATTCATTACTATGAAACATATTTCCACAGTGCGAACAGCGTACATGATCATCACTTAAACCGTTTTGACAATAGGGACAAACAAACTCCATCGCAAGACTCCTCAAATTCATTCCTCCGCATCCGTATCCAGAGAGGTTTTCGAGGGGTTCTCATCGAGTACGTCTACCGAGAGCATACGTCCTTCAAAATCACACTCCCCTGCAACCTTTGCTGTAAACAGCCAGTGATGGGGAGTAAGTTTTTGTAATTGGCCTTTTCCCGCAACGTAAAGTTCTTCAAGGCAAATATCTTTGGGGGAAACTTTGGCATATCCACCATTTACGGTCATTCTGCCAGTAATAGCACCCTGTTCGTTTACTACTTCTATTTTTCCTGGTTGAAGTTCCATTGTCCAAAAACCCTCTTTATCATCCTCACGACGAACGAATGTTACGGAACCTACATAGTTTCCTTCGATGTAGGGATCAAATACCTCTTGCAGGCAATCCACGGAAACATTCCACAAATCTCCCGGTTTACAGTTGGGATTTGGTGCGACGTGTGAATCAATAAACGTATTAACACGTTTGAGTACCAATAGTTCCTCATCCTCTCTAACCGGTGTACCATCAGAATAGGTAAACTTGGCATACATCGGGGAACCAAAATCGTTTTGAAGCCACGTAATCAAATAGGATTTACCTGATATATTTCGAACTCCCCCCAGCGCTTTCTGAATTCTTGCCTGCCCAAAATTTTGAAGCATCGTTTCTATATCTTGAGGTACTTCTATATTTCCTAATCCCAAAAGATTTCTCAGAGAACTTCCATCAATTTCTTTTAGTTTCCCTGTCCAATAGTGATTTTGATTTGAAATCATAATGCCCGTTCCAATATCACCGGAAAGTGTTACACAAAGCAAGGAAGCCGCATCTATTGCTTGAGAAAAAATATCAATCGGTACCGTCTTCAAATTGATTTGAAGATCCACATCAGACACACATAGAGAATCCGACACATTATTAAAAGTGCGTTTTTCAACAACTTTTAGGTATCCGCTCGGAAGAGTTTCTTTGGATAAAATTTCAGATTCTGCAATTACCGAAACGGTGTATTGAAAATTCATTATTTGTGCGACCCCCCACTTCGCATCTTCACCACGTCCGGTTGTCACGAATTTCCCCTTGAGTAAACGCGATTTTACACGCGCAACGGATTCTGGTGTGGCTGGAGCTTTTTTTATCTCATCGGGTTGTTGAACCTCTTTTTCGGAGGACAGAGTATTGGATGTGGGAACGTGAAAAATGATCACATAGATAACACAAGCAACACACAGTCCTATAGCAACACACAAAATTTGTTTCATTGATTTCTCCTTCAAGTTGCTACGACTTCGATTTCAGTCGCTGTTTCCAATAGCTATTAATTTCAAAAATCCTACACAAACGCAACGATATTTCTTCGCAACCCCTATCTAAAGTACCTTTTTCCATTTACAGGGGAGGGAGGGACAACTTTTGTCTGGAACCTTCTATAGGTTTCACAAACTTTCTTATAAATAGAACGCTGGCCTGTTATGGATGTAAAAAAATAACCCATCAAATCATGAAGCCAACGATACCATACCGTGCTTATAAAGGTGTTTCAGATATTTCAGATGCTTTTTAAAAAATGACGATGTAAAAAACATAAAAGAGAAATTTCATGACGAAGTACATCGTAAAATCTACAAGGCGAATCAAACCCCAAACCATGCGGTATGACTGCCTCGCGAAAGAAAAATTCTTCGGACGTTACGCGAACACTCAGTCCGGAAGCCGAGCTACACGACCGTCGGCCCGGTCTCCGAAATACCAATGAACCACCGGATCGATCGCGTAGGAAACACGCTGCACCGAACCGTCACACAACGTCATGCCCAAAGCTCCGGAGTGGCAGCTGCCGAAAATCTCCGAACGGGAATATTGCGAACGATCCTGAAACGGAGAATACGCCCCCTTCGTGTTCGTTTCCGAAGGACAGTACGTACTTCGGAGGTGGTCTTCCTGAGCACCCATGTAAACGAATTCGTTATCTCCATTTCCCACCCCCGTTTCATATTCTTCCGGCTGAACGTACTTTTCACCAAGCAGGTACGTGTTGGAGGTGCCGTCGCGGATTTCGCCCAGCGTCAGGGAACTGTGCCGAATGATGGTGCCGTCGTAACTCACGTCTTTCGACCAGTTATACGTCTTTGCTTCCGCATAGTCTTTGGGCGAATAAATCACGAACGTGGTGGAGGTCCCCATATTCCCCGCATAATCCGTTTTCAAACCTTCCCGAAGTGCCGTGCTCATGTTGGGATGGGTGGAAGTGTAAGAGGAATCCTTGACGGGATACACTTTCACACTTCGCCGAGAAGGACAGTGCCAAATCGACAAAGGGGTCTGGCAAAGCAAAACCGCCCCGGCATCCTGTTGGGAAGTGATCGTCTCCGGATCGCCGTCGGAGGGGAGCTGGAAAAGCGCATTCTGTTCCAAAAAAGGGAGCAACGAATAATTCCACCCCCCCGGCTGCCCTTTTCCCAGCCCTCGATCCGCGTCCCCCACATACCAGAGCATCCACCCTGCACTGGGAAGCGTTCGCAGAGAACTTTCATGGTTCAGAGCCGCCAGCCCAAGTTGGCGCAGATGGTTGTTGCACTGCATGATTCGGGCTGCTTCCCGTGCCTGCTGGACGGCTGGCAGAAGCAATCCGACCAGCATTCCAATAATCGCAATAACAACCAACAACTCCACCAACGTGAAGGCTGGGTGCGGCCGGCACCCGGTACGACCGGGGGCGACTACGGCTACCGCCGGTTGCCAGTAGTCCGGGGGACAGGCGCTGCGCTTCTGGCCCCCCTTGCCTTTTGCAAGAAGGGACAACAACTCCACCAAAGTGAAGGCTGGGTGCGGCCAGCACCCGGTACGACCGGGAGCGACTACGGCTGCCGCCGGTTGCCGGTAGTCCGGGGGACAGGCGCTACGCTTCTGGCCCCCCTTGTCCCGTGACAAAAATATGGCCAATAATTTTATTAATGTAATACCGGTATTTGTAGGTTGGGAAGGATTTCCCCTGGCATTCCTTTTCATCAGTTTTTCCTTATGTGAACGGCCATAATGATCAGGGAAACTATCCATTTTTTCTCCGCCTCATCCAGGCTCCGCCAGCCAGCAGAAGCAACATCAGAAGCCCGGTGCCAGGTTCGGGGAGGGCGGCCCGGTTCTCGACAGTCAGGCTGCCGCCGGTCATGTAGGCGCGATAGGTATTCATGTTCAGGCCTTCCCATATCCAGTCCAATTCCCCGACATCCACCCCGGAAAGAAGGTCGTACGTCTGCTTGGTGGCAATTTCCGGGTCGCTCAGGAAATGGATCAGGTAGGTTCCGTCCAAATCGTTAAACGTGCCGGTTATATCCAACGCGTCATATTCCAGATGATCAATGTCAAAGACGATTTTGCCCGCATTGTCCAGCTGGGAAACGGTAAACGTGCCGGTAGTGTCCGCCATGGATTTTCCAGCGGTGTAACTGCCGGGGGAAAGGGTTCCCGACTCGCCGACGGAGACTTTCCCGGAATAGGTCTGGCTGGCCAGCAGGGTGCCTTCCTTCACTTGCAGTTCTCCATCAAACACGGTAACCCCGGAGGCTAAAATCGGATTGTTGACCAGCTCCAACGTCCCCGTCCCTGTTTTCGTCAGAGAAATATCGGCCGCATTTCCCGATTGCTTTTGCAACGTTTCGGTAATGGTAAGTGCTTTCCCATCCGCCACGGAAATTTCATGGTTATTGGAAAAGCCGTCATTTGCGGAGTAAAAACGGAGGCTCGTCTTGTCGATCAGCGCATTTCCCGTTGCGGAAATTCCCTCCTGGAGACGCAGTGTGGCGTAGTGACTGTCACTGCTTCGCAACGCACCGGAAATCAACGCGCCATCCTGTGTGAAATTCAGGGCGACCGTATACTGGTTCCAACTGGTATTCAATTTCCAGGTTCCCCCGATGTTGAGCGTCGTACCCCCCAACTGATGATGAGCACTATCGGCAAATTCCAACGTGGCTCCAGAGAGGATATTAACCGTTGGCGTTAATTTGGTTCCACCTCCCGAAAGAAGGAGGGTTCCCGCTTCAATCGTCGTGGTTCCATCCATCTTGCCACGATCGAAAGCCCCTGAAAAAACGAGGGTTCCGGCGCCGGTTTTGCGGATACTGTCGACGTCGTTTTCGCCTGATACGATGGAAGAGATGGACAGTTTTCCCGTAGCTTCTTCCACGTCAAAGACCACCGTTCGCGTCGTATCGCTGAGCGTCCCCTCCGTTTCCCGTGCCAGAAGCAGGTTGGTGACGGTAATCTTTGCGTCGGCATTGGCTCCCGGCACGTTTACCAGAATCCCCGCCGTGGTTCCATTCCGAAGCTGGAATTGATTATCCTTCGTTCCCGGCAGGTCTTGAATCTTGGCCGTCCCTTCCAGTTGAAGCGTTTTGCCAATGGCAATCATGTGGGAACCGTTTCCCTTGATATTCAGAATACCTCCACTTTCCAGGGTGATATTGCCGTAGTTCTTTCCCAACGCACGATTTTGCAACAGGGAGAGCGTACCGCCATTTTTGATGGTGATGTTGTTATCGCAGTTTCCCAATGCGGTTCCATCGTTGTGATCATAATCATGCACGTCAATGGCAATCGTGCCGTCCGCAATCTCTACAGGACCGATAAACGTCGATATTGCCCCGGTCAGGAGGAGCGTTCCGTCCCCGTTTTTCGTCAGTTTCGTAAGCGCTCCGTCGTTGTTGAAAATCCCTCGATTGATGGAGAGGGTTTTGTTGGCCGCCACGGTGATGGTGGGGCTGGTTCCCGTGTAAAACCGAATGTCCGTCTCGTCGATGGTGGCATTGCCGTTAGCGGTGATGTTTCCACGCATCCGAATGACGGAGTACGCATAGTCCGGCAAGCCTCGTTGTCCGCCATGAATCGTGGCTCCATCCGCAGTGAAGGTGATACTGCCATCATCCAAATTGTTCCAACTGGTGGCCAATTCCCAGGTTCCCCCCAGTTGAATGGAGGTATTCAGTAAATAATGGTGCGAATCCGATGCAAATTGCAGTTTTGCCCCCGGTGCGACACGAATGTCCTTCGTCAGCCGTGAGGTACTTCCTCCGGACAAGATTACCCAACTGGTATCCTGGATGTAGGTGGTTCCCGAAACAGTGCTGGTGCCGGAAAAACGAATAGAGCCATCTCCTCGAATAACGATGTCCCCGGTTCCGGAAAGAGCGTCCGAAATATTTTGCGTTGTTCCCGCGATGGTCAGGTAGTCGTAAATCGTCGCAGCATGCCCCATGGTGGCAAGGAGGCTGAACCCCATAACGGCGAATGTGAAAATTGATTTCATGTTTGGTTCCTCATATTACAGGATGAAATTGGGTCAAAATACCAAAACGCCCCACTTTTTCAACGCTATTTTTTCGCCCTTTTCCACTTTTTTCTGGTAAAGGGTCACAACATTGGCACTTCCCCCTTCAAAAAGGAGAAATTCCGGCTTGGCGGCTTTTTCAAAACCTTGTTTCAGCAGCTCCTGCGACTGCGACTCACCATTCCGCGACGGGAGCGGTGTCAGGACGTAAGCCATGCCGGATTGAGTACATTCCGCCTCGCAATTTCCCATCGTCTGGGAGAAGAGAAAATGCCTCCCTTTCAGGTAATCGGGAGCTTCGCGGAGCAGATACCCCCGATCGCCAAACAATTTCCGTCCCGTCTCGAACAGTTCCACCCGATCACCGTTGCGAACCGCCTTGAAAATCGCTCTCGGATCGCTGCTCTGGAACGGTTTGCCGTCGGTATGGGGGGCCATTTGCAGGTTTTCCACGATCATTTTCCCGGTCGCCTTATTCGCCAGAATCCGTAATTGGCTCTTGGGCGAAACCAGTTTTCCCGCCAGAATATCCGCTTCGGTAATCCGGGCACAGAGAATTTCCTTCGCTCCTTGCCGTTCAAAATCGTAAACGATATAAATCGTTCCGTCCGGGGTCTGGTCGCCATCGGGATACGAAACATGATTCCGCGTGTCCAACATCAGCCCACCTTCCCACGTTTTCCCCTCATCTTTGGAGAGAAACGCCATCATCCGCGAACGTCCGACATCCTGATCGATCGGGCCGTTTTTCACCAGAATCAGATTCTCGCTTTGCAGCCGACGGAGGAAAAATCGGGACGACGTGTGCTTGATTTTCGATTCCTGAAAGTCGGTCCAGGTTTTGCCGCCGTCGGAGGAGTAGAAATCGCCGATGCCCCGATTCGTCCGGTTCATGATCCAAAAACGTCCATCGTTCAACTCCACGATGGAGTGCTCATCGAACAACGCCCGTTCGGGAGGGGTGTAACCACGTCCCAGTTTCGTCCAGTTCTTCCCCTCATCCGTCGAAACGACGAACCACGCACCGCATGGGCCGTTGGGGGAGCGATCCGGGGAGCGAGCCACCGTCGGACGGCCATTTTCAGACGGAGCGTAACCCGCCCATGGCAAATTCCAGACCGAAACGGGGAGAATCCAACGCCCCAGCGAGTCCGCGATCGGCTTGTTCATCATGACACCCTGCGTGATGAAGCGAGGCTTGCTCCAAACGGGCTTTTCGTCGTGCGGATTGGCGGTGCACATCATCCACAAGTCCGCTTCCCAGGCATGTCCAGGACGTTGCGACCAGTAGAGGTACAACTTTCCATCCGGTGCGTACCACATCGACGGATCGTACTGCCTCGGTTCACCGGGCTGGTCGATGGCAAAGAGCGGTTTCGACCACGTTTTCCCACCGTCGCGGCTCCGAATCAGAACCACGTAGTTGTCCTTGTCCTCCGTGACACCACCGGTGTACCAGGTGACCCAGATGTCCTCATTACTCGTGACGGCCAGGCTGGGAATTCCCTGGAATTTGCGGAATTCGTCCGCGTATTTTTCCGGCAGCGGCGCAAGCACCTGCGGCACGTCCAGCGCCGGATTGTCTTGTGCCAGAAGCGTCTGCCCACACAAAATCACACACCCCACAAAGGTCCACAAACCAAACTTTTTCATACAGGTCTTTTTCATACAAGTTCCTTTCTCAAAACTATCAACTATCAATTATCAATTATCAATTCCCCTACCTCCCCATCCATCCGCCATCGACGAGATAGAGGGAGCCGTTCACATAATCCGACGCGGAGGAGGCGAGGAAAACGGCAATACCTTTGAAATCCTCCGGCGTTCCCCACCGTCCGGCAGGGATGCGTTGGAGAATCTGCGAACTTCGTTCGGGGTCGTCTCGCAAAGCCTGGGTATTGTCGGTGGCAATGTAGCCGGGAGCGATTCCGTTGACCTGAACCCCGTGCGAAGCCCATTCGTTCGCCAGGGCTTTGACGAGGGCGCCAATCCCCGCTTTGCTGGCGGCGTAACCGGGCACGTTGATTCCCCCCTGAAACGTCAGCAGGGAGGCGATGAAAATAATCTTTCCGCTCCCACGCGCCACCATCTGACGTCCGAATTCTCGGGCGAGAAAAAAGGGGGCGTCGAGATTCGTGGCGAGGATGGTGTCCCAGTATTCGTCGGGATGCTCCGCCGCCGGACGACGCAGGATGTGCCCCGCGTTGTTGACCAGAATATCCACATGGGGATGCTCTTTCTGGATTTGGGCAATCACGTTCTGAAGGGCGGCCCGGTCGGAAAAATCACACGTGTAGGGATAAAATTTCCGCCCCAGGCTTTCGACTTTCTGCTGAACGTCGCTTCCAGTTTCGAGGTTGCGGCTGATACCGAGGATGTCTGCCCCCGCTTCCGCCAGTCCCAGGGCCATTCCCTTCCCAATCCCCCGCCGACAACCAGTCACCAGGGCAAGTTTTCCATTCAATTGGAACGCGTCGAGTATCATTTCACACCTCCTTCCTGACAACGAATCAAAACTTTCATCGCGTCGTTTCCGTTCTGCAAGTATCGAAACGCTTCCTGAATCTCCGCCAGCGGCCAGGTTTTCGTAATCAGCCGCGACAAGGGCAGCTCTCCGCCAGCCGCCAACGCAATGGCCTTATCGAAATCTTCTTTTTCATAAACCCGTGCGCCGCGAACCTGCAGCTCTTTCCAGAAAAATTTGTGCAAATCGACCGAAACGGGGTGCGAAAAAATCCCCACGACGAGAATTTTTCCCCGTGGACGCGTCATGGCGGTCATGGCGGCGGCACCTGCCTGGGAAGCGCTGACTTCAAAAAAGATGTCCGCACCACTTCCTCCCGTGGCGTCTCGAACGGCGGCCACCGCATCCTCGTTCTGGGGGTCGAGCACGGAAAAACCAAGTTCCTGGGCAAACGCCCGTCGTGCGGGCTGGATTTCCACCACCGTAACCTTCCCCCCCGCTTTTCGAGCGGCCAGAGCGATCAATATTCCAATCGGCCCACCCCCGAAAACAACCACGAAATCCTTTTCCTGAATGTCCGCCAGCCGAACATCGTGACAGGCCACCGCCAGAGGTTCGACCAGAGCCGCCACCTCCATCGCCATGCCCGCCGGAAGCCTGTGCAAAAGCGATGCGGGAACCGTCCAATATTCCGCGAAAGCGCCCGGCGTTTCAATTCCCAAAAAATGGAGATTTTCACAAATATGCGTCCAGCCCGCCTGACAGGTGGGGCATTTTCCACAATTTTCCAACGGACGTACCGTCACCGCATCCCCCACTTGCCAACCGGTTACGTCGGCGCCGATTTCCGCAATCCAGCCGCTCATTTCATGGCCGATTGATTGGGGTGGGGAGAGACGTTGGTCCATATGCCCCTGAAAAATATGCAAGTCGGTTCCGCAAATGCCGCACCATGCCACGGCAATTTTCACCTCTCCAGGGCCGGGATGGGAATCGGTAATTTCCCGATAAACGAGTTCTCCTGCCCGGAGGTATTCTGCTGCTTTCATAAAAACTCCTTTGATATTTTGCTATTCCGCTTCGTTTTTCATGGCTGAGTCCTGTGGCGTGGGCCTTTTGCTCCATCGCGCCGCCAGAAGGGAGCCGGTAACATTCATAAAACAACCAAAAATCGTGGGGGCCAGCCCCAGCGTGGCGACTTTTCCAAGCCCCACGGCAATCGACGTCGCCAGCCCGCCATTCTGCATTCCAACTTCGATAGCCAACGTTCGTCGGTCGCGTTCGTTCATCCCCGCCCAACGTGCCAGGTGGTAGCCCAGAACGTAGCCCATCAGGTTGTGCAAGAGACAGACGACCATGAGAATCCCGCCGACTTTCAATAGTGCGTCCCGCCCCACCACGACGGTAAACAGAACGACGGCACAAACCGCCAGGGCGGAGAAAGTCGTGATGGTTCGCTCCAGCCACCAGGGACGACGGGCAAGCACCGGATGGAGGATCTGCCCTGCCAGAAAAGAACCTCCCACACAGTACGCCACAAGGATTCCTCCCCGCGACAGGCCCTCGGCAAGCGGATAAAGTCCGGCCAGCGCAAAGAGCAGATGAATGACCAGAATCGCTCCGGTGTAGAAAAGCATGTGCGGGATTTCCCGACGAACATTCCACCCATTCCTGCAAACGACGCGGAAAAGAAGCCCGGCAATGATGGGGAAAATAATCAGGTGCGTAATGTCGGAAGTCATCTGGAGAAAGTCCATTTCAATATACTGCCCGGCGAGGGTTTTCAGTAAAAACGGGGTGACGACAGGTGCCACGAGCGTTGCACAGGACGTCAGCGTTACGGAAAGCGCCACGTTGGCCTTGGCAATGAACGCCATCACGTTGGAGGCAATGCCGCTTGGCGAGCAGCCGATGAGGATGATCCCCGCCAGAATTTCCGGTCCTAAACCATATTCTTCCGGCAAAAGCGAACAAAGCGTCGCCAGGAAAAACCCGCTCAACGGCATGATGCTGAACTGCGAAACCATCCCGATGATCACCCCTTTGGGCTGGATGGCAATGCTGCGGAAATCTCCGGCAGTCAATTGTGTCCCCATGCCAAACATGACCATTTGCAACAGAGGAATGATCGTATCGGTACATTTCAGACGCTCCACGGAAAGACCGAGGGCTGGAATCGAAACGCTCCATTCCAGGAACCATTCCGGTCGTGACATTCCAATCAAAACGGCCGCCAGAACGAGAAAGGTGTAAAACGTTCCTTTCAGGTGCGGTATTTTTTGGAGGGCAATTCCCGCCAGAAAAAGAACCAGTGCCAGAAACGCTCCGCCGTTGGCGACGTTTCCCAGCCAGAACTGCCAGAGGGAGGCGAAAAAAGCGATTCCCGCAAGGATGGAAAGGAGGTGGGTAAACATAAAAATCGGTCCTGAGGAAGGGAAAAAGGGAAATTTTTATCCGGAAAAACATTTTCATTCGGTATTTCCATCATAGGCTGGGATATGCTTCTGTCAAGTTCTTGGCGTTTGGTTGCAATATTTTGACGTTTATTTACAATTGACAAGAGAAAAATACATGCCAGAATGCATGGTATTGGAAAAAAACCGTCTGGAGAAAAAAATGAATTGGAAAAATGAGTTTCAGATTTTGTTGCTGATGGGGACTTCGCAGGGGTTTGGGAGGTTGCTCATCGACGGTATTTCCCAGTATGCCTTTGAGCAGGGGCATTCGATTGATCTGGAATTTCGTGGTTATACCGAAGCGTTTCCGCCATGGGTGGAGTGCTGGAAAGGAGACGGCGTAATCGTTCGAGATACCTTTCCCCAGACGCGGCAAATCCTTCAGAAACTGGGACTTCCGTACATCAAAGTGCATTGTCTGGACTGCGTTTCGGACGTGGAGGAGGACTTGGAACTCCTCATGGATATGGCGATCGAGCACTTTCTGTTCCGCGGCCTGAAGCACTTCGCCTATTTTTCGCAGTGCAAGCTCTTCTGGACGCACCGTCGAAAAAAATATTTTGAAAAGGCACTGAAACACCGTGGCAAACAAGGTTTCTACTTTGAACGGCAGGAATCGGACATGGCCCCCTTTTCATCCTGGCAGGAAAAGGAGCGAAAACGGTTCCTGCGATGGCTGCATACCCTTCCCAAACCGGTAGGATTGCTGGCGGCAAGCGATTTACATGCCCGACTGGTTCTGGAAGTTTGCAAGAAGCACGGAATCCGCGTTCCGTACGACGTTTCCGTCCTGGGAGTCAACGACGAAAAATGGTTTTGCCGGATTCAGTCCCCACCTCTTTCCAGCATCATCATGGATGGAAAAAAGAGTGGCTACGAAGCGATGAAAATCCTCTGCCAGAAAATTGCGGGAGAAAGCGTTCCGGAATTTCCGGTGAAGGTTCCACCGTTGGGCGTTCACACCCGAAGCTCCACCGATGTAACCGTGGTGGACGACCAAGACGTGGTGGAGGTTCTCAACATGATTCGGGAAAATGCGTGTCAGGGGGTGGAGCTGGAGGAGATTGTCGCTGCGATTGGACTTTCCCGCCGGACGCTGGAGCGAAAATTCAAAAAAGCGTTTGGACATACCATGAACGAGGAAATCATTCGGACCCGGCTGGAACGGGTCAAGGAGCTACTGGGGGAGACGGAGCTGAAAATCAGCAGCATTGCCTCCCAAACAGGGTTCTGGTCGCATTCGCATCTGATTCATACCTTTCAGAAAAAAGTCGGCTGCTCTCCGATCCAGTACCGAAACCACTGCCAGGGAAACGATTGACAGAGGGATTCAAACGGGTGTCTTCAAATCCGTGCTGTGAACTTGGGTAAAATGCAGGGAAAATACGCAAAGTTGGCGTCGGCCTTTAGGCCGTTTCCACCGTCCGAAGCGATGGATTTTACCCGCCATGCACCACGAGATTCCATCCGAACGGCCTAAAGGCCGACGCTAACGACCGTACCCACTAAATTTGCAGGCACCCAATCCCCCCGTTTGCTTGACGGGATGTTAATTATATGGTACAATTCTGTTATGCGTTACGAAATAGAATTTTATACGAGGTTCAACGGAAGAAAGCCTGTTGAGGAGCTGAAAAAAGCGTTCAGGTACAAGAAAGATTACGAGGAAAACCATGGATGATTTTGAAAACTTGCTTCAGGAAGCAATGACAGACCCGGAATTCAAAAAAGAGTACGATTCGCTCGAACCGGAATACGCCCTGATTGAACAAATCCTTGAATTGCGCCAAAAGGAAGGGCTGACGCAAGCCCAGCTTGCCGAGCGGATTGGGATTCAGCAAAGTCACCTCTCCCGGCTTGAATCGGGCAACTACAACCCTTCCCTTGCCTTCCTCAAAAAGGTCGCCAAGGGAATGGGGAAGAAGTTGATCCTCACGTTCCGCTGATTGCGATGACGACTGGGCGACGCATGATCTTCCGGACGGTCTTTGCGGGGGATTCATGTGCCACAAAAAAAGCCCATCTGCGAATTTTCGCAAGCGGGCTGCACGGATGAAGAGGGATTCGAACCCCCGGACAGGAAACCCGTCAACGGTTTTCAAGACCGTCGCCTTCGACCACTCGGCCATTCATCCAAAAAAACTTTCTATGTTGCGATTCTAATGCAAATTTCCCTTTTCGTCAAGGGAACCCGGCATGGGCGTTTCCATCTTGGGTGCGATCAAATTTTCTGCGCGCCGTACAAATTCCCCTTCTTTGAAGGGGTA
>JAUNBJ010000042.1 GCA_030535245.1 Planctomycetia bacterium | reverse complement strand
ACGCCCACCCCTCCGTAGATATTGCCATAATTTATAAGAGGGACGGAACACTAGTAAAAAGTTTTGGGAGGTGGGGTCTGGGGAGGAACCTCTTTTTCAAAAGGGTTCCTCCCCAGAGGTTGGAAGCGAGATAGAATAAGGGAGGCCAGAAGCGTAAGCGCCTGCCTCCCGGGGATATAGCAACCGGCGGCAGCCGTAGTCGCTCCCGGTCGTACCGGGTTCCTCCCCAGAGGTTGGAAGCGTCATAGTTAAAACTACCGAGCTTCCAACCTTTTGAGAGGAAACGCGATAGAATAAGGGAGGCCAGAAGCGCCAGCGCCTGCCTCCCGGTGATGTAGCAACCGGCGGAAGCCGTAGTCGCTCCCGGTCGTACCGGGTCCTCTCAAACGCTCCTTCAAAAAACTTTTAGTGCGCTCACTACGTTCTCGAGCCGGTATGACCGGGAGCAAATGGGGTTGCGCCCATTGCCTCAGCAACACGACACGAACTATTTTCAACCGAGCGGTAGCTCGCGCAGTCGGCATGGACGTGGCTACCTCACCTTCAGGAGAGGCTTCACGTCGGACCAGGTGGAGGATAGGGTGTCCGGCAAAACTGCGGAAACCGCGCGGATTCGAAAATCGTACCCTAAGTCACTTGGGTAACCGCAGAATATGCACGAATAACTCCATGCGTCCGTCGATTCCACTTCGAATGAATCCCAGTTGGCCGTGCCCGTGACACGATACTGGATCTCATATTTATCGGCTCCTTTGATGCTGTTCCACGAAATCTTCATCTGACCGGCGGCGGGACTCGTTACGCTACTGATTTTTGGCGTTGCGAGGAGGGTTGTCTTGGTGACAACGTTGCTCGGTTGAGAAACGAGGAATTTTGTGTCGGCTACGGCCAAAACGCGGATTTGGTACTCCGTCCCGCCTGTCAGACGCTTGAGCGTGCAGGTCGTCGCGCCTTTCGAGACCGTCGCGCCGGTACGCCACTTGGTGCCGCCGTCCGTGCTGTACTGGACGGTGTACTTCGAGGCGGCAATCGTCGAATTCTTCCCGTATGCCACATCCCACGAAACGTCGATTTCCGTCGCATTTCGAACGGTTGCCGTCACGTTTGTGGGGGCGTTGTAGGTCGTCTTTGTCGTTTTGACGCTGAGTTTCGCAATGGCGGAACCACTCAACTCGTTCGAAACGCTGACTTCCAACTTGTAGCTCGTGTAGCTCGACGCATTCGAGAAGGAGAGACGCCCGTTTGCAAACGCGACGTTCACGCCGTTCACGACCACGCCGCCTTGCTGATTCGCAATCTCGAACGTCTCATAAACCCCATTGAGCCCCACCGTCATGGACGTGGCGGTGTTGGACAAATTCGTCACATCCACGGCAAACGTTTCGTCCGACAACATGCTTTTCACACTCTTCAACTTCGGCGTCGCAAGCGGTGCGTAAAGCGTTACAACGCTCGTGTCCGCAACGGATTTTTCGGAAGATGCCACACTGGCGACACGAATATCGTACGTGCTCCCAACCTTGCCGCTAATCGTGAGCGAAGTCCCCTTTTTGACCGCTTTTACCGTCCATTTTGTGGCGTTCGCAATGCGGTACTCCACGATATACGAATCCGCCCCCGCAACGGCATCCCAACTGACGAGGATATTTTTCCCCACCTTCTGGATCGAAATTTCAGGACTCCTCAGGCTCGACGATTGGAATTCGTATGCTCCAATATCGACGCTGCTTCCCAGAAATCTCGCGTTCCCGGCAACGTCGGAAGCCGTTTGAGCCATTTTTCCGGTCGTCGTGAGCTTGGTATTTCCCGCATTAATCGCACTCGACCCCGCCGCCAAAGACAAATCCCACTCCTGATCGCGAACCGCAAGCCACTCCTCGTAATTGCTGAAGTCCGGAAGGTTCGCAAATCCAGGATTCCTTACGCCAGTCTGGGTGTTTTTGAGCGTCGTCTTGTTGCCAGAGTATAGCGTGCCGATAATGCTGTTCGTTATCTTCGCCTTTCCGACAATATCGTCCTCAATGTTCGAAGTAATGATGGAATTATAGACCGTGTAGGAGTTATTGTATCCATCGATGCCGCTGCCGCTGTTGCCAACGATCGTACAATTGGTGAAGGTGTAGGTACCTGCATACAAAATTTCGACACCATTTCCATCATTCTGCGCTATTTCGCAATTGACAAAAGTGGCTTTTTTCCGCAGAAAGATTGTAGTACCAGGAGAAGAACTATCTTCCGTGCGATTCTGGAGGAACCTCGTATTTTCAACGATCAATTCGGAATCGGAGTCAACTCTTAATGCCGTTCCGATGATACTCGAAACGTTTGTGTTGTTCCGTATCACACAATCCACGATGGATACCGCGCCACGATAAATAGTAATCCCCGCAGCATCATAATCTTCCGAATAACCATTGGCGAACGTCAAACCTCGCAGCATAAGACGATTTTTGGACGAAACATCCACGACCAGCACCGAACTTTTCCCATCCGCGTCGATCGTGACGTTTTTATCCCCCGCATCGAGACTGACCGCTTTATTCAAATACAGCCACGACCCGTTGAGAACGATCGTTTCGTTCCGCATCGACTCGTCGAAAGTCACGATATCCCCTTCCGCAGCGTGAGAAATCGCCTCGCGTAGCGAAATCACCCCGTCGTACGCATTCACGACATCCAGCGTCGTCGTCACGACCGTCGAGGCAGCCTCCCTCGTCGCCAGTTGAGACGTGAACCCCGTCGTCGTGGCCGACCAGGCGGAAGGCAAATTCTCGCCATCGCTCAAAGCCATGACGCGGAAATAATACATCGTGTTGGGCGCAAGCCCCGTCAACTTGTACGTTCCCGCCGCTGCGTACGTCCGAGAAACCACGCTGCTAAAGTCCGAAGTACGCGAATATTCCACCTTGTAATAGTCCGCATACGGCGACGTACCGATGGTGAGGTTCAACTCGTAGTTACCCGCCGGAGCTACCGTTAGGGCAGGGGTTTTGAGAGTCGCCTTCTCCGTTTTCGCATTCGCGACGGACGAGTACCCCGAATCGGTATAATTCCCTGTCCCGACCGCCTTCACGCGGAAATAGTACGTCGTATCAGGCGCCAGACCCGAAATGGTTGCGGAAGTCGTCGATCCAGAGGTGATGTTCTGGGTTTTAACCCCCGTACTGAAGGATGAGTTCGTTGCGTACATGATGGTATATCCGCTCGCGTTGGAAACGCTGTTCCACGAAACGCTAATCGAATCGCTTCCCGTCGCGGTCACGGAATGGAGCGTTGGAGTAGAAAGTTGTATCGCCCCGATCCATTCTGCATAGAGTTGTGGAAGGTCCTCTGCAAAAATTCTGACTCCCTCGTCAATGGTAAAGGTGGTACCTCCATATTCCAACATGTGCTGTCGCAAAAATTCAACCCCGCTGCGGCATTGTGTAATCAAAGCATACTCTTCCAGACCTTTTTCTTCCAATTTCGATGTTGTAAACGTATCGTAACTTGAGTCGTTGTAGTTGTAGGAACTTGCGTTGAAATCCTCCGATGAAAGGACGGAAAACGTTATGTCGTTAGGGAGTTGAGTGTAAAACCAATAATCATCCCCATAGGGATTGGAAAAGATTACATCCAAGTCCGTTGTTTTCATTGATGAATGTTTCGTTGTATCGTAATCACTGCTGGTGGGAGTTGTATAGAACGAATAAAGATAAACATCCCCATGCAAAAAAGCCTCGCCTGCGAGCGAAACAATATCTCCGCTTGTGACGTGATGTTCAACAACAGGAAAAGAGGCTTTCCCATTCCAATTCGTCTCAAATGTGCTGGCGAGTTCCTGACAAATCCCCGGCGAATTGAAGGTAATAACCCCCTGGAGATTTGTGCTGGTGTACTCCGAAGCGAACAACTGTGCCATTGCACCACCCATGGAATGCCCCGTGAGGATTACGCCATTTTGTTTTTTCATCCAGTTGTGGATCGTTGTTTTGTTCGCTTGATATTGATTGATTCCAATTCCGTTCGGATTCAGATCTTCAATAAAATCCAATTCGTCATAAGTACCACGGAACACCAAAATAGAAGGATAGTTATTATTATTCGGGGTGAGTGCGTATGCGTCGAAATCGGTATTTTTGTCGACAAAAATTTTATCAAGTGTAAATGGTATCCCATCAGGAAATTGCTCAGATACCAGAAGCGAAAGGTTGCTTCCTTCGGTGATATAGGAGCTATAGTCCTCCAAAGTGTAAGCCAGCATCGCCAATTCTTCCGTGTAGGCGTATTGCGTTGGTGTTGCCGTTACATTCTCTACCACAGAACTTGTCGTGGAACGGACACTTCCCGTATAATTCCCCGTCCCGGTCGCGGTGCAGCGGAGATATTTACCCGCATACGTTGCGGTGGGCGTGTAGGAAGCAGACGTCGCGCCGGAAATGTTCGTGAACGTGCCTGTCGTGGTGGAACCATACGACCATTGATACGTTGCCGTCGCGCCGGATGGTGAAACGGTGGCAGTAATCGCCGTCCCCACTTTCGGAGAATTCGTCGAAAGGGTTAGTCCTGTCAGCGCCGTTGTCGCTTGTTCTGTTTTTGCACTCTTATACGAGGAATAACCGGAATCGGTGTAAGTCGTTCCGTTTCCGTTTGCTTTAATTTTAACGTAATACGTCGTGTTGGCTGCCAGACCGGAAAGGGTTGCCGAATAAGTTTTGTTCCTATAAGACGAAACACCAAGATAATAGTAGCCAGATGAAGTCGGAGTATAACTCAATTGGGAATAAGTTCCATTGCCATCGTCATTATAATCAAGCTGCGTTCCGTTGGAATCGAAAAGTCGAATATACGTATCAACACTTGTTCCACCTGTAGGAAGCGACGTTGTGAAGGTGTATGTATTGTCTGTTAACATGTATACCTTGTACATGTCCACATCTTTGGTTCCGTAGATACCGTTCCCGATTTCGTCTGTCTTTGCGTATGAATTATTGCTCAGCGAC
This sequence comes from Planctomycetia bacterium, assembly GCA_030535245.1. Taxonomy (GTDB): domain Bacteria; phylum Planctomycetota; class Planctomycetia; order Pirellulales; family Thermoguttaceae; genus RGIG3701. The sequence continues at coordinate 22,411 of JAUNBJ010000042.1, read as the reverse complement.
ACCAACTCTGCTGTTGAGATCGTATCGCCAATGTCCGTCCCAGCCCCCATTGCGTAAATTGCTTTGGCAAGTTGATATACGTTAATTCTCTTATACGCATAATAATCCCCATTTTCGTCGCGATGATGAATGACGTTGTCGTCTTCATCATCCCCATCGTAAATCGTATCCCCCGTGCTCTGAATCAAGTTTTTGAATTCCTCGACGGTGAGAGAACGTCCAAGATATTCATTTGCCAATTGTTGGGCAAGAACCGCCGCGCCCGCGACTACGGGGGAGGCTTGACTGGTGCCTGTCACACTAGTGCTGTGTCCAAAAAATAAATAATATTCGTCTAAAAGTTTTCGGAGGGGTGGGCGTCCCCGCCCACCCATTAGGGCGTAAGCCCTAACAAAAGGTTAGGAAAAGGCTAACGCCTTTTTTGGTGGGCGAGGACGCCCACCCCTCCGTAGACATTGCCATAATTTATAAGAGGGACGGAACACTAGCTCCATTTAATCGCAGAAACTAAAATTCAAATGAGAACCCGTATCTTGAAAAATTTCATGGATCCACCTTGTTGTTTGGGATTCTTGGGGAAATTTGGAATTTTGGTATTTCAAATCAACAACCAACCGTTCATCGTAACACGACAGCACTGAAAAGTCAAGAGTTACTACGATATTGATCGCAAAAATTTTTAATTATTTTCTGTGCAACGTCCGTTTTAGAGATGGATATTGTAACCTTCATAGAAACACAAATTCAAATGAGAATGTAAGGTAACTTCTAAAAGGAGCGTTGGATACGCTCAGGGTTGTCATGAATTGTCAAACGAAAAGAAGGGGACATTGGATGAAAACGTTACACATCGTCATTTTGTGGGGGCTTTTGTTGTCACTGGCTCTGTTTTCCGGGACGCGTCCGTGTGTTGCAACGGACATTTACTGGAACGCTGAAGAAGGCTACTGGGACAACGGGGCCAATTGGCAAGGCGGGGAATGGGTACGGCACCTTCGGGAACCCGTAACACGATTGAATTCTTCCGGCAGGATTTTCCCTGCGTCGTCCAACCTCGGAGCCTGCAAAAAGAGCCACGAATCGGCCCACAGGTTTTTCGTCGTCCGCTCCCGCTGCGAGGAAACCAGGTTCCCCTTTACACTACAGGCGAAATTTTCGACGGTATTGATTAGGGGTTACGTTCATGCGATCCCGAAAGAGATGGTGCAGGTGGGTGGAGTTTTGAAAACCCGCTTTGAGTGCGATGGTTTCCACCGTCAGTTCTGTCTCGCAAAGCAGCTGGCAGACGGTTTGGAGTCGCGTTTTCTGGATTTCCTCCAGTACCGAGCTATGTAACGTTTTCTGAAACCTCCGTTCCAGCGTTCGACGGCAGCAACCCACATGCTTTGCCACGTCAGAGACATCGATTCCCGACGAGATGTTCCGATGGATAAATCGCACGGCCTGAAGCAGAAGCGGGTCTTCGATAGCCCATGTGTCCGTTGATCGTCGCACCGCCACCCCATGGGAACGGACGCTGGGCGGGCTGGGCGGTGGATTGCCATTCATCAGAGACTCCAACAACGCACATGCCAGGTATCCTGTCAGGTAACCGTTCTGGGCGACGCTTGACATGGGGGGGTTGGCAAGCTGGCAATAGACCTCATCGTTGTTGATTCCAACGACCGCAAGCGAAGCGGGAACCGGAATTTTCCGTTGTGCACACGTTTCCAAAACTTTCAATCCCACCGGATCGTAGCAGGCGACGATTCCCGTTGCTTTGGGGAGGGATTCCAACCAGTTTCCAAGCGATTCGGTGTCGGAATTGGCCGAAAAGGATTTGGACAGCGGATTGACAGGAAAGGTAAAGATGGGGCAATGTTTTCCGGCAATTTGTTGGAATGCGTCTTTTCGCGCGTCGCAAAAAGGCACACCAGCAATCGTCACAAATGCCAGGTTCTGAAAAAATCGTTCTCGCAGATGTTTCACGGCCAGCTCCACCGCCTGGAATTGGTCGGTTAAAACGGTAGGGACTTGAGGATGACGAAGGATGCTCAGATCGACGACTTTCGCTTGGGTCAAAAGAGCTGCGTTACATGCTTTCCCCGTGCGATCCCGGACGATGATCCCATCCCCATTCCATGTTTTGAGCCATTTCGGCGGAGAGGTTTCCATTACAAAATCGTGATGGCGTGTTTGCCAATGCGGGTGTTCATAAACGTACTGTCCAATTCCGGCGAAAATATCCGAGCCGAATTTGTTAAACAGTTCCACGACAATTGCCACGCGACGTGGCTCCATTTCTTTTCCCATGGCGTAATTCACTGGTATTCAAGTCGCAATTTAGCAGGTTTCGATTTGCATAAATCCTCCGAGAGATTATAATGCAAGATGAAAAAAGAATCAAGAGTTTCTCCCCGAAAAATCACATTGTCGCAATCAGACAGGTATGGAGTCGCAATTAGGCATTTAGAGACTTGCGGAGGGAATCTTTGTTGACTATAAATAACTAAAAGGAGCGTTGGATACGCTCAGGGTTGTCATGAATTGTCAAACGAAAAGAAGGGGACATTGGATGAAAACGTTACACATCGTCATTTTGTGGGGGCTTTTGTTGTCACTGGCTCTGTTTTCCGGGACGCGTCCGTGTGTTGCAACGGACATTTACTGGAACGCTGAAGAAGGCTACTGGGACAACGGGGCCAATTGGCAAGGCGGAGCGGCTCCTGGCAGTGCGGACGTTGGGTACATCAACAACGGGGGCATTGCCACGATTCGTTACGGTACGGAGCTTCAACGCATTTCCGTGTCGCACAGCAATGACGCCTGTACGGGGACGCTCGTCATCGATGCCGAAGGTGCCACCATTTCCAATACCAGTTCCCTGACCGTCGGACGCAACGCGGGAAATGGCACGATTCAGATGAAAAACGGTACGTTGAACGTCACGGGTGCGGCAGTGATTGCCGGGTGTGATAATGCGAGCTATCTCACGACGAACAACGCGTTGTTTGAACAGACGGGGGGCACGGTGAATTTCAACAACACCGTAAGGCTGGCGGGAAAAAGTTCGGGAGGGACAGGTAAAATTCAGATTTCCGGCGGCACGATGTATATCAAGAATTTGACCAGTACCGTAAACGACAGTGGCGTGGCGTTGGAAAATGGTTCGACCGGCTTGCTTTCCATTTCTGGAAACGCGAATGTGACGGTGGACAACATCAACACGGCTAAAGGCACGACAATTCAGGTTTCCGGCGGTTCCGTGGTGTTCAACGGACTGAGCCAGGCCAACACGCTCCAGGATACGAAAATCGCTATTTCCGGTGGCGAGGTAACGTGGAATATTGACAGCTCCGCCAGCAATACGGTGTTCACCAACTTAACCACCATCCTGACAGGAGGGACGCTGAACGTTACGGGAAATAACCTGAAAAATTACAACAGCACACTCATTGTGGCGGGAGGAACGGTGAATGTGGCGGGAACGGGTTCGATCCAGTCCGGCAGCGCTGGGGCAGGAACGTATCTTTTCATCGGCGGCGATTACACCATGAACTACACCCGTTGGGGAATGGGTACGGCACCTTCGGGAACCCGTAACACGATTGAATTCCTCGCCACTTCCGGGGGAATTGCGGGTATGGAAAGTACCACCACCACGCCCAACGAGAATTTCTACACGACCGATGTCAAAGCGGGTATTGCCGGGGGGATGGCGTTGATGGACGCGTCGTCCTATTCCCTGATTCGCTCAAAGGGAATCTATGTCGAACCAGAGCTTGATTCGTCCAGCGTTTGGGAACTCACGCAAGGTACGACCAACGGAATATGGAGTATCAACGCCACGCTTGACGCCGAAAAGAAAAAAGGAACGATTGACGTTACGGGAGATGGGGTATCGATGACGTTGGAGGAAAACGTTGCGTTGGGATCGCTTGGGTGGTTGGAAATGGTGGGAGAAGAAGACCGTATTCAGGGAATCGGTTGGGTGTTGCTCAACGGTGGTGAGGTCATGACGGATGTGGAACTGACGGAGTTTTCCCAGTTGTTGAACCAAGATGCCTACGGTTCGCTGGAAACCGTGGCGGAAAATGGGGTGCTTTGGATGAAAAATCTCTCCCTGGACGATCTGGCCTCTCACTATCTGGCGTACGACTTTACACCCTATGGAGCGATTACCGTATCCGGCATTCTGGTGGAGAGTACGGTTCCGGAACCAAGCACATGGGTGCTGATTTTTATGGGGTTTGGATGGATTTTATGGCGGAAAGGAAGGGGGGGACGGTGAAGCGATTCGTATCCATTCCGACAAAAAAGAGGAGGCCTGGGGGGAGCATCTGCCTCCCGACGCCACTGGTAACTGGCGGTAGCCGTAGTCGCTCCCGGTCGTACCGGGCGGCCTTTACGTTGGTGGAGTTGTTGGTGGTGATCGCGATTATAGGGATGTTGGTGGGATTGCTTCTGCCAGCGGTGCAGCAGGCGCGGGAGGCGGCCAGGCGGATGCAGTGTGGCAATCAGATGAGGCAGCTGGCGTTGGCATGTTTGAATTTTGAAAGCCAGAATCGGTATTTTCCGAGTGCAGGTTGGAATTATGGTTGGAGTGGCGATCCAGAGCGTGGAGGGGGCGTGAAGCAGCCTGGAGGATGGATTTTTTCGTTGTTACCCTTCATGGAGCAGAACGCGTTGTATCAGTTGGGAGCCGACGGCAAACCGGACGAAGTGACTGCGGAGCAGAAGGCGGGGGCAACGACGCGAGAAGGTTCGCCGCTTGGTTTTTTGCTATGTCCGTCCCGTCGTTCGGTGAAGTTGTACACGGCCCAAACAACGTATGTCAATTCCGATAAAATCAGCATGGGGGTGAAAACGGACTATGCGGCCAACAATGGTTCGTTGGGGCGTTTGAGTGCGAGCCAACCGATGTCCGCAGGTGAGATGGCGACCTTTACGGCATGGCAGTTTACGGATTCCGATTCCAACGGAGCGATGGCGTATCATGGTCAAGTGTCGATCGCCTCGGTACGAGATGGGACGAGCAACACGTTTTTGTTGGGCGAGAAATATTTGAGTCCGACGTTGTACGAAACGGGCACGGATGGTGGGGACAATCAGACCGCCTATCAGGGGTATGATTCGGACACGAATCGTTGGACGTATTCCCGATCCACAAGTGAGGTCCCCATGCACTGTCCCATGCAGGATCGTGAGGGGGCATCGTACTACCGGAATTTTGGGAGTTGTCATGCGGGTTCTTTGGGCATGGCAATGTGCGATGGTTCGGTACAATCCATTTCCTACAGTATTGATTATGAGAATGTTTTCCGATATTTAGGGAGCCGGAATGACGGCAAAGTGGTCACGTTTACGGAGTAATCTGTTTCCGATCGCCTTGAGAGAGAAAAGAGGAGCAAAAATGCGTTTTGATAGGGTGTTGCTGGCGTTTGGGTGTTTGAGTATTTGGGCAATGGCCGGAGAATACTCGCCGAAAAGTATCTGGACGGATGCGGAAACGTTTTCCGAGCGATCGACGGTGGACAAGATGTTCGATGGCGACGGGACGACGTATTCCTGTCTTTTGGACACGACACGTCTGGGGACGAATCCGAACGTGTCTCCCAAGTTTGGGAAAGCCCCCGTAACGGCGGTGTTTGTGATGGACATGGGAGAGACGCGAGAATGGCAGGCAGTGCGGTTCGTCATGCGGAACCGATGGGTGAACGTGGGGCCGAAAAATGTGAGTCTTTTTACCTGTTCCGATCCCCAGGGGACGGAAAAACATTTTCTGCGAGAGAATGTGGAGTTGCCACCGCGTAACAACTCGGACGATCTTTATGTAACGTTTGAGCCAGCAAAAACACGGTATTTGGGGGTTCAGGTCAACGATTCGTATCAGAAGAACTGCCACATACCATGGTGGGGAGTCTACTCCAAAACATTGTCGCGTCGTGGAGATACGTTAGCGGGCGACGGGAAAAATCTGAACATCCAGATCGCGGAAGTCACCGTGTTGGATGAACTTCCGAAAGAGATGCCGGGGAAAAACGCTCCTGAGACGGCCTTCCCCAAATCACGTCTGGTGCGGGATTGGATGTATCAGGACGTGGGATTGGATATTGCGAGTTGTTTCCTGTCAAAAAAGGAAAACCGTCTGGAGGCGGAGATGACGCGGAAAGTGTTTTCCGAGCTGACAGGGAAAGAATGCCTTTCAAGGTTTGAGAAAATACGTGAGGAACTCCTTTCGCAAAACGTTCCGGGGTGCGACCACCGTTGGAAGGAACTGTACGTCCAGGCGTGTAAAGAACGGCGGAAAACGCGTCTGGCATATCTCGCCGGGAAAACATCGCAGTTCGTTTACGTCAAACACCATGTTTTGGGGGGAATGTCCGGTTTATCTGGGAAATACGATGTCACGGACGAGCAGATTCAAGACTTTTCTCCCGCATTTCAACCAGGAGGACAACTTTGTATTTTAACGCTTCATGAGGATGGTTCGGTCACGAACGAAGTGATTCTGGAAAAGCCGGAAGGGGCGATTTACTACCCGAATCTTTCCTACGATGGCAGGACGTTGGTCTTTTCCATGCGAGATAATTTCAAGACCGACGACTACCACCTCTACACGATGGATATGCAGACACGGGAAATTCGGCAAATCACGTTTTCACCCCAAAAAGATGGAAAGACCTACCCCTGTGCGGACAGCGATCCGTGCTTTTTACCCAACGGGGAGATTCTCTTTGCTTCGACGCGATGCGTGCAGATAAACGACTGTTGGTTGCGGGCCAATTCGGATTTGTATGTTTGCAAACCCGATGGAAGGGATATCCGACGATTGACATTCGATCAACTCGACACAAATTACCCGCAGGTGATGGAGGATGGGCGGATTCTTTATACCCGATGGGAATACAACGACCGGAACGCGTACCACCTGCACCCACTGTTCTCGATGAACCCAGACGGCACCGCCCAAACGGAATATTATGGGAACAACGCCACCTATCCCGCTTCGCTGCTTCAGAGTCGGGGAATCCCAGGATCGAGCAAAATCGTTACGATCGTTTCGGGGCACCACGTCCTGCACAAAGGGAAGTTGGCGCTGCTGGATCAAAGGGAAGGAGTAAAGCATGGTCGTGGAATCGAATATGTGGCGGGCGCGTCCCCCGATCGTACGCCGGGACGGAAGGCATCGCCGATTATCGAAGGAAATTGGACCGATTTCGAGCTGGATATTTTTGGGCAAGATGGGCCCCAGTTCTCCTTCCCGTTCGCGTTTGATGAGGAACACTACGTTGTGTCGTTCCAGCCAGAAGGATTCCAGTTCCTGAAGGGGCCGTTGTCTCCTCCGTTTGGTGCCTATTTTATGGATGCCGAGGGAAAACGGGAATTGCTGGCGTTCGACCGGTGGCAGGGGACGGGAGGAATCGTGCCGGTGATGAAACGAACTCCTCCCCCCATGAAATTTGGTGGTGCAAACGCGAAAGAAAATTGGGGGGTGTACTACGTTCAAAATGTTTATTTAGGCCCTGGATTGGAAGGTGTAGAACCAGGAACCATTCGACAGCTTCGTGTCGTGGCGATGGAATACCGCCCCGCACGCATGGGTGTGGGACACAACGATGGGGAAACCGGAGGCGGCTCGGTACAGACCCCTGTATCGTTCAATAACGGAAGCTGGGACGTGAAGCATGTCCTGGGGGTCGTCGATGTGGAGCCGGATGGCAGTTGCTGCTTTCAGGTCCCCGCACGTACGCCTGTCTATTTCCAACTTCTCGACGAAAAGGGGTGGTGCGTTCAAACCATGCGAAGCTGGTCCACCCTCCAGGGAGGCGAAACGTTCGCCTGTTTGGGATGTCACGAGAATAAGAACGACGTACTTATGACCGACCAGCGAAAACCTACGCTGGCCATGCGAAAACCTCCGCAAAAATTGCAACCCTTTGCGGGAAAAACACACCCTTTCCTGACCACGCTGAATCAAGAAAGCGGCCTCGCATCGGTCGAGAACTACCTCGGTGTCAACCGTCCCTGCGATGTGAACCCCACCGCCCCTGTCAACGGGTTCAGCTACACGCAGGAAATTCAGCCGATTTTGGATCGGCATTGCGTCAAGTGCCATGCCGGCGAAGTCGATTCCTCCGATCCAGAGAAACGATCAAAGCTGTGCCTGACGGGGGAAGTGGTCGACCATCGTCCATACCAACTCAACCGAAATAGCCAGTACAAGCGTGCGTTTACCCGGTCGTACCTTGCTCTGACCACGAACGGTTTGTACGATGAAAATCCGTGGGTTCAGTGGATCGACCCGCGTGGACGTGCCGAAATGCTTCCTCCACGATTCACCGGTTCGCCGAAAAGTCCGCTGATGAACTATCTGGAACCTTCACACTACAACGTTCAGCTTTCCGACGATGAGAAACGCACCGTGGCATGCTGGATCGATTTGGCGGTTCCTTTCTGCGGCTCCTATGCACAAGCGAACACGTGGACCGATTCAGAAAGCAGGACGTTTCAGTATTTTCTCGACAAGCGCCGGTTCTTCGCCGAAGAAGAACGAAAGGTTCTTGCCAGGTAATATTGCCCCCCATGTCGTGCGAAACCATTCCCCCTCGTCTAGCGTTTCGTCACGAAAATAACCCCTTGCATCCATCGTAAAAAGTTTTGCCCGGTACGACCGGGAGCGACTACGGCTTCCGCCGCCCGATACGACCGGGAGCGACTACGGCTTCCGCCGGTTGCTACATCACCGGGAGGCAGACGCTTGCGCTTCTGGCCTCCCTACCCCGGGTGCGGAGCGGCACACGCCCAATCAATTACCAATTACTAAGGAACCGAGTGCCTTCCAATCTGTGTTGCGAGTTTAGGCAAAATGCGGCGAATCGGTGCATTTGGGAAAACACGCAAGGTTAGCGTCGGCCTTTAGGCCGCTTGCACCGTCCGAAGCGATGGATTTTAATTGCCATGCACCACGAGAATCCATCCGAACGGCTTAAAAGCCGACGCTAACGACCGTGCCCTCTAAATTTGCAGGAATTATTTTTCGGGATACCCCTTGACACGCTTAAGAGTAGTGGTATAATCCTATACAGACTGAGCGATTTACCACCCTCGGTCAGCATCTAGTTAATCCTTGGCCGTTAAGGTCAAAGAAAAAGCGGACATTTTTGTGTCCGCTTTATTTATTTAGTAATTTGTTTTCCGGGATTACGCTTTGATCCGTCCACGGTTCCAGACAGCATCGTTCCCATACGCTTTCTGCCAAGAGGCTGGAAGTACAATGGGGCAGGGAACTCTTGTTTTTTGCCAAACGAAAAAATCGCTCTTTACATCCTCCCCCTTTTCGGGTATTCTGGAGATACAGAAAGGAGCTTTGAAGAAACATGAACGTTCCAACAACCTGGGTGAGCCTGCTTTGTCTGGTGGGATTCTGCGGGCAGATTTTTGGTCAGGCGTGCGACTTCCGTGTCAACAATCGCGTGACGAACATGGGTTCCAAAGAAGATATTCTGGATGGAAAAACCCTTTTCCACGACGGACTGGTCTACGATTATCTCGGACAGTGCCAGCAGGTGGCGGTTTTCAATTTTGAAAAAAAGGTCATTTATATTCTGGACCTTCAAAAACGTGAAAAAGTCCGGCTACCCATGGACCAGGTAGAAGCGTACGTGGCCGAATACCTGAAATGGGGAAAAACCAACGAAAAGCCGGAAGTTCGGGACTACATGGTCCCCAAATTCGCGATCAATTTCGACAATCAAAAGAATGAATACTCCTTCAAATCCCCGGTTCTGGAGTATCAGGTGATCCCCATCAAACCGTCGCGGGACGGAATGCTGGAGGAATACCGCCGTTTTGCGGATATGTCGTGCAAGGTGGGGATGATGCTCAATCCGGCGGCCAAAACCCTGCCGGCACGGATGATCGTCAACGAAATCGTCTTCAAGTCCGGCTCGCTTATCGAGCAGCTTCAACTTGAAATCGAACCGCAGCGTCGCCTGTTTCCCAAAAAAGAGATCTTCGTCTCCCACCAGCAGTACCTCCCGCGGCTGGTAGAGTCCGACCTCGCTTCCATCCGTCAGTTGGAGGAGTTTATCGCGATTTATAAAGATGTCACGTTCGCGGAGTTCCGCACCGAAAGATGACTCGCTTCGCGGTTTCTTTCCAAAAATTTTGGGAAATTTTTAAAAAAGTTAGTCGCCTCTAATTGACAATTCCCTAAAATGGGGTATAGTAATGGATGTGTCATGTGAACGACTTTGACATGCTCCTGAGTGGTTCCGCGGAAACGATACCTTCCGCGGGACCTCTTTTTACGCCAAAATGGAGAAAAGAAAAATGAACGCTTTTGGGGTCGCCCTTTTCCTTTTATTGACGGAAATGGCCCCGTATTTGTTGTTGGGGTTTTTGATCGCCGGGCTGCTTCATGCTTTTGTGCCGGAGAGAATCACGCGGGAATATCTGGCCGACGACCGTTTTCGTTCGGTGTTTTGGGCGGCGATGTTGGGGGTACCGTTGCCGTTGTGTTCGTGCGGTGTCATTCCGACCGCCATGTCGCTGCGTAAGGAGGGAGCTTCGCGGGGGGCCACGGTTTCGTTCCTGATTGCCACGCCGCAGACGGGGGTGGACTCGATTCTTGCCACCGGAGCGATTCTGGGGTGGCCGTTTGCGATGGTGCGTCCGCTTGTGGCGCTGTTGACCGGGCTGGTTGCCGGGGAGCTGGTGCAAAAATGCGTGCTGGAGGAGGCCGAAACGACGTCTCGTTTTGCTCGAAAGGAGCCGGAAAAGAGCCGGAATCGTTGGGTGGAAGCGTTGCGTTACGGTTTTGTCGAGATGATCCAGGACATTGGCAAGTGGCTGGTCGTGGGGCTGGTGCTGGCGGCGGGGATTACCGTGGCGATCCCGGACGGTTTTTTCGAGCGTTTTTCCGACATCCCATGGTTGGGAATGCTCGTGATTTTGCTGCTGTCGATTCCGATGTACGTCTGTGCCACTGGCTCCATTCCGATTGCTGCGGCACTGATTTTGAAAGGTTTTTCACCCGGTGCGGCGTTCGTGCTGCTCATGGCGGGGCCGGCCACCAACATGGCGTCGATGCTGGTCGTGGGGAAGGTTTTGGGCCGGAAAACGCTTGGGATTTACCTGCTGACGCTGGTCGTCGGGGCGTTGTCGGCCGGAGCGTTCCTGGACCTTTGCTGTCCTCGCGAGTGGTTTGCGGTGGTTCCGGGCACGCTCGACCACGCCAGCTGCTGCCGTACCGGATTCTGGTTCAAGGGCGTTTGTGGCATGCTCTTAGTGGGGCTGCTTTTCAACGCGTTGGTTCGTCGTTACTGGGGCGGAGCGTCCCATTCACATTCCCATTGGGAGGAAAAAATCATGAAAAAAACGTATCGTGTCACTGGAATGACCTGTTCGCACTGCCAGTCGTTTGTGGAGCGTACCCTGCGTGCCTTGCCGGGGGTCGTCGCGGTGACGGTCCAGTGGGAGCAGGGGATCGCGGTCGTCGAAGGGGATGTCCCTTCCGAAACGGTGCTTGCCGCCGTGAAGGAGATCGGTTTTGGAATCACGGAAGATACCTTCTAAAACCGCTTCGTGGGGCCGGAATGGGGTTTGGGGAAGTTGCCGAAAGTTCAATCCTGACAAAATTCGTTAAACTCCCCTTGACTTTCAGCCGAAAAAGATATAAAAATCGATACTGTTTTTATATCTTTGGAATTTTACCTGTTTTTACATGGGATTATGGATTCACTGAAACGACTGGAAGGCATTGTCGGCCTGATTGGTAACACGCCGCTGTTGAAGATTGATTTTAAATGGAAGGGGCATCCCCGTTCCCTGTTTGCGAAGCCGGAATATTTGAACCTGACCGGCAGCATCAAGGATCGCATGGCGTACCATACGCTTCGCAAGGCGTATATGAACGGCACGCTGAAGCCGGAGGCGCCGATTGCGGAGGCGACCAGCGGCAACACGGGGATTTCGTTTTCGGCGTTGGGGCGTCTGATGGGGCATCCCGTGACGATTTTCATGCCGGATTGGATGAGTCCGGAGCGGAAGAACCTCATGCGGAGTTACGGGGCGGAAATCCGGCTGGTTTCGCGTGAGGAGGGGGGATTTTTGGGGTCGATTGCCCTGGCTGAGCAGATGGCGAAAGAGGAGAAAGATGTCTTTTTGCCGCGTCAGTTCGACAACGAGGACAACAGCGAGTCGCATTATGTTTCGACCGGCCCGGAGATTGTTGCGCAGCTTGCGAAGATTCAGCGTATCCCGGACGCTTTCGTCGCGGGGGTCGGTACGGGAGGTACGGTCATGGGGGTAGGGCGGTACATTCGTCGTTTCTTTCCCGGTGCCAGGATTCACCCGTTGGAGCCGTCCAACTCGCCGACGCTTTCGACCGGTTACAAGATCGGATTCCACCGGATTCAGGGGATTTCCGATGAATTTATTCCCCGTATTTTGCACCTGGATCAGCTCGACGAAGTGGTGCAGGTGGACGACGGCGACGCGATTTTGATGGCGCAGAAACTGTCGCGGGAGCTGGGTTTGGGTGTGGGTATTTCGTCGGGGGGGAATTTTTTGGGTGCGATGCGGCTGCTCAACGCCCTGTCCGACGCCGAGGCGAAGGAAGCGACGATCGTCACCGTGTTTGTGGACGACAACAAAAAATATCTCAGTACCGACTACACGAAGGAAGAATTGCTGAAGGAGGATTTCCTGTCGCAAAACATCGAGCTTCTCGACGTTTCCGCAGTCGCCAGGAACTGAAATTCCCCAGCCACTTGAAAAAACGATTCCCATGGGTTAGAATGGAGTTTTCCCCACCTGAGCCCATGGGAATTTTTTTGGTTCCGTGTGGTCTCGTTCGTTTTCCAGCCTCAAGACAGGAGTCGTCATGAAACATCTCACCATGCTCTGGGTTTTATTGGGAACCGTCGTTCCTCTTTTCGCGGAGGAGGTCGTTCTTTCGCGCGAGGGAAAAACAGATTATGGAATCGTCGTAGCACACGACGTTGTATCGCAAAATGCGGCAAAGGAGCTGCAATCGGTACTCGGTCAGGTGACGGGGGCGGAGTTTCCGCTGGTCGAGAAACCGGGAGCGAAAACGTTGTTCGTCGGCGAGACGGATGCGGCGAAGGAACGTTTTCCAGAGGTCGATTTCACGGCGTTCCGGGCGGATGAAATCGTGCTGAAAACCGATGCGGGCGGTAATATCCTGTTCGCGGGGAAACCAGGACGCGGGGTGTTGTATTCCGTGGTGACGTTTCTGGAAGATTTCGTGGGGTGTCGGTGGTGGACGGCGAAAGAGGCGGACATTCCCAACCGTCCGACGCTGATTGTGAAGGCCCCGGAGGTACGTTACGCCCCGAAACTGATTTGCCGTGACGCCTATTATCGCGGGGCACACGAGCAAATGTTTGCCGTTCATTGCCGCTGCAACGGGGGAAGCTGCCAGATCACTCCCGAATGGGGGGATCATTTCCGGTATCTGTATGGCGTGCATTCGTTCTATCCGCTCATCCCGCCGCAGAAATATTTCAAGGAACATCCCGAATGGTTCTCTGAAATCGACGGCGTGCGGAAAGTCGGCATTCCGGGCTGGGCGGGCAAGTCGAAGGAAACGGAGGCGTTTCTCGCGTCGCTTTCCCCGGAACAGCGTTCAGACCATGGAACGCAGCTCTGCCTGACGAACGAGGAAATGCGGCGGGAGTTGGTGAAAAACGCATTGGAGCAGCTTCGGAAACGTCCGGAATGCAACATTATTTCCATCAGCCAGAACGACTGGCATGGGTACTGCACGTGTGAAAAGTGTCGGGCCATCGACCAGGCCAACGACAGCCCCTCCGGAACGCTCATCACGTTCGTGAACCAGGTGGCGGAGGAGATCGAGAAGGAGTTTCCGAACGTCTGGGTCGATACGCTGGCGTACCAGTATACCCGCAAGCCGCCGAAGTTGGTAAGGCCCCGGCACAACGTGATCGTGCGGTTGTGTACGATCGAGTGTTCGTTCCTCCAGCCGCTGGAAACGGGGATGTTGAACCGGTCGCTGAAAGACGACATCGAAGGGTGGAGCCAAATCGCGCCGCAGCTTTTCGTGTGGGACTACGTGACGAACTTTTCGCACTACCTGATCCCGCACCCCAACATGCGGGTGTTGCCGGAGAATATCCGGTTTTTCGTGAAGAACAAAACGATCGGCCTGTTCGAGCAGGGGGATAATTTCACCACGGTCGGGGATTTTGTCGATGCGCGGGCATGGGTTATCGCACACCTGATGTGGAATCCGGACGCCGATGCCGACGCCCTTTGGAAGGAGTTTTTCGACAGGTTTTACGGTCCGGCGGGGCCAGCCCTTCAGGAGTACCTGAAAATCCTCCACGACGCGGCGGAGAAAACCGATTACAACCTGCGGTGTTTCCTGCAAAATACCGCAGGTTGGCTGGATTACGAAACCTTGAAAGCGGCCGACGTGGCGGTTCAAAAAGCACGCGACGCGGTGAAAAACGACGATCGGCTCCGTGTTCGGGTCGATCGGGCACTGTTCGCGTACGACATGAACCTGCTGCTCCGCTGGCACGAGCTTTCGCTTCACGCCACCCTGAACGGCGAGAAGTTCTGGGGGCCGAAAAATCCTTACGACGCGGCGGAAAAGCTGCTGGCGTTCGCGGAATCGCAGGGAACCAGGGCGTACCGGGAATCGTGGCACGATCCGAACTGGACGCAGTACAAGGACAATTTGTTGAACCGTTTCCCCAAAACTCCCGCCGATGCCGCGAAGCTGCCGGAGCTGGAGCGGGACTGGGCCAACACCCACTGGCTGGACATTCAGGACGCGTCGATGAATATCTACGGACGCGAAAAGGGATATGGTGAAAAAATCGACGACCCCGCCGCTTCGGAGGGACGTGCGGTGAAAATGCCGGGGAATCACTTTGAGTGGGCCACGTCGTTCTCCTTCCCGAAAGGGATCAACGCGAAGATTCGCAAGTGGCACGTCTGGGCTGTCGTCCGTTGCGACGCCACCGCCACGGAGGGAACCGCCATGACGCTCGGTATTTACGATTGGGAGGCGAAAAAGAGCGTGGCCCACAAAGTGCTGAACGTCGATGCGATCCGGGGTTCCGCATATCGAACCATCGACCTGGGCACCCACGAGTTGACCGGAACGATGTACCTTTGGTTCGCGCCCCCCAAGCGACCGGACGACGTTCAGGCGGTGTATGTTGATCGTGCGTTTTTGATTGCAGAAGAATGAAAAGGAAAGGAATGTTATGACTTCGACCACCACCCTTTTGATGACGCTGGTTCTCGGCCCGTGGCTGATTTCGTTTGACGAACATAGCTCGGTGCTGACGCTCCAGAACGAGGAACAAAATGTCCGGCTCTCCGGGAAAGCGGAGTTTGTGCGGATTCCCCCACGTGCGGATTTTGGCAGTTCGTACCAGACGCCGAAGCAGATTGAGGACGCGAAGAAGGAAACGTACCGGATCGTGCTTCCGCGGGACAACGGCCCCAGACGGTTGAGCATTATCGATTCGCGGCAGACGGTGATCGGCTACATCTCGTTTCAGCAGAACGGGCATGCGCTGGAGTTCCACGTCCACCCCACGGCCCGCATGTTCGACGGGAAATTCGTTTTTCGGCCCGACGTGCAGTTCGAGCCGGACGCGTTCCCCTGCCGTTTCCGACCGATTCCGGGGCGACGGGTGGTGAACATGGCTTCGGGGCCGGCCGATTCGTGGCTGAACGACTGCCTGTTTTCCGTCCGGCGGGATACGCTGGTCGAAATCTGTGGGCCGGTCGTGCGGTTGGAAACGCGGAAGCCGGGGGAATTTGCTCTGGAGCTTTCGGGCGACGGCGTTCAGACGTTTGGGGTGAATGTCCGCAAAGACTTTTTCCGGAACCGCGACGTGCCGCACTACACGCCAATTGACAAAAAACGGTGTCCGTCTCCGCCGACCGGGTGGATGTCGTGGAACATCTACTTCGACAAGGCCGGTGCCCAGGAGAATCTCGCGGAAGCCCGACTGGGGAAAAAATATTTCCAGCCGTTCGGGATGGAATTCTGGTCCATTGAGTCGTGGCAGGGGAACTCCGACAAGCTGCCAGTGTCGAAATTCTACAACATCAACGGGGAAGTCAACGAGGAACAATTTCCCGACGGCATGAAAAAACTGGCCGACGAGCTTCGGGCACTCGGTTTCCGTCCCGGCATGTGGATCGTCCCCTTCGGCACGGGAAATCCGGAATTTTACGAATCGCATCGATCGTGGTTCATGCACTTCCCCAACGGAACCCCGGTATCGACGTGGGCGGGGAAGTACACGTTGGATCCCTCCCATCCCGAAGTCCTGGCCCACCTTCGTACGATCCTGGCAATGTACCGCGACTGGGGGTATGAATTTTTCAAGATCGACGGCATGTCCATCGGTTCGTATTACCCCACACAGCAGACGTGGAAGCCGGAATTGCAGCCGCTTCTGGCCGACACGAAGCATGGTAACTGGATCGAGCGATTCCTCCGCAACCTGCGAGCCGGGCTGGGGGACGACGCCGTTATCCTGGCCTGCGGCACCAGCGTGACGGCACCGGGGGTGCTCATTGCCGACGCAACGCGAATCGGAGCCGACATTGTGCAGCCCAACAAACCGGTCATGTGGGAAAATATCCTGCGACAGGCTCAAGAAACGCTCAAGCGGCTTTACACCCACAACATTATCGCGTACAACGATCCCGATACGCTCATGGTCAACGACGCCATTTCGCTGGAGGAAGCCCGCGTGACGACCACCGTCGTCAGCCTTCCCGGACAGGTTACGTTCGACGGCGACAAGCTGGCCGAACTCCCCCCGGAACGGATTCGCCTCATCCAACAGGCCCTGCCGGTGTGCGACGTTCATCCGTCCGAATTGTACTCGATTTGGGATCGGCTCCCCGTCTGGAATCTGGCCGTCGCCCGCCCCTTTTTGCGTTGGAACGTCGTCGCCGTATTTAACTGGAGCGACACGGAAAAGGAGGAGGGGTTCACCTTCGCCGAACTCGGACAAAATCCCGACCAGGAATATGCGTTGTACGAATTCTGGACCAACACGCTGACCACCGCAAGCCGGGAATTTCGGGCGAAACTCCCCCCGCATTCGGTGCGTCTTTATGCCGTTCATCCGATTCAGAACCACCCGCAGTTCCTCAGCAGCGACCGCCACACCACCCAGGGGGCCGTCGATTTGACCGACCTGCAATGGGACGGCCAGACGCTTTCCGGACGTGTGAAGCTCGTGGAGAAGCACCCCACCACGCTACGGTTTTTGACTCGCGGAACCCCCTGCGTGAAGGCGGATTCCGACGCTACCGTTCAGGTTCAAACCGAACAGGAAGGGAACGTCCTTGCCGTGACGCTCGTTTCCGAAACCACCCGGGAAGCGCGTTTTACGCTGCATTTTCCGAAGTAGTGCGGTGTCACGAAAATAAATATTAATAAAAGCGAACGCAGTGAGCGCACTAAAAGTTTTTTGAAGGAGAGTTTGAGAGGAAACAATTTTTCAAAAATGTTTCCTCTCAAAAGGCTGGAAGCGCAATCGTTTTAACTATCACGCTTCCAGCCTCTGGGGAGGAACCCTTTTGAAAAAGCGGTTCCTCCCCAGACCCCACCTCCCAAAACTTTTTACTATGGCTACAAGGATTTATTTTCGTGACGCAACAGTAGTGTTCCAGAGGGCGATTCCATTCCCCATCCTGTCGCTGGTTTTGGGGGTGGAGTCGCCGTTTTTTCAAAGGACGAAGCGGCTTTGCGAGATTTTTCGCATCCCGGCAATCACCGCGTTGCTTCCAAAACCAGCACCTCCTCGGCTCCCAGCGTGATCGTTCCCTCCGCCCCAACCTGGCCAAGCCAGACGTTTCGAATCGTCCGCGGCACGTCCCATTTCAGGTGACACGTCACTGGCTTGTCGGTGGGGTTGAACAGCGTGAAATAATCGCCAAACCGCTCAACGCAAACGTCCGCGACATCGACCGTGGCGCCGGTTTCGCTTTCCCAGCCCGCCTCGGCCACCATGCGGCACAGGGGAAGGTACTTCTGAAACAACGGACGATCCCGCTCGTAAAGTTCCGGCGTTCGGAAATATTGCCCCGTCGAGGCGTCGGCACTGAAAAATCCGGGGAACATCCCGAATGCCAGGGCGCGACGCATGTATTTTTCGGCCAACTCGTGGGAAAATTTCGTGAAATCGGTGTTCTGAAGGAAACAGAACGGTTTCTTCCCGCAAAGCATCCGTCGATAACGCAGTTCCCGTACCGACATGGGAGTCCATTGACCGTTTCGATTCCAGTTCGTTTCCGTGCCCATAATATCCAAAAGCGGAGCGAGCCAGAAAAGCTGAATCGGTGTGGAGTTGGCCATCATCGATTTTCCACGGGCGCGAACCTCCTCGGAGATTTTCCGAACGTACTCGTACGTGACCAGTCCGCGGAACATGACCGGTCGTTTCGTTTCCCCGTCAAACGTCAGCGGTGTTTTCGCGACCCGCAGATGCTCCTGGCGAAAATCCATCACGGCGGTGACGTACCCTTCCGAGGAATCGATGTATTCTCCATCCTGATCCCCCCGTTCGGGACTTTCGTAATACCATTTCGCCACATCCGGATTCCATTTTGACGAAAAATCCGACGGTGCCGCCACCCCCGGTGCGGAGTTCATGCTCCAGACGATCCCCTTGCACCATGGCGTATCGAGATACCGCCCTGCCGGTTTCCCGTCGGCACCGTGCATGACGGAATTTTTCCACCCGGCGGCCAGCAGGTTTTTCCCCTCCGCCGCCATTTTTTCTGCCTTGCGGACGCCCGCTTCCAGCACGTCCTCTCCCGGCAAAATTTCTTCCTCCTTCAGCGGCATCCACCATGTCATCGGCTCGGTGTAGCGGTACGTGAGGATCGCGTGCTCGTCGTCCCATTTCGTTTCGGTGTTCCCCTCCTTGAATCGGAAACCAAAATCCTCAAACCGGGGAAGGACGCTGATTGGTGCAAACGGCATCCAGTTTCCCTGCGGGTATTTGCCGGTCGTTTCGTCTTTCGGCAGGTGAAGGGCAAACGCCGCCGGGAATCGTTTCATGTACGTGTTCCACGCCGTTCGCATCCCTCCGGACGGCTGGTCGAACGTGAATACGGAGAGGTCGCACGCGTCGTTCCCCTCCACAAAACCGAGGTCGAACGTTGCACACAGGGCGTTGATTTCCGGGTTGTAAAAAAGCCGAAACAGGGCCGGACGATCCGGGTCGATTCCGATCCAGTGCTCGCCGTTCGCGTTGCCGACGCCCAACAGCGGCAGGCGGCTGATCTTCTTCATGCCGGCGGGTGTGTAACTGAGGAAACCTGCTTCCGAAGCACTTACCGGCTCGGAAATTCCCAGTTCGGGAAAGAGCGTCGTCATTTTCTCCGAAAAAGGCAAAACGCAGGCCAACGTCACGCAGCGGTCGCCCCCTTTCAGGTTCCGCACCGTTTTGCCGTCGAACGCGATCCCCGCCCCCTGCCAGAGTTCCCCCTGTTTTTCCATCAAAATCCAATCCCCTTCCTGCGACACGTCCCGAACGCAGTAGTGCATTTTGTTCGCTTCCAGGGATGTTTTCCGGCAAACCGGCCAGCCGTCAAAGGTGAAAAACGGCACGGCGTTTCCCTCCACGCGTGCCTCGGCAAACGTCGGGTTGCGGAACCAGACTTTCCCTTCCCGATTTCGGAACATCAGGTACATCGTCAGCGACCGGATCGGCTTGACCGGCAGGAACTCCACGGAACGCGATTCCCACTCTTTTTTCATCGTGAACGGCACGGTGATGCCCCACTGCGGCGTACCATCGTCATAAATGATGTCGATGTAAATCGAGTAATCCGCGCTGATTCCCCCGGAAACCCCTTCGGAACGGCTTTCCGCCGTCGCACGAATCGGAAGCGGCGTTTTCTGATTCAGCGTGATGGAGAACGCCCGACCGTACGTTTCGTACGCGCGTCCCTCGTTGTTTTCCAGCAGATTTTTTCCGAACTGCCCGGCACCGACTTTCTCGAATACCACCGTCTCGGCAAACGCAACCTGTGCAAGAACCAACCAACAAAACAGGAATAACGGTTTCATGGAAACTCCTTTCGTAAAAGTTTCATCCATCATAACATATCCAAAAGGTATTGTGCAGGGGCGGTGGAAAACGGGTTGCTTTCCAATGGAGTGGATGGAAGGTTGCGTTGAAAAGAACCTCGGCTATTAAAATTTGGCAAAAACGATTAAATTTTTCAACCGACTCCTTGACAAGGGGTATGGTTGTTCTTTATTATAAGTATATCTTTAGAGATACTCTGCCAGACTCAGGCGGATTTTGCAAATTTACAAGAAAGGCACAACAATGAAACCCATTTTTTCCATGTTTTTTTGGGCCGTGTTTGCGGGAATAGTTTGGGGAGGCGACGGGTTCGCCCTGAAGCACGACGAGGCGGTTTACGGGCCGTTTCTTCCGGTCGTGAAGGTGGCCGACGCGCCGCCAGCTTCCGACGTGACGATTTCCGGGAATCGGCTGTTCGCGGTAGGAAAACGAGCACTGACCGTTTACGACATCTCCGACCCGATGCTTCCGAAGAAAACCGCGTCGCTCTACGGCCTGACGGAAGGGCGGCAGGTTGTGGTTTATAAAGAAAACCTGTACATCACGTCGCGAATGGGCGGGATGTATGTGGTGGATATTCGCGACCCCGACCGTCCCCGCCTGCGGGCACATTACGACACGATGGAGCTGGCGACGGGAATCGTCTGTGACAACGACGTGGCTTATGTCAGCCAACGCCAGTTCGGAACCGAGTTTATCGACATTTCCGATCCGGACCATCCACGGCATTTGGGGTTCATCGTTTCGGGCGAGGCGCAATCGGTGGATATTGCCAACGGACTTCTGTATGCGGGCGACTGGGGGTCGCGGGAACTGACAATCATTGATGTGCGGAATCCGAAAAATCCGGCGATTATCGGTTCCGGTGCACTCGATGGACTGGGCGACGGCGTTTACGTACGTGGAAATATCGCTTACGCTGCGACTGGGCCGCACAAATTAAGGCAGGCTCCGGCGACCGGGCACGGGCTGGATATTTTCTCCGTGGAAAACCCCAGGGAACCGAAACTGTTGGGGCGATTGAAGTTCCCGGCGCAGGCGGTCCACCGAAACCCCGATTTCTGGGGCGTGACGGTGGACGATCATCACATGGCGTACGTGTCGGATTCGTTTAACGGCATTTTTTGCGTGGATGTTTCCGACCCGGCGAACCCGAAATGCGTGGGGCATTGCGTGCTTCCCACCAACGAACGGACGGGGAATCCCGACGCGGCAGGTTCGGTGGAATCGGGGGATGGGTGCCTGTACGTTGCGGGGCATGGGAACGGGCTGTACGTGGTGAAAACGCCCCTTGCCAGGCGGGTTCCGGCGGAACGGGAGTGTCCGAAGCTCTCCGACCCGGTGCGTCCGGATTTGCCGTTCGACGAGGCGCTTGTGCGGGATTTTGCCATCCTTCCGACCGACGGGCAGGCGTTGGCTGCGGCAGCGTGGAAAGAGGGGCTGGTCTGGCTGGCCGCCGGGAGCGAGGGACTGTTGCTGGTCGATATCAACGGCCCAACGCCGGTGGTGAAAAGCACGCTGGCGACCCGTGGTTTTGCGTATGACGTGAAGATTTTCGGGAACATGATGTTCACTGCCGAGGGAGACAATGGCGTCGGCATTTATCGCCTTGCCGAGGATGGCGAACCGGTTCCCGTCAACCATTTCGACACCGGCCAACCCGTACGCCAGGTCACGGTTCCCGATCCCCAGAAATGGCTCATCGCGAAATCGGGAAACTCGATACGGTTCTTTTTCGATATTTCTGACCCCGTGAATCCGAAACGCGTCTGGAAAGATCAGAATCATCGTGGCATTCTCTACGGACGGGACCTTGTGGATGGCGTATCCCCAAGCGGTCTGACGGCTTGCGTAACGCAGTCAACGGGGCTGCTCTGGTACGATTTTTCCGGCCCTGTGCCGACGCTCAAAACCGTAACGTTCCCGGAGAAAGTTTCGTTTTACGATGGGGCATGCTGGGTTGGCGAGACGCTGTTTTTCTTCCAGCACGGAAGATATGGCCTGCTGAAGGAAGCGGAGGAACGTTCTCGTGAGGAAATTACGTGGATTCCGGTGGAAGGGTTGCCCTACTTTGGCAAAGCCAGCAGCCACGAACAGACGATCTGTTTTACCGACCGCCGCAACGGAAACATCCATTTTCTGGACGTGACAGATCCGGAAAAACCCCAGACGCTCCGGAAATATTCCCTCCAAGGCCATCCAGAACTGGCCATTTTCGTAAACGGACGAGCGGTCATTCCATGCGGACACGCCGGGTTGCTCGTGGAGAAAAAATAAAACGCTTTGATAATTGATAA
>JAUNBJ010000190.1 GCA_030535245.1 Planctomycetia bacterium | reverse complement strand
TTAACCATTAACCATTAATTCCCAACTACTCTCTGAAGTATTCGAGCAAATCGTTAAATTCGTCCTGGTTGCGGAAGAAAATTTCCATCCGGCCTTTGCCACGTTCGTTGGCGACAAGGTTGACTTTCAGCCCCAGTGCTTCGCGAAACTGGCGTTCCAGATCGAGAATCTGCGGACTTTTTTTACGGGAGCGGGATTCCCGGTCGGGGGCGGCTTTCTGCTTGATGGATGGTCCGTCGCGGAATCCTCGTTCGGGCGTAAGGGGGGCAAATTCTGCCGGGTGTTCTTCATTCCACTCGTTGACCATCACCTCCACCTGCCGAACGCTGAGCGACTCGTTGGCAATCCGTTCGGCCAGGTCGAGCTGGTCCTGTTTTTTGGCCAACCGCAAAAGTCCACGTGCGTGTCCTTCGCAAATGCTTCCGTCGCAAAGGTACTTTTGCACCTCTTTGGGAAGGTCCAGAAGTCGGATGAAATTCGCGATGGTGGAGCGGTCGATGCCGAGCCGGTCGCCGAGTTCCTTCTGGGTACACTGATTTTGCTCCAGATAGTTCTGGAACGAGACCGCCTTTTCGATGGGGTTGAGGTCTTTTCGGTCGAGGTTCTCGATCAGCGCGATTTCCGACATCTGCCGGTCGTTCGCCTCCACGACCCTTGCCACAACCTCCTTCCAGCCCAATCGGACGGCGGCACGAAAACGACGTTCCCCCGCGATAAGCTGGAACCGGTCGGCATTGGGACGCAGCATGATCGGCTGAATCAGACCGTGCGTTTTCAGACTTTCGGCCAGAAGCTGGATTTCTTTCGGGTCGAACGTCGTACGGGGTTGCCATGGGTTCGCGTCAATCCGATCGACCGGCACGTACTGCAAGCGATCTTTGTCCGCCACCAGCGTCGGACCAGACGTTTCCTCCGAAACCGGTTCCTCACCCATGTACTCCCCAAGCGTTTTATGCGACACCGCCGCCTTCGGCATCTCAAACAGATCGTCGTCCAGCGACGTGTCGAATGCCGACGCCTTCTTCGTTTCCACCGCCGGTTCTTCCGTCTTTACCGACGTGTCGTCCATGCTGAGGATCGCTTCCAACCCTTTGCCCAGTCGTCTACTCTTGGCCATTCTCCAGTACCTCCATGCACAATTCGATATACGCCCGAGCACCCCGGCTCCGCGGCGCGTACTCCGTCACCGGTTTCCCAAAACTGGACGCTTCGGAAAGCGCCACATCCCGCGGGATCACCGTTTCATAAACCGCGCCCCCAAAAAATTCCCGTACCTGCTCCTCGACTTCGTACGTCAGCTCCAGCGTGGGATCGACCATCGTCAGCAGGATTCCATTCTCGTACCACATCTGCTTCGGTATGGCACGCACCATCTGAGCCACCCCCTCCATCGCGTAATACTCGCACTGGATGGGAATCAGCACCTGCGTGGAACAGGCGATCGCCGTTTTCGTCAAAGGCCCCAACGACGGCGGGCAGTCCATCAACACAAAATCGTAGGCATGCAAGCCGGACGTCAGCAACGTCTGCAAATGCCGCGACGATTCCTCGCTGGCCAGCTTCGACACGTCCGCGAAACTGCGACACCCCGGAAGGACCGAAAGGCAGCTCCATCCCGTCGGAAGCACCGCCGTGTTCCACACCGCACCGGTCAAAAGCGGGTGACGCTCCACCGGCTTCTGCCCCAGCCCGCTGGTGGCATTGCACTGCGGGTCCAAATCGACAATCAACGTGTTGAACCCGGCACGCGACAAACATGCCCCCAGGTTGACGGCCGTGGTCGTTTTCCCCACGCCCCCTTTCTGATTCATCACGCACAGGATGCGTCCCATGGAGCCTCCCTTCCCCCACGGAGTGCTTTACTCCACGCTCCGGAACACCAGCCCGGAGAGAAGTTTCGGATAAAAATAGGTGCTTTTCTGCGGCATTCGCTCCCCTTCCAGGCAAAGCGTCTTGATGTTTTCCACCGTCGCTGGCATGACTTCCGCCGCCAACGGGTAGGCGCCCGTCTTGATTTCGTCGACAAGCTCGGAAACCAAATGCACGTACACCGGCTTGGGAGCGTTCGGCTGGTCGAGCAGCGTGTCCAACACCAGCCTGTGAAGGATACTGACGCCCAGGTTCCGCCAATCCTCGGAATGCGTTCCCGCAACGTCCGCTTCGGCCATTTTCGCTTCACCCGCCTCGGTCAACGCGGCAAGCGTCCATGTGTCGTCTTTGCGTGTGTAAAACGCAATCTCCCCCTGAGACCCGTTTGCTTCCAGGTCTTTCCAGACCTCCTTGCCAAACTCCGCCCCCTTGCCTGCGACCCGACTCGTGAAGCAATCGCCCAGCTTCGCGGCCAGTTCTTCCGCCGTCCATTCGGGAACGCCGGGGAACAATCGGTGCGTCGGCAACACGGCCAGTCCGGGATCCTCCATGGCAATGAACATCGTTAATACGTAGTGCGCCGGATGGTCTTTCGGGATTCCCGACTGCCGCAGGTGGTCCAGGTAATTGCACGCCGTCTCATAACGGTGATGCCCGTCGGCAATGAACAGCGGTTTCTTCCCGATTTTATCCTGCACCGCCGAAATGATCGTCGGATCCGTCACGACCCACATCCGATGCGTCACGCCCAAATGATCGACCGCTTCCAACGGCGTTTTGTTCTCCACCGCCTTCTCCAGAACAGCCTGCACCTGCGACTCGGCGTCGGGATACAGACCAAAAATCTGGCTGAGCTGCGTTTTGGTCACGGTCGTCAACATCAGGCGGTCGGCTTTCGCTGCGGCATGTGTCTGTTCGTGGGGAAACACGCATCCTTCGCCAAAACGCTGCACTTCCAACCCCGCCATGAATCCCTTCCGGGTGTATGTGCGGCCGGCGTAGTCGAAAATCTGATGATACACGTAAATCGCCGGATCGGATTCCGTAAACAGCACCCCTTCCTTGAGCCACGTATCGAGCGTTTTCTTCGCACGGGTGTAACGGTTGTTCTGTTCGTCGTCGGTCGGAAGCTGCTTGTTCAGGATCAGACGCACGGCGTTGTTGGGGTGTTTCGCATATAACTCGTCCTGAAATTCCGGGCCAATCACGTCGTACGGCGGCGCCACCACATCGGACAACGCTCCGACACGTCCCAAATTATATCGAATTCCATAAATCGGCTGAATGTTTGGCATGATTTTTCCTCAATCTATTTTACAGGTCACGAGTACAACAAAAATACAACACCTCAAATATAACCCGGTTTCACGTCCCTTGCAAGGCCCACCATGCCCCGGTTTTCTGAATCGGGGTGCAATCCAACTTTCTGAGTGCCGTACGAATTCCCCTTCTTTGAAGGGGTACGCCCAAAGGGCGGGGGGTAGTTCCGAAGTGGTGAACGCTTTCCCTCGGCGAAACACCCCGTCAGCCTACGGCTGCCACCCCTGACGTCACCCCCCTACAAATTCCGGCTCCACCAGCGTGGGAAGCAGCCCGCATTCGTACCCGCGTTTCAGAAGCAATCGCACCGATTCCCGCCCCCGTGGGCCAAAATCGAGCGTCCAGTCGTTGACGTACATCCCGATGAACTGGTCGGCCAGGCCCAAATCCAGCCCCCGTCCGAATTGCAGGGCGTACGCAATCCCT
This sequence comes from Planctomycetia bacterium, assembly GCA_030535245.1. Taxonomy (GTDB): domain Bacteria; phylum Planctomycetota; class Planctomycetia; order Pirellulales; family Thermoguttaceae; genus RGIG3701. The sequence goes on along the minus strand of JAUNBJ010000190.1, from coordinate 1,022 downwards.
TCCTGACGGTGCTCCAGACCGTACTTGATGCTCTGATACAAAAGCGTGTTAACCTCGCGAATCGTCTCAGAACCCAAATCCTTACGAATCCCGTTGGCCCCCAGCGGAAGGGGGTATCCGGTCTGCTCCATCCACCAGACCCCGGTATCGACGATGAGCTGAAGCCCCTGCCGCATGTACGTGAGCTGCCCTTCGTGGATGATCAGTCCGGCGTCAACCTCACGCCCAGCGTCTTTTCCTTCGAGAACTTTGCCCGCCTGCACGACGTCCAGAATCTGGTCGAACGGCACCAGGACGTAGTCGAACGGTTGTTCCAGAAACATCCCGCACGCCAGAAACGCCGTCGTCAACGTTCCGGGAACGGCAATGGTTTTTTTGCGAAGTTGCTCTTTGGTGAATTTTTCTTTTCCCACCAACATGGGGCCGTAGTTGTCCCCCATGCTGGCGCCACACGGGCAAAGCATGTATTTGTCGTGAAGAAACGCGTAAGCATGAAGGCTCAGTGCGGTCAACTCGTAGATTCCCTCAAACGCGGTGTGGTTGAGCGTCTCAATGTCCACCAGGCGGTGCGTGAAACGGTATTTTCCGGTATCCAGGCGTTCTTTGGCCAACGCGTAAAACATGAACGCATCGTCGGGGTCGGGGCTGTGTGCCACGCGAATAAGCTGCTTTTCCATTTTTTTCTCTTTCTCTATATGGGGAGGTGAAACTGACGCCGTCCATTTTATCCAAAAACGGAAAACTTGAAAAGGGGCCACGACACGGTGCAATCCAACTTTCTGCGTGCCGTACGAATTCCCCTTCTTTGAAGGGGTACGCCCAAAGGGCGGGGGGTAGTTCCGAAGTGGTGAATGCTTTTCCTCAGCAAAACACCCCGTCAGCCTACGGCTGCCACCCCTCTAAAAGAGGGGAATTCTCCCTTTTGCCAAAATTCGCAAGGAAGTTTGATTGAATCCCCACGACACGGTATTTAAGGAACCGCTGATTTAATCCCAGGTCTTGTCGAAATTTTAAAAAGCGCT
>JAUNBJ010000189.1 GCA_030535245.1 Planctomycetia bacterium | reverse complement strand
AAAAATTTTTCAAAAAAGTTTTTTCAAAAAAATGGACTTTCCCCAAAAATTTTTGCTTGACAGTCGTCATGGGGCACGTTATAATGGTTCGCAAGAGGTCTTCTGTGGGAGGAGGCTTTTTACAGGATCCGGAGAAGACGCAAAGATGTTTGTTTTTCCAGCAGTGTCGTCATCTGTTAAAATGCGTGGGGGGGGGTCTTGCCTGATGGAATACCGGGGGGTAACACGCACCCATGACCGGTCGCACCGGATGGGATTTACGCTTGTTGAGCTTCTGGTCGTCATTGCCATTATCGGGATGTTGGTAGGGTTGCTATTGCCGGCGGTGCAGCAGGCACGCGAAGCGGCCCGGCAAATGCAGTGCAGCAACAACCTCAGGAATCTTGCGTTGGCTCTTTTAAACGCGGAAAGTTCGGGGCGTTCTTTTCCCAGCGGCGGTTTTGGTTACAGTTGGAGCGGCGACCCGGAAAATGGGTTGGGGTTCAAGCAGCCTGGTTCGTGGATGTACGCGATTCTTCCCATGCTGGAGCAAAATGCGATGTACCAGCTTCCTGCGGACGGCTACACGGCAGACCAGAAGGCGGAACCTTCCAATGCGGGGATGTCAACGCTCCTTTCTACCCCCCTTTCGGTGCTTCATTGTCCGTCGCGTCGGGCTGTCAAGACGTATCCGACGAAGGATCGGACGATGAATAATTTCGCCCTCAAATCGTCCACCCCCTGCAACAAAACCGATTACGCGGGGAGTTGCGGGCATTGTCTGGAAGGCGTTCCCGGTTGGGATTTCAAAAACATGTGTCCCCGCCACCAGCTTCCGGGAATATCGGAGTTGAAGGGCTACGCGCAAAACAATAACTGGCCGGACTACTCCTCGAAGAACACGGGGATTCTGTTTTACATGTCGCGGGTCACGATGGGGCAGATACGGGATGGGGTGTCGAACACGTATCTGGTCGGCGAAAAATTTATGGTTCCCGCGTATTATGAGGATACCTCCAACACCTCGGCAGACGATTACAGCCCGTTTTGCGGCGGCGATCGAGACTGCCTGCGAACCTGTTATACGGGAACGTACAACGCGTCGGGGGTTTTTACGCAGGCGGGAACGCCGTTTGCACCGATGCAGGATCGGGATGGGGTTTCGGAGGACACGTACAGCAATCGTTTTGGAAGCTGCCACGCCGGGGCGATGGGGATGGCCATGACGGACGGGTCGGTCCACCGGCTGAGTTACAGTATTGATTTGGAAGTTCATTATGCCAAGGGGTGTCGCGCGGATGGCCGTCCCGCTTCGTCCAGACCATTTGAGTAAATTTCAGGAGTATTACGATGATAAAGCGAATTTTCTTTTGGGGCATGTTGGTGAGTTGTGCCAGTTTCGCCATGGCGGCGGTGACGTTCGACGGCACGAGCATGACCGGGAACGGAACGTACTCCGGCGCGATCAATGTCTCCAACGCAACAGGTCAGACGGTGACGATCACCCCTTCGGGGATACTCACTCTTGGCAGTACCGTAACGGGTAGCGGAACGATTATCAATGCAAATACCACGAATGCGGCCAAGCTTCAACTGAATGGCGACTGGTCAGATTTTTCGGGAACCTACGAAACATCGGGGGTGGCCTGGACGGAGGTTTTCACTTCTGATTTTGCAAACACCGCATGGAAAGTGGCGGGGACGAATGCCGTCGCATTTTGTGCCTCTGCGGAGAGTACAACCCCCTACACTTTTTATCTGGGGACGCTTTACGGCGGAGATTCCACAACCGAAGTGCGTTCCAGCGGCAGCAGTTCCAAAGCTCCGGTGAAGGTGGTGGTCGGAAATACAAATGAGGCACTCGTTTCGGACGCGGAAAATATCTTTGCCGGAAAGATCGTCGATAACAACGTGTTGGGGTTGGGGATTGAAAAAGTCGGCCCCGGTGTGTGGACGCTTTCCGGGACGAATACCTACTCGCTCGGCACGACCATTTCCGGCGGAACGCTGCGTGTAACTGGCTCCATTTGGGAAAACAGTATCGTCATCAATGCGGGAGGAACGCTTGAGCTGAGCGGTTCCGGGAGCCTGACGGCTTCCAATCTGGTAAGTGGTAACGATGCCATCACCAACAACGGCACGTTCTGCATCAACAAAGACGACGCTTACAATCTGGACCGTGCTGTCACCGGTACGGGGAATCTCGTGAAGGATGGTTCCGGAACGCTCTCCGTCACGGTGGCCAGTGATTATTCCGGCTACACCGAAGTGAAGGGGGGAACGCTTTCCTCCAATTACGCGAATCTTGCCAGCAGGGATTTCCGAATTGCGGAAGGTGCCATGCTGGCGTTGGCGTTTTCGACCGACACAACGTTCAACGCGACCGTATCCGGAACAGGCACCTTTGCCAAATCGGGCAGCAGCAAATTGCTTCTTCGGGGTGCCGATTTTTCGGGCTTTTCGGGAACGGTAACCACGACGGGAGAACGATGGATCGAACTGTTCGACGCCGGCAGTAATACCACGGTCTGGAATATCAACGGCAGCCAGGGGCTTGCTTTCGCCACCAACGGCGGAAATTCCAGTTTTGCCTTTGGTGCCCTCACCGGGAGTGGAAGCATCATCATCAGTAACGGTCAGAGTACAGACAAGGCGGTCACTCTCACCGTCGGCAACGGCAATAAGGCCCTCCTTTCCGACGCGGAAAACATCTTTTCCGGGACGCTTGCGGATCGTTCCAGCGGAGGGACGCTCGCGGTTGAAAAAATCGGCCCCGGCACCTGGACGCTCTCTGGAGCCAACACGTACACCGGCGGTACCACCGTCGCGGGCGGAACGCTGAAGATTGCCGACACCGGAAGCGTCGCCTCCAGCGTCACGGTCAACGCCGACACGGGGAACGACACCCCAGCTCTGATTTTGGAAGGCACCATTGACGGAAATTTGAACCTTAACGGCATTTTCACCGTAGACTTTACCAACGGCCTTACCCCGACGGGCGAAGTCACCGGCGAAGTTCTGTTTGGCGACGACGCGCTTTTGAGCATTTTGGCAGACGAACCGAGTTCCGCCATGCGTTACACCCTGAACGCCGGTTCGCTTGATTTCGGAACGCGTTCCCTGGCCGAGATTTACAGCGACTCCGTCGCTGCCGGACTGCTGGCCGATATTTGGATTCCCTCCGTTGACGGCACGTCGATTATTTTGAGCGTCGATGGTTCCAAAGTCCCCGAACCGGCCAGCTGCCTGCTTCTGCTGTTGGGGCTTTGCCTTGGCCGTCGTTTTTTCCCCCGTCCCTCCCTCAGAAAAGGATTCTAACCATGAAACATCTGCTGACTGCTGTTTTTACCCTCCTTGCCCTTGGTATTTCTGCTTCGGCTCAGGAGATCGTCATGCCCCAGAAGGGGGTTTGTGCCCACCGGGGAGATCATTCACGTTGTCCGGAAAATACCGTTCCCGCCTTCGTCGCGGCGGTGAAACGGAACGTCGAAATGGTCGAAATGGATATTCGTTACACAAAAGATAAGAAACTGGTCATCCTTCACGACCTGACTGTCGATCGCACCAGCAACGGCACCGGGAAAATTGCCGACCTGACGTTCGACGAAGTACGTGCTCTCGATTTCGGCATCAAACGGGGGGAGGAATTCCGGGGAACCCAAATTCCTACGCTCGACGAAGCGCTCGCCGTGCTGCCGAAAAATATCTGGCTCAACCTCCACCTGGGGGGTGGGAAAGAGCTTGCTCTGGAAGTCGCGGAAACGGTCGTCCGCACGGGGCGTGTCCACCAGGCCTTCCTCGCCTGCGGTCGTGAAGCGCAGCAGGCCGTTCATGAGAAATACCCGCAAATTCTGCTTTGCAACATGCAGCGTTGGACGCCCGACAAAACCTACGCCGAAACGACGCTGGCGTGGAAGTGTTCGTTCCTCCAGCCAACGCACATGGCTCTGGAAAATGGTGAGGAAATGGTCGGATACAAGATCCAATCCCCCAAGACTGGGGAAGTCGTCCCCCCGTTGACCTACGCCGAGCTGCAAAGGCTGAAAAAGGCGGGCGTTAAAGTCAACTTCTTCCACGCCGAAACCGCAGAAATGGCGAAGAAACTGTTCGACGCCGGGGTTGATTTCGTGTTGACCGACAACCTGTCGGCTCTGGGGAAGTGATTCACCACCGCCACAATACGACCAGCAGCAGGAACAGAATCCCCCGCGAAACGGGCATGGCAAGCCAAACGCCGTCCAATCCCCACGCCATCGGCAGGAAAAACAGGCACGCCGGAAGCACAAGACAATAATCGCCATAAACCAGCAGCGACGACGCCAGAATCCGTTCGGTGGACTGGAAATAGACGATTCCCACCTTGACCAGCCCCAACAGCAGGTACGCGGGGGCACACAAAAGCAGGCCGCGGGCCGCAAGCTGGGCAATGGTGCCGTCCAGCCCCATCCACTGCGGGAGCGTATCCCGTGCGAGAATCAGGAAAATTGCCCCTAAAACGCCGAGAATCGAGACGAATCCAAACCCCATCCATGCGGTTTTTCGGTGTCGGGCCGTCTCTTTGGAGCCGTACAGGAAACTGACGATCGGCTGAATCCCGTCGGCCACCCCCTGCACGATCATCGACGCCAGAGACGAAGTGCTGCAAATCACCGAGTAGGCTGCCAGTCCGC
>JAUNBJ010000041.1 GCA_030535245.1 Planctomycetia bacterium | reverse complement strand
CACCCGATGACAAAAACTTTCCACTTGCCCGGTCACCTTTTGCTTGCACATGACCTTTTAATTATAAAATCAATATGAACATTCCCTATCAAAGTGGATAAATTTTCATCGTTCAAAAAATTTTTGGAATTTTCAACTTTTTTTACAAATTCAGGGTGGGGAGTACTTGCAATCCGAAATCATGGGTGGTAGACTTATTAGAAGAGTGAGGGATTTTTCTTCCGAAAAGTGAAAATTTACGGGATTTTTGAATTTTAAAAATCCCGATTTAAAAGTGGGAAGGCTATTGCAAATCCCATTTGGTCAGGGATAGGAATCTGTGGGCAAGGAGGATGGGAACCTTCGTAAATTTCCCTGACAATTTCGTTGCAATCCCTGTGAGACCTAGGTTTACAATGTTCTCGATTTTGGATTTGCTGGTTTCGGTGTTGAAATTTTAGCATTTGCGGACGACTGAAATGGAAAAAAACTCCAAAAACCATGATTCATTAGAATCCGGCAAAATCAATCAGGAATCCGTTCGCGATGTTGAACAGAATGTAGGGAAAATGCGAAGTTCCACTGAAAACAGCTGTTCTTCGAGCAGTAGCCCCAGCAGTTCTTCAAGCAGCAGCCCCAGCAGCTCCTCAAGCAGCGGTTCTTCCAGCAGTTCTTCAGGCGACAATCCTCGCGACCCGGTGTGCAACTGTTGCGAGATGGAAGACGGGCTGGAATGCGGGTGCAAGGGGGACGAGGAATGCGGATGTTGCGATGGGGCGGAGTGCAATGTGACGGACGAACCGATTGGGTTTCATGACGGAAAAATCCGGATGATGCTGACGGACATCGCGATGGATGAAGGTGGCGTAAGATATGCTCACAAAAGGATTTACAACAATATCGCACAAGCCGTCAACGGGATACATGGTCCGGGGTGGAAGACGACAGTACTGCCGAAAATGACGGTTTATACGAGTTGTTTTCAAGTTGTTTTCGCGGAACAGGACATCGTGAATTTTGACCGAAGTCCAGACGCACAGGGGATTTACCACGCTCAGAACGGTTTTCCCGAAACGATGATTCGAACAGCGGACGAAAAATCGTGGGTCGTTACGCGAAATACCGAAAAAACATGGACTTTCAGCAACGAAGAGTTTGCCGAAACGCCGTGGGGATTTTTGCGGTCGGTGCGGGATTTGGAGGGGAATGAAACTGCTTTTTTCTACGAAAATGAGTTGCTGTCGGAGGTTCGCGCCTGTCACACGGACAATCCGGATGCGATTTTCTCCAAGTGCTTGTTTGAATACAATTTGGAGAACAAGTTAGCCCAAATTGTTCTTTGGAAAAATCAAAGAGGAACCCTCGAACCGCTGAAGAAAGTCATTTATACTTACGCCTCGTCTTCAGGAATATTCGGTCCGGAAGGTTTTCTAACTTCCGTTCAGCATAAGACTTACAGCAATGGCAATTGGATAGACTCGCAAGGTTCCGCGTATCGTTATTACACTGAAAACGCTTCCTGCGGCTCTGTCGGTCTTCTAAAAATGGTCTTCGAACCAATCGAATTTGCGAGTTTTGAGACGGCTTTCGGAGCAAACGGCTGGAATCGTGTGGACGACCTTTCTGCGCTGGATTTCACGTCGAAATACTACGAATATGACCCGCAGAATCGTGTCGTTCTGGAACGCGCCAATCGAAACCGTCATGTAACTCACCTTGAATACACAACTTATAGCGAATCCAACAATCCCAACGCCGCCCACGTTCAGACCATTCAGACCGGCACATTCGGCGAGCGAAACCTTGTTTTCACCAACACAGCTGGAAAAGTTCTCCTGCGCGAAGTCGTTCCGCCGAACGGTTCCGCCGATTCGCAAGTCTATTATTTCCGCTATAATTCCGACGGAAAACGTACGCACGCTTACTCGCCGAAAGCCGTTCTGGGCTATCGACTTCTGGGCGCGTACCCGACACTTTTGGACGTAACTCTTTCGCCAGATGAGGGTAAAATCGAAATTCGCGAGTACGGCGACGGCACCACTTCCCCCCTAAAAAAAGTGGTTCGAGAATCCATTCAGGAAGGAACGCAAGGTAACGTAATTCTCCTTACGGACTACACTTACGAAAAACGCGCAGTCGCAGGCCGCACACGCTGGAACCTGTCGCGAACCATCCAGTACACCAACGAAATCGGGACGGAAACGACCGAGACGCAATTCCAATACGCCTACTACCCGAATTCACTTCAAATTTCCCAGCGGACGACCGTTCTTCCCGACTCCGCGACGCGGGTGGAATGTTACGATGTTGCGGGTCGTAACACGTGGCAGAGAGACGAATTAGGAATCATCACGTATCATGAGTACGACGCGATTCTGGGGCTGGAAGTGCGAACAATTCAGGATGTGGACACGTCGAAAACATCCGATTTCACGACCCCGGTTCCGGATGGTTGGAGTACGCCGACGGGTGCGGGAAAGCATCTGATTTCCGATGTGGAATACGATTCGCGAGGCCGCGTGACGCAAGCACTTGGAGCAAAAAATGTCTGTGTGAACGCAGAAAACCAAAGCGTTACGGTACGTTCCGCCCGATGGACGATTTACGACGACGCGAACCACAAAATCATAAGTGCGAACGGTTTCGTTCAGGAGGAGAAAAATAACGGCAGTTTTGCCGCAACTCTTGTAAACCCTGTAACCATAACGCTCTCCGACGTATCCGGACGCCTTCTCGAAACAGTTTCTGCCCGTCGAATTTCGACTTCCGGCAAACTTGCCGCAACGGACACATTCCTTCAGGCGGACTATCTCTCGTGGAGCGTCAACATTTACGCAGGCGACCAGCTCGCGGAAAAACGCGACTATTTCGACATTCCCGCAAGCGGCCCCGGTGAGGAAAACGTTCACTATAACGCAACCCGTTACGGCTACGACACTTACGGACGGCGCAGTCTCGTCATTTCCCCGGACGGAACGGTCACGAAAACGGTTTTCGACTGGCAGAACAATCCGACACAAACCTGGCTCGGCACATCGCTGTCCGACTTAACTCTCGTTTCCGAAACACTTTACGGTGGCGAAGACGGTGGCTGTCCCACCTGCACTGGCACGACCGCGAAACCCCGGCTCACGATTCAGTACGCCGATGCCGACGACATGCGCATCACCGAATACGGCTACGACTGGCGCGGACGGCGGATTCACGTTCACAATGAAGAGGACGCGGACGGCCAAAGCACTTACGCACTCACGACTTACGACAATCTCGACCGTGCCGTAAAGTCCGAACGTTACCTTTCCCTCGACCCATCCCCCGACCGGCTTCTCGCCCGCACCGAGACTTTCTACGACTCGCGCGGCAACGTCTGGAAGACCGAGCAATCCGTCGTAAACCCCGCCAACGGCACGGTTCAGGGCAAACTACTCGCTCAGAACTGGTTCGATGCCGCCGGACGCACGATTCAATCGAAACCTCTCGGCGAAAACCGTGTCACCGTCACGACTTACGACTCGCTCGGACGTGCCGTTTCCTCCTCCGTCCAACTGGACGAAACGATTTTTGAAAAGACAGAAACCACGTACGACAATCTCGGACACGCATTGCAAACCGCGTTTTCACAACGACTTGCGAATGGCACAGGCTTCCGTACCTCGTACACCGCGAACTGGTTCGACCAAGCTGGACGCTCCATCGCGTCGGCAAATTACGGCGCTCTCGACACCTTCACGCGCCCCGTGACCGTCCCGGAACGATCCGACACAACTCTTGTCACCACCACCGTTTACGACGAAACCACCGGCCGCGTTCTTGCCACCCTCGACCCGGCAAACCGCGAAACCCGCACGTTTACCGACGCGCTGGGACGCACCGTCCGCACGGTCTCCAACTTCACCGACGGTACCATTTCCGCCGCCACGCCCGACTGTAACGTCACGGTCGAATACACTTACCACCCCTCCGGCCAAGCCTCCACCATGACGGTCAAAAATCCCGTAACTGGTGACCAAATCACGCGTTACGCCTACACCCTCGGTCGTCTCACGCAAGAATGCTACCCCGATTCCACCTCCCCGACCGACTGCGTCACCTACACCTACAACCGCCTCGGCGAGCGCACCTCCAAACGCGACCAAAACGGTACAATTCACGAATATATTTATGACAATCTGGGCCGTATCCTGCATGATTGCGTTACACAGACCGGTGACGGTGTTGATGCCGTAATTCGTCGTATTTCCACGACTTACACACCATCGGGGCAGGTGTCGAAAATTACCTCTTACGATTCTCCCGACCCGAATTCTGGAACCCTCGTCAACCGTGTCGCTTATGGTTACGATTCCTGCGGTCTGCTCGCTCAGGAGTACCAGAATGTCGATGGTTCCACGGCTCCAAGTCCTTATACTGGCTACCTTTACGACACGACTCAATCTGGCGGTTTCTTCACGAAAAAACTCCGTCCGACTGGTTTCACATTCCCGGACGGTTGGGAATTTTTCTACGCCTACGACAACACATTCGACGACCTTCTGAACCGTCCAAACCGTATCTACGGCACGACCATCACGCAGGTTGAATACGAATATATGGGGGTTCAGACACCCGTAACCACAAAATATGCCATTCCCAATCTGACGCTGGACTACACTCAACCCGGTGCGCTCGACCGATTCAATCGAATCACTCAACACGCATGGAAAAACGCTTCGAACCAGTCGGTCGTTGAAATTCACCACGCTTACGACCGTTCCGGCAACCGCCTCAATCGCACGGATGTCGTGGCGGGGACGGCATTTAACGAAGCGTATCAATACGACGAAGCCAACCAGTTGATTGACTTGCAACGTCAAAACAACCACGAACATTTCCACTACGATTCGACCGGAAACTGGCTCGCCTATTCCCAAAACGATACGCTCCAAACGCGCACTCACAACGCGGCCAACGAAATCGTAACCCTCGACGGTTCCGACATTTCCATCCGTACCGACGCGTCCGGAAACATGACGCGGATTCCGAACCCACGTTTGGGTGAAACTTCCGCCAGTGCCGCCAGTTTCTTTTATGCCACTCGTCGTTTTGCGGCTCCACGGAAAAACGTTTCTACCCAGCCGCAGAACCTCAACCTCACGTACGACGCATGGAACCGGCTCGTTCGCGTCACTTCCTCCGACGGAACCACCATCGCCACCTACGCTTACGACGGTCTCAATCGCCGTATTCTCAAAACCACCCCCACCGAAACCCGTCGTTTCTACTACAACCGCAACTGGCAGTGCCTCCTCGAAACTGCCGAAAACCAGCCGTCCATCCACTACACGTGGGGCTTGCGCTACATCGACGACCTCGTCTGCCGTCACGTTGGTTTCGACAAAATCTACTCCCTCTCCGACCCCAACTGGAATGTCGTCGCCCTCGTTAATTCCGCCGGAATCCCTGTTGAGCGCTACACTTATAACGCCTTTGGAACCCCGCAAATTTACGACGGCAATTTCACCCCGCGTTCATCTTCCAATTACGCTTGGACTCGCACCTTCACCGGGCAGGTTCTCGACCATGAAACCAACTTCATGCTTTATCGCAACCGCTTTTACCATCCCACTTTAGGCCGCTTCCTCACCCGCGACCCGATTGGATATGAAAGTGACAGGATGAATATTTATCGATACGTGGCAAATAAACCTTTAATTATTCAAGACCCATCAGGGACCGTTTGGCATATCTTTGGTGGATGTTTGGCTGGTGGTATTTTGTCAGGTGTTGGAGCATGGATTGTCGGAGGTAATGTTAAATGTGCAACACTTGGTGGATGTATTACTGATGGAATAGCAGCGGCATTTCCTTCTATACAAGGAGGATGTATTGGAGGTGCTATTGGGGCATTGGCAAACACGATTTGTACCAATGGAGGCAATCTGCGAAAATGTGCCAATTTTTGTGATACCTTGGCAGGGGTCGTATCCACGGCTATAAGCTGCCTGGGAGGTGGTGCTGCAGAAGCCAAAGACCCTGTATTATCAAAAATTGTTACGTTGATGGGATTGGATTTGGGGATGATTTATGGATTCTGTGGTGCCCTTAATAAATAGGAATCAAAATGATGAAGTTGTTGGTTTGTTTATTTGTTATTCTTTTTGCCGTAATAGTTTCTATTATAATGGCAAAAGATGATAAATATTTTAAAGAATCGTTGAAAAAGTATAATTGGGTATATATTATAATGTTCTCTCTCTCTTTAACTATATCCTATAGATTATCGATGGAAGATAGACTTCGTTTTCTTCTATGTATGTACTTCATTTGTTTTTTTACTCATTACCTAATCGCAACCCGCAAAAGATGAAAACGATTTTCACCCATTGGCACACACATGCGTAATATCGTGAACCATACGCCTGACAGTATGATTTCCAATTTTCAGAATTTTGTGTGCTCCCTTGTATTTTGTCATACTGTCAGATATATGCCCGATGTATTTTAAATTTTCGCTTCACCGGCTTTTCGTGTTACCGAAAAGCCAGCTTCCACAACCACCAAAAGCTGTAATTTATTGGAGACTTAGCATAAATGATTATGAAGAATTTACGCACTCAATTTTTGCCTTGCCGCCTGCCGCACGTTCGTTCTGGAAGGTACTGGAGACCACGCGCTTGCGACGGTCTCAACCACCGATTCTACTACAATCGCAACTGGCAGTGCCTTCTCGAAACTGCCGAAAACCAGCCAGCCATCCACTACACGTGGGGCTTGCGCTACATCGACGACCTCGTCTGCCGTCACGTTGGCCTCGACAAAATCTACTCCCTTTCCGACCCCAACTGGAACGTCGTCGCCCTCACCGATTCCACCGGAAACCCTGTTGAGCGCTACACCTACAACGCCTTCGGTAAGCTCAATATCTACGACGGTAATTTCACCCCGCGCTCATCATCAAATTACAACTGGACACGTACCTTCACCGGGCAGGTTCTCGACGCAGAAACGGGTTTGATGTTGTATCGTAATCGCTTTTACCATACCGACTTAGGCCGGTTCATTACTCGTGACTCGGTGGATTATGCAGGCGATGATTTAAGCCTATTTCGATATACATTAAATAATCCTGTGAAATACCTTGATGAGAATGGGAATTGGGTAAAGGCGATTTGTTGTGGAGCTTGTGTTTTTTCCATTTTCTTTAAAATTGGCAAGTCAATTGGTAGTTGTTTGGGGGCATCAGAAAATATTTTATCATGTATTAAAGATGAAATAATCAATTCATTTAGCCCTGACCCCTTGGTGGGAGACTTAAATTGCATTCTCAAATGCCGTGATTCGTGTAATAAGATAGAATGTGTCCAAAATTGTTTAGAAGACAGAGTTGTTGATTTTCTCTCAGATTTGCTTACGGCCGCAAGCTGTACATGTTGTTTAGGTGCAGTTGTCCTGAATTATGTTGAAAATCTTAGTTTTGAAGCACTCCTTCGTTTCATACTATCGAGATTTGCGAAGCCAAAACCTGCATACGTGTTTTGATATTTATGTTGAGACGTGTTTTGGTGATATTTTAAAATGATCTTAGGAATAAAATTCCCAAAGTGAGTTCAGTCAGCCGAATCCTTTTGAATAAATATTAAAAGGATTCGGTCTCTAATTTCGATTTTTTATTTCATTATGAATATTGCATGTTGAAAATCAACTGCAAATCAGAGGAAGATTGATGGGCAGCTTTTTAAAATGGTTTATGGCTATATCGTGGTCGGTGTGGCTGATTGGAGTTTTTTTCTTTACTGCTGTGGGGATGGGGCTTTGGGTGGTAGTCATTTTCCAACTATGTCGAGGCACGTTGCCGACGTTGGAAGAAGTTTATACTGCCTTTGCAGGCTTTTGTTACATTCACGCCTTTTTTCGTCCTAAAGCATTGTGGGAAGGGTTATTCGGGAGTGTGTGGGCAACTTTATTTGCTGGTGAAATTATTTTGCCGGAAATTCAGAAAATGTCGGAAATGTCTCTTGCCAGTTGCCCGATAGTTTTGATGCTCTTCTTTTATGCGTCCTTGTTTTCGTTTGTGAGAATCTGGATTTTACTGCGTATGAAATATATTTTTGGTATGAAACTGCCGCAGATTGCGGCTTGGCCTCTCAATCTGCGCCATCATAAGGTGGAACAGCCGGATACGGAAGTTACTTTTTTCGTCAAAAATCTGAATGTCTCTTCTATGAGTGGCGGGCGATGGTTGGGTCTTATTGGGTTTTATGGCTCCGCAATTTTACTTTCCGGTTTTGTATATTTTTTCCTGAAATCATGAGCAAATCATGATTTGCAATTCTTGAATTATGAATAATCGTATGGCATTAAAGAAAGGTTCCATTCCATGGCAGATACCGAAAAAAATGGTGTTATTCGTGCATCCAACAAGCGGGAACTCAAGCGGGGTTGCGGTTGCGGTTGTCTGATGATAACGCTGGTGGCACTTGCATTTGTGGTGGATGACTTGTTTTGGGAACCTTACCATCTGGAAGCCCCGCTTTTGGAAAAGGAAACCGTCGAATGGCAGGAAATGAAAGTCGTCTATCGTGTGTGGACATCTTATAATGCGGGCTGTTACCGAGAGTTTGTCATTCGTGGCGAAGAGCTTCAGACGTTAAAGAAAGCGTTTTTGCCCAAGCATCGAACCCGCGGCTTGCGGAAATCTCCCGATTTGCCTCCGATGATTTTGACCTTGAAGGACGGAACTCAATGGGAATTTGGATTTGAGACCACCGGCAAATGGGTTTGGGTACAGCATGCCACCACTCGTGATTCAACCACACGTTTCCTTTTGGAGAATGACATGTTTTTGCAGGAGTTGAGGGCGATTTGCTTCCAACACGAATTGCTAACGACAAAAGATGTACGATTTGAAAACATCGGTTTCGCCGACGGTGTTCCGAAGTGGAAAATTCAAAATTATCAAGGAAAAGAAACACTTTCCGAAAACCATTGAATATGTACAAAAAACTTTTGATGTTCACCACTTCCCCACCGGGCACCGTTCCGTGCCCATCGCGAGTTTGTTGACCGTGGCGGAAGTGGAGGTGGAGACGTGACATCCGCAGTGGAGGCAGGTGGAAGATTGCGGGTCATACGATTCGCAAGGGAGGCAGAAATCGTTGAGGAGGTGGAGGATTTCTGCTTCACTGCGGACGGGGCGGCCTGCTTTAATCCATCGGGCCAACGCGCGGGTGTAGTGGACGGCTTTTTGCGGAAAGGACGGGGACATAAGGAGTTCGCTCCATGGAAAATTGAGTGAAAGTTTTATAACCTCCATTATACACCGGATTTCATTTTTTGAAAGGGAAATTTTGCGAAAATGATTGATTTAATCCCTTCACAGTTTCTGGCCGCGCGAGTTTTGGACGATTCCCTGCGTCGGGAGGGAAGTTCGGGGGGAATTTGTCGGTTTTTGATTCGGAAACTGCTGGAAACCAAAGAGGTTGATGGGGTTGTGTGCGTCGTAAAGTCAGAAACACCAGCACTTTACGAGTATAACACAGTGCGATTGGAGAATTGCGGTGACATTGCGAAGTCGGTGTATTTTTTCATCGACCCTCGTCCCTTTTTGGAGAAAATTCCGAAGGAACAACTCTCCCGGTTGGCGTTTGTGGGGCTTCCGTGCATGGTGCATTGGGTTCACGAGCGTTTTTTGCCATTCCGATATACGATTGGAATTCTGTGTAATCGCGCGAAGGAACCGGACTTGCTGGAACGCCTTTTTCCGATGGAAACACTGGTGAAAGCAGACTTTAGAACAGGGACGAAACCGCACAATCAGGTATTGGAAGTAACGACACAATCGGGTGAAACGCACCGTCGCGAGCTTGGAAAGTATTTTTTCGAGGATTCGATGACGTGTTCGTTTTGCAAAATTTGCACATTTGCCTACGCACCCACGGCGGAAATCACGGTCATGGATGCGTGGCTTCCGCGTTTCCAAACACCCGAGGGGACGAATCTCTGCGTCGTTCGGAACCGAGAAATCGCGGAAATCCTGAATTCACCAGACGTTTGGCATGAAGAACTTGCGGAAAAGGATATTCTTACTGCCAGTCCTGTCGCACGTAAACGCTTGCGGGGAAAGATGTTATGAAAATTGCAATTATTACCAACGGGCCGGATGAAATTCGTGGTTGTCAGGGGCTTCGGATGGCATGGGAGCGGATGCTACGAGTGCGTTATGGAAGCGAGATTGAAATTTACAACGTTCCACACTGGGAAAAAGAAGCACCGTCCGATACGAATCTGGTCGTTTCGACCGGTGGCGATTCACTCGGTTTCGGCGGAATTTATCTCCGGCAGTTGGAAAATTCATTGGCGAGAAAAATCCCTACGGTCGTCGGTGGTTTTAGCGTATCCCTTTATCAGAACTATGGTTGTGAAATTCCGGCTCTGGAATCTCTGCGAAAAGTTACCGCCATTAGTGTTCGTGACCGTGCCTCGCAGAAAATCCTGCAAGCTCACGGAATTTCAAGTGTGTACCATCTCGACCCAGCGTACATTCTTCGTCCCGAAAGTGTTTTCATACCTGAACTTAACGCATTTTTTGCCCGTGCCAAAGGTAATGTCATTGGAGTCAATCTTCAACATGTTCGTGAAAGTGAGACCATCGAATGGCAAATATTTCTTCAATACCTTCTTCATAAATTTCACGTTCTCCTGATTCCCGGCGATATTCCGATTGAAAAACGAGTATGGGAACGTCTGCGAATCCAGCACGAACGTCTTTTTCATGTTCCCACCACACTCACGTACCCCCAGTTAAAATCGGTAGTTGCACAATGCCGTGCCTTAATTTCTCTATCTTCTCACATCGCCATGGCCGGGTACCATACCGCCGTTCCCACGCTCGCCGTTGCTTACAGTCTCAAAGCCCAAAGTCTCGCCGCCGACCTATTCCCGGACGGTAACCACTGGTGCGTTAAAAATGCGGATATTCACCGCGCGGATTTTCTCCAAACTCTTTTTTTACAGCTACTTTGCGACGCTCCATCCATCCGCGACACCCTTCAATCCATTCCTTTCACCACCGATGCGTGGAAGAATTCGGAAATTCTACCGTAATTCAACTTCACTCTTCCGCTTTCAGAATGAGTATACAAAAATTTCCAACACATGAGATTGGAATAGTAACGATTACGACTTCACACCGCTTTTTTACCCGCACCGAGCCACGGACGGGGAGGTGATTCTACTCCTGCGAGCTGGTGCCGACCTGCGCCAATTCGGTAGCGTAGCACTCGAAGAACCCAGCACTTACGAAAATACGATTTCCGAGGGATTCCACGTTTACAACCTCGGCGCACTTTCCGAAAACCCCACCTTCACGATTGGGGACGAAGCCGCATTTCCCAGCTTCCAGACGGTCTCCGAGGGGCCCCCGAAACACACCGCCGGAGCCGCGTTTTTCTATTACTTTTTGATTGATTATGGGCGTGAAGGAGGATTTCACTTTTATCCAATTTAAGACTTGTAATCTTGCATTATTTTACGTTTATTTTCATCTTTTTTACTCAAATTTAGACGGTTCCCCATTGCTATATTTTTAATGTTTGGTATAATATATCATAGAATTGAGGAACAAAACGACCTCGACAAAAACCCTAAAAACAAAGGAGAAAAACGATGAACGAAACCCTCGAACGAACGACGACGATTCCCGAAAAAACACAGGAAAGAATCTGGAGAGACATTCAGAATTATAGAGGTTGCTGGACTGGACGGGAAGAAGCGAAACAAAACGGCGACACCGAGTTGGAACGCCAGTATTCAGATACATCGATACATGGAGAACGAAAATCGAAACGACGAGACTCACTCTTCGGGAATGCGGAATTCTGACGGGAGAACAAAGCGAGGCCATTTTTATGGCGAGAATTGGCTGTATGGAAAACATGGAAAAATCCATGCAACTCCAGCAAAATGCAGGATTTACGATTGAATTGAAGAAGTATTTTTGACCCATCCAAGGAACCTTCCCCCGGCACGAAACCGGGGGTTGAATGGAACTAAACCACCCCTCAAAACAGGAGAAAAAACGATGAAAGTGAAGGAATTGCGCGAACTTTTGGAGTCGGTACGACCGACAGCGAACAGGTGCTCCCGCACCGTTAAAACGTCCCCGTGTCGCGTTGCTGATACTCGTTTTTGGGAGAATGAACGAGCGCAGAGCCAGGAGCGAAGCGACTGCTCAAGCGGATTTTCGGCAACGGGCGGAAGCCCCATTCGCCGCCGGTCGTACCGGCAAGGAAAAAACAATGAAAAACATCGAAATTCAAATCGACGAAACGCCACGGAAAACCGGATTCAACACTTGGACGCTGGCGACTGCCGTCACGGGAAACGAAACGTACGCAATCCAGATGGTTCGCTTTGACGAACCCTCGAAATTTGGCATCCGCGAAGGCAGAATCAGCAAGCTGTACATCGCCGACGCAAGCGGCAAAACGGCGCTAAACTACGACCGGGGCTGGGATTTGCGACCGCAAACGACCGCCACGAAAGCCCTGCTGAGAGCCATTCTGGACAAATTCAACTAATCACGAAAGGAGAAAAGGAAGAACCATGACCAAAAACAAACCCAAACGGGTGCAAGTCACCACAACGCTGGACGCAGAAATCCTCGAACGCGTCCGCCAACAGCCCGAGCCGCTGAGCAAGTTTCTCGACCGAGCGATAGCCAACGAACTGTCCCGTTCAGCAAACGCGGCTTCCAGACTAGCAGAGGCGATTCAGGAAGTCATTCAAGCCGCCATCTCAGACGCGATAGAAGAAAGGAGGCGGTGAGCGTCCAATCAACCCAGAGGGTGTTTCTTACGAAATGCCCTTTTTTTATGGATTTTTCTACGGGCAAGTGCCAGCAACGCGGCACGAACCAACGGCAATCGAGCGGTAGCTCGTACCGGGAGCCGCACCTTGCGGCTATGGATTTTTCTACGGGCAAGTGCCAGCAACGCGGCACGAACCAACGGCAACCGAGCGGAAGCTCGCACCGGGAACCGCACCTTGCGGCTATGGATTTTTCGAGAAAATTTTTTCAGGCATATACAGGTATATGGTTAAAATTTGACAGATTTCCAAAAGGTGCTTTAATGGTCACATTCCAAAACGAAACCTTTACCAATCCCCAAAAGGAGAACCCAAATCATGGAAAAAGACGCAATCCTGACCAAAAAACAAGTCGCGGAAATGTTGCACTGCTCGCCGCATTTCGTCGACCAACTCCGGAAAAACAAGGGACTTCCGTACATCAAACTCGGACGTTCCGTCCGCTTCCGGGCTTCTGACATCCAGACGTGGATTGAAGCGAGAACCATCGTTCAAATCCCCGTAAATACTGAAATTGAAACCTATTAGAATAAACCAAAGGAGGAAAAATCATGGCAAATATCGCAAAACACCGTGACCGATACACAATCCGTTTCACCAGTTTTGACGGCACCCGTCGCCAGCTTTACGGCTTCACGAATGAACGAATCGCCCAACGAATCGGAGACAGAATCGACGACCTCGTCATCGCCCGAAGAATGGGAACGATTCCCGAAGAACTGAAAAGTTGGCTCCAGAAACTCGAACCGAGCATTCACGAAAAGCTGGCGGAATGGGGACTTTGCGAACCACGGGAGAAACGATGGACGCTGAAAAACCTGACCGATTCGTTCATCGAAAGCCGGAAAAACGACCCGCCAACCAGTATGCAAAAGTACCTGCAGGTTCAAAGCAACCTGCACCAATATTTCGGCTCCGATTGCGACCTCACAACCATCACGCCCGCCGACGCGAAACTTTTTGAGATTTGGCTTCGGACGGAGCCGCTCAATAAAGGAGTACCCTACGCGACCGCAACCTGCGCCCGACGCATTGGTTGCATTAAACTCATTTTCAAATACGGAGTCGAAATCGGCATGATGCCCGCTTCGCCGATGGCGGCACTTCGTGGTGGGGAAGCGGTCAACCCCAGCCGGTGGCAGTACATTTCCGTGGAGGATTGCGTCCGGGTGATTCAGACGGAACCGAACCTGAAAACCCGTGTGACGGTCTCCCTCCTCCGCTTTTGCGGGCTTCGCGGCACGTCCGACATGATAAAACTGACGTGGGGCGATGTCGCATGGAGCCATGACGGAACCCCCTGCCGCATCCTCATCCATGGCCAAAAGAACGTCCGCCACGGTAAAGGCACCCGCTGGGTTCAGCCCCTGCACCCCATCGTGGAACGGGCACTGAAAGACTACCACGATTCGCTCCACGACCCGCAACCGACCGACGTTCTCTACCCCGGCATGGTTCGCACGACGAACATCGGAATCGTCGCGAAAAAGGCGTTTATTCGCGCCAACGTCGAGGTTGGGGAACCGTACAACCTCCGCCGCTCGTACTGCTCCGACATGTTCGAAATGGGCATCGACCCCGCCCTTTACGAACTCTGCACCGACCACAGCACGCAGGTGAGCATGAAGCACTACCAGATAATGCACGAAGGACGCATACAACGCGGGTTGGACTCCATCCGCATGTTCCCCGACACGCCCACCGAGGAGCCGAACTCGGGCGAGACTAAAGTAGCATAAAACAACCCGGAATCCGCGAGCCAGCGGTCGTCAATCCCCCAAAAAGGGCAGACGGCGGCTGGCTTTTTTCATTTCTTGCAAACCGAAACACAAGGGCGAAATAGCCGAAAATCCTTAAATCATAAGGGCGAAAAGGGGCGAAAATGTACGCCAAAATGCACACCAATCGCGGTGAAAAACGCCCAATTTTGGAAAATTCTACATACACCAAAATGCACGCCAGCACCGCATTGCATACCGTGGAACTGTTTGGAAGCAAGTCGATTTGGTGCCGTAAAATACGAGAGATGATTGCCATTGAGTGCAACGCAGTTCCACAACTTTACAAGAAAAGAAAAAGGGACGTAAATTATATTTACGTCCTAAGGTGGAGAATAGCGGTTTTGAACCTTTGCAAGAAAAGCCCGTAAATTACGGGGTTTCGTGCGATTCGGAAAAATGCGTGTCCACAAAAGCGTCCACACACATGGAAAAACGGGCCATTTTGGACGCGTTCTTGTCGCTGGGGGAAACCGACCGGCGGGAAGTGTTGAAGGTGTTGACTGGAATTATCGAGTGTGGCGTTCATTGAAATTTTGGGACGGTTGCCCCACCGTCAAGGTACTTCCAAAGTTTTTTTCAAACAAACTAAAAGCGTCTGAATCTTCAAACGGGACAAACTTTGTTTTATTTTTCTATGTACCGTTGCCGCTCCATCCCCCTAAATATTATATTACTCTTAAACTCGGTTTGTCCGTACATTCCCCTTCCCCCCTCCCCCCCGTGCGTTACGTTGAGGCTTTGAGCGTGCAATATTCCTTGTTCTTCCTTGCGGCGAAAACCGCCCCTTCAGGAAAGACGCTCCGGGGGTTTCGTGCTGTCGAGCTTCCATCATACCCCCTAAAATCACGGCACGCTGTATGATTTGTACGCGACGTTTGCTTTTGCCGGGGCCATGGTTGCGGGGGTAGGCGAAAACGGGTAAGCGTGCTATAATAAATGCGAACGTATGCTTGATGTACAAAGAAGAAGAAAACATAAACACCCAAAGGCAAGGTTCAAAAGGTACTACAAAAAAAAGTTCTCAAACGAACTAAAAGCACATGAGCCGGGAAATTATAGAAACTTGTAGAAAATAATCAAATGATTCGGCGAAAGGAGAAAACGATGTCAAAAGGGATAAGCGAAAAGGAACAGTTGTATATTCTGGAAAAGTTGCCGGGGCGTCTCTTTGAATTTAGCGATTTGTCAAATACCGGGCTTGCCGTGACGGGGGATAATTTTGAATGGAAATCGTTTTTCGTTCCGCTGCTTTCCCCTTCGTTGGATGGATTGTGTTGTCGTGCTTTGGTGGAAACGAAGCTAACCGTTTTTGTGCGTATGGATAGTGGGGCGGGGTTTGTATTTAGAAATGATAAGTTGTCACGTTCATACACGGGGTGGGATTCTTTACAAAAAATATTGAGTGCGTTATTGAATGAAGCGGACAAACGTAGGAAAAGTTTGTTTGGTTTTCCTCCTCCTGAATTACTGGGGGTTGAGGTTCGGTATGGTTTTCGTTTGACCTTGCGGGGGGAGGAATTTTTGGAGAAGCATGGGGGGGCGGTGAATTATCCTGAAAAGCGAGAAGGGAAGCCCGTTTCAGCAGTTTCGGGGGAGGAGAGAGAGAAAAGAGAATGTACGGACAAACCGGGGAGCAATACGGCGGATGTTCCGGGCGGGGGTACGAAAGGCGGGGGCCGGAGAGGGCGAAAGCTAGGGGAGGCGGAGCGAGTTAAAATAGTGAAGTTTGCAGGGGACAACCCAAGGGTGACGAATAAGGAGTTAGCCAAGCAGTTTGACGTTTCGGAAGAAACGTTATCGCGTTCCCCGCTAAAAGACCTTCTCCGGGGGGCAAGGGGTGGGGAGTGTGTGAGAACATCTCAAAAGTGGGAGGGAATGGAGTAGTTGGGAATCCGTTGAAAGTCAATTAAAGTCAATTAAAGTCAATCCAAGAATCAATTCCCAAAAAAAATCTTAAAATTTTTTGACCCCGTAAAATACGGCGTTTGCTGCGTTTTACGGGGTTCTTTTTCTTCTATAAATCAACTCAAGAATCAACTTTTCTGTGTATAGTAGAGGACGTTCGTTTTTGCGGCTTTTTCCCCGCACGGCGTTTTCATTGTTCCATTATCTCCACTGGGGGTAGAAAGGAAAATCATGGATATTTTAACCAAGAAAGAAGTCGCGGCATTGCTGAGGGTTTCGGAACGGTCGATTGACCTGTGGCGGGAACGGGATGGGTTGCCAACCGTGAAAATCGGGCAGGTGTGCCGATTCTATCGGGAAGCCGTGTTGCGGTGGTTCGAGCAGTTTCAGCAGAAAAGGGAGGTGAAATAATGGCTTTCGATTTTGGACAAGATGACCGTTCTTTCCTTGAAAACTACGACGACGTTCAAGCGGCTGGGGCGGTGGAACAGTTGCCCCCCGGCACGTATGAAGCGTTGCTTTCCGGGTGGCGTGGTAGCAAGAGTAACAGGAAGCAGACCCCTTACATCTTGTTGACGTTTACCGTGTCGGAAGGGGAGTACCGGGGAGCGAAGATTTTTTACCGGTTGTATTGGACGGAAAGTTCCGCCCCTTATTCCCGTGGAACGTGTGAAAAACTGGGAATCGACCCCCGAAAGACCCCGGAGGATTACGGGAAAATTCAGTGTTCCGTGACGACTTTTCTCCGGGATGAAAAATATGTGGAAGTAGATTCGATTGCAAACATTCGACACGGCGAAAAGCAGGAGGGCGGAAGTCCGTTCGATGTGTGAATTTAGCTTGCGGGCGGGGGGCCACGTCGTCCCCTCCGTGGGCTTTTAAGGAAAGGAAAAAGAAGATGGAATACATGTTTGGTTTTTACAGTCAAGGCGTAAAGGGGCGGCGGGTGCCGTGCCGCGTCGTGGATTATTGGAAACATGCTTTGACGGCTCCTGTGGGGGTGACGGGCAAGGAGGATTTTTATCTTTCTGCGTTCACGTTCGGGACGGATTTTGTCGAGCATTTGAAAACGACCGGAAGCACTGGAGGGTTTTCGGGGGCTTGCGGGGCGGATGTGCTCTGGTTTGACATTGACCGGGAGGAACTCCCGGTTGCTTTGGAGGATACGCGGCGATTGGTGGAGTATCTGGTTTGCGGCGTGCCGTTCCCGGTTCCGGAATCATTCAGTGACGCGAACGAACAGTTTGATTTTCATGTCCCGCCCGTGGTGTCGGAAGATGGAATCCTGATTTTCTTTTCCGGCTCCAAGGGGTTCCATGTGGGCGTTCCGTTGGCAGGGGCGGAACCGTGTTTGGATTTTCACAAACAGGCAAAAGCGGTGGCGGTTTCGATTGCGGCAGGGGCGAAAGTGAAAATTGATACGGCGATTTATGACCGGTCGCGGCTGTTTCGGTGCCCCAATACACGGCACTTGAAAACGGGGCTTTATAAAATTCCCCTTACGTATTTGGAATGTACAACGTTTTGGACGTTGGAAATGATTCTGGAAAAGGCGAAAGTGCCGCGTGGCATGGAGCCATTTTCCGACGCGCTGGGGGTGTCGTGGCCGGGGTTGGCGTCTCGGTTCGGCGATGTGGCGACGGTCTGGAAGGGGGCTGGCGTGGGGAGTGCGAAAACAGAGGGGGAACATCCTTCTCGGTTGCGTCGGGATACGTTCGATTTTATTCGTCACGGGGCAGAAAAAGGAATGCGGAACAATCGACTTTTTCAGGCGGTTTGCGATTGCATTCAAAACGGCTGGTCGCGGCGGGCGGTGGATTCGTTGTTTGTGGATGTTGCCCGTAAGACCGGGCTTTCGCTGGAAGAAATACGGAACACGTTGGATAGTGCGTTTCAGCAAGGCGTGGAGGTGACGGAATGAGTGAGGAATACCCCCTAACCCCTCTGGTGTCAAAATACCTTAAAGGGGAATTGCGTTTCGTGTATTGTGCGGGTGGGTGGTTTGCTTTTCGTGAAAAAACCGGCTGGGTGGCGTGTCGTTTGGAGGAACCGGAAGCGGATGTCACGCGGTTTTTGCTTCGTGAAATAAACGTCGTGTCACGTGATATGGTGGCGGATTTCATGCTGTATTTACGTTCCCTGCTTTGGGTGGAAGGGGATGCCGCTTTGGGCGTGTTCCTCAAACCGGAAGGGGACAGGCTGAAGGTTTCCGACGCGGCGGGATGGATTTCAACCCGTTCCCATATGGTGAACGTGTTGACCGGGGAAACGCGGCTTGCGGATTCGGGACTGTTTGCGTTGGGGTGCGTGCCGTGTGCTTTCGACCCCAAGGCGACGTGCCCCCAGTGGGAGCGGTTCGTTTCGGAAGTGTGCCCCGATGATGGCGAGGGGCTTCAAAAGATGTTTGGTTTGTCGCTGACGTTTGACCGGCGGTTTAATGTCTTCTTTGTGGCTTATGGAGAAGCAGGAACGGGGAAAAGTACCGCCCTTGCCGTCCTTGCCGCCCTGAACACGGGGACGGTTTGCGGCGTGTCTCTGGGAGCGTTTGGAGAACGTTTCCAAACGTTCCCGCTGACAATTCATCGGCTTAATCTGGTGCAAGATATGGATTCCGTTTTCGAGGGGGCCGGGTCTGTTTCCTTGCGGGAATCGGTTTTGAAGTCGTTGACTTGTGGAGAAAAAATTCAGGTGGAACAAAAACACGTTTCCCCGGAATATCGGCGTTTGACCGCCCTTTCCGTTTTTGGCTGTAATAAGTTTCCCGGATTTTCCGACCGTTCCGGAGCCATTTCCCACCGCTTGCGGCTGCTTCGTTTCCCGAACGTGTTCCGGGGGGCAAGGGCCGAAAAGTTGAACCTTGCAGAAACGCTTATTCGGGAGGAACTCCCCGGAATCCTGAATTGGTCGATGTCTGGTTATCGGTCGTTGGTGTCCGAAGGGGGCCGGGTGTTCCCCGAAAACGCCACGGCAGCGGCGATGAAAGCAGATTTTATAAAATCGACAAGGCCGGAGGAACTGTTTTTCGATGAATGTTTGGAATCTGGTTCTGTAACGAAACTTCAAGAACCGACGCGGAACGTTTATTTCCATTACGACAACTGGTGCCGTTTTCGGAACTACCGACCTTTGGCAGAAAACACCTTTTCCAGACGGTTGTTAGAATACTTCCCAACCGTCGAAAAAATTCGGGCGGTGGTGGGCGGTTCCCGTGTTAAAGTTTATTTAGGAATCCGGGTGTTGCCGTGCATTGATTCGTTGGTTGGGCTTCCTTGAAGAAAGCTCCGTTGGGGGGGGCGGCGTATTGGTGGCCGTGGTGCGTGTTATGGACAGGGCTTCCCCAAGGTTTCGCCCCGTATTTTTAGGCATGTGGCAGGGGTGGCAGGGCTTTCCTATATTTATTTAAAAGAATATAGAGTGCCTCTTAAAAAGCTCCTCCAATGCAACTTTGCGTATTGCGGAAAATTTTGGAAAATTACGAAAAAAACGCCTTGCGTCTACTTGCGCATTTTCGCGTTTTGTCGTATACTTTAATCAGTGAAAGCAAACCTTTGAACAGGAGAAAAGAAACATGGCCGGAATCACGGTAGAAAAGAGCGGGAACTACTCGGTACGTTTTCGCGTTGAGGGAAAGGAAGTCCGTTTTCGTGGCTTCGGGAACCGTCGCGTGGCGGAACGCTTCGGCGGTAAAGTGGATGAACTTTTGGCGGCGAAGAAAACCGGAACATTCTCCCCGGAACTGAAAGTTTGGGTTTCGGAACTGGAAGCCGGCTCCCCGGAATTGTACGACCGCTTGGCGGGTACGGGGCTGGTCGCGGAACGCGTGAAGCCACGAACGCTTAAAGACCTTCTGGACGTTCACCGTAAACGCTCGGACGTTATTGAGCAGTCCCGAATCGTCTGGGACAAGGTTTCAAGAAATCTGGTCGATTACTTCGGAGCCAACAGGCCGATAGAATCCATAACCCCGGATGACGCGATAGAATTTGAGGAATGGTTAAGAACCGCCCCCCTGAATGCACGTGGGAAAGAATCCACGGTTTACAGTACCGCCACGGTGAACAAACGGATTGGAAACGTAAAGACGTTTTTTTACTACGGGGAAAAAATAGGCTGGATAACGAAAAACCCATTCCGCTTCTTAACGGCGGGGGATTCGGTAAACGAATCAAGTTTGGAGTACGTCCCCGCTGAAAAGCTATTGAAGGTGGTGGAGGTTGCCCCGTTGCGTTGGAAGCTGATTTTGTGCTTGGGTCGCTTCTGTGGCCTGCGTGGTTCGTCCGAAATGTTTCGCATGGAATGGGAGGATGTTCACCTATCCACGGCGAAGGAATCGGGCTGGATTGCGGTTCGAGCGGAAAAGACTAAACGCCATGGCCGGTCTTACCGTGTGGTTCCGCTCCCGGCAGTGGTGGAGGGTCTTTTCATTCAGTGGATGGAGCAGGCGACAGACGGGGAACGTATGGTATTCCCCGGAATGGATAAATACACCAATTTTGGCACCATGACGGAAAAAATGGCGAAGCGTGCCGGGGTTCCCTGTTGGAAGAAGTGCTGGTACAACCTTCGGAAAAGTTTTTGTTCTGACCTTCTCCCGGTGGTGAAGGATATTCCGACGTATGAGCAAATAACCGACCATACGTACAATATTTCATTGAAGCATTACCAGATAATGACGGGCGGGCGTCTTGCTACAGGAATGGGCGAAGCGTTGAACGCTTTGGAGAATTTAGGTAATTTAGAGAGCGGTTTTTCTGAAAATCCTTTGCAAGTGGGTTTAAGCGTGTCCACAATGTTTGTGGATAGGGTTGCTAGCGAAGGGGGGTTTCTTCGTAAAAAAGCGGGGGAAGGGGATTCTGTTGGTATCCACGAAAGCGTCCACAAAAGCGTCCACAAAAGTGTCCATTCGGAGTCCACAAAAGCGTCCACGCGTAGCATTGTCAACGGTGGCGAGATATTGCAAGAGAAATCAGAAGTATCGTATTTTAGCGGGTTTCCTTCGAGAGTTAGCGAAGAAAAGCAAAAAGAAAAGCCCGCTTGCGAATCATCACAAACGGGCTTGATGGAGAATAGCGGGTTCGAACCGCTGACCTACTGGCTGCCAGCCAGTCGCTCTGCCAACTGAGCTAATTCCCCAAAAGTGGAAGTGTCTTTAACACTCAATAGCATCAATGATGGTGATGAATATAACACATTTTCTCCACACGTCAAGGGAGGGGATTAAAATTTTTGGGAATTGGGTGCCTGCATATTTAGTGGGCACGGTCGTTAACGTCGGCCCTTAGACCGTTCGGATGGATTTTTCGTGGTACATGGCAGTGAAAATCCATCGCTTCGGACGGCGAGAACGGCCTAATGGCCGACGCTAACCTTGTGTATTTCTCCTGCATTTTGCCAAAATTCGCAACCCAGATTTGAAAGCCCCCTTGGAATTGGGGGATTCTCAAACTTTTAGGGAACAAAAGCGACCATCACGATGGAGGCCAGTATATTTTTCCATGTTGAACAGTGTTGCATTACAGGAACACTGAAAAGGTATTTGATATTCCGGCAGGCCCAACGCAATCCCGTTTTGACCATGTATTCACTACTACGGTTTCGTCACGAAAAGAAACCTGCGTAGCCATAGTAAAAAATTTTAGGAGGTGGGATTACCCGGTCGAGCAGGGGGGTTATTTTAGGGCTTTCAATTTCGCGGCGGCCTGTTCGGGGGTGATGTCCCGTTGGGGTTCACACATCATCTCGTAGCCGACCATGAATTTCTTCACCGTTGCGCTGCGCAGAAGCGGCGGATAAAAATGTGCATGAAGCGTCCAGTGGGCCGTGTCGGTGTTTTCCCCCAACCGTCCCGGCGCTCCATGCCAGCCCATCGAGTATGGGAACGACGTGTCGAACAGCCTGTCGTAGATGCCCAGAAATTCTTTCAGGATCGCCGCCAGCGAGTCGCGTTGGGGTTCGGAAAGTGCCACGATTCGGGGAACGTCGAAACGGGGCAAAAGGAGCGTTTCAAACGGCCAGACCGCCCAGAACGGCACCACCACGCACCAGTCGTCATTCAGTGCCACGACCCGTTCCTCCGCTTCGATTTCTTTCTGAACGTATTCGGAGAGCATGGTTTTGCCGTACGTTGTGAAGAACTCTTTTTGTGTTCGGTCCTCTGCCGCCGGCTCGTTGGGGAGCGATGTGGAGGCCCAAATCTGTCCATGTGGGTGCGGGTTGGAGCAACCCATGATGGAACCCTTGTTCTCGAAAAGCTGCACCCAGCGGTATTGGGCCAGAAGCTCGTTCGTCTGAGCGATCCACAAATCCACCACGCGGCGGATGTCGGCGACCTCCATCTGCGGCAACGTTAAATCGTGTCTGGGCGAAAAACAGATAACCCGACACTCCCCGCGTACCGATGCGCTTCGGAACAGGGGTGTTTGGGATGGGCTTTGAATCGTTTCGTCCGTATCCGGGAGCAGGGCGGAAAAGTCGTTTCGGAAAACGTAGGTGTTTTCGTATTGGGGGTTGACGTCGCCCGTCGCGCGGGTATTTCCGGGACAGAGGTAGCATTTCGGGTCGTATTCCGGACGTCCGTCGCCGGTTGTTTTTTCGACCGCTCCCTGCCACGGACGCTTCGCCCGGTGTGGCGATACCAGCACCCAATCCCCTCGCAGCGGGTTGTATCGACGGTGGGGATCATTCCGATGTGCTTCAGGTAAAAGATTCATTGAAAGGTTCCTTGAATGAAGAATTCTGGAAATGTTTTAACGAGTGCCATTATCTGGAAATTTTATCGCATTCACCGAAAAATACAATGGGCCACGGCATGGTCTGAAAATGAGGGGCAGGGGGGTTCCATCTTCGTGAGGGCATTAACGATGGCCTTTAGGCCGACCGGATGGATTTTCGTGGTGTATGGCAATTAAAATCCTCGCTTCGGACGGTACAAGCAGCAGCCGATGCACAACCCGGATTGCCCCCCTCTTTTTGCACGGAACATGCGTTCACCATCTTGCACGATTTTCCCTTTTGATGTAAAATACATGCTCCCTTGTGGGATTCTGCGACATTCCAAAAACGGTCGTCTGGAGGGGTTTTCCAGTATCGTTGGGTGTTTTATTCGTTTTTTGTTATTACTTATTTTATTTACTGTATTTTACATCGTAAGTTTTGCCCCGGAGGACGGAGTGTTCCCTTCTGCCTTCCGGGGCGTTTTTTACTCTTAAAAGGAGTACGATCATGAAATTACTTTGGATGGCAACGTTCCTTTGGGTGGCGACTTCCCGCATTTTGCTCGGTCAGGAGGGGGGGGATACCATCGATGTTTCGGCGATCCAGCGTCAGGTGGAGGAAGTGAAAGTGCTTCTCAGGACGTACCCCAAAACCCCTTCTCAAAAACATCCTCTGGGAAAACGCATTCAGGAACTGCTCCGTTCTTTGGAAGAATCAACGCAAAAAGAGAACCGATGCTATTGGGACGTTTTATATCCTTTGGTGAGCCAATACTTCGATTTGGCAACGCATTCGCAAGGCGATTTTCCACCATTCCTTACGGAAACGTTTGGCGGGATTGCCGAAAAACTTTTCACACTGAAAATTCCTGAAATAGACCGCGATGGGAAACGATTTTTCCTGCTTTCTCATGTATCGTTTCATCCTTATTTTTCCGAAAAAATCCAAAAAAATCGGGCGTATTATACGGAGAAATATTTTTCCTGGTTGCAAAAGTACCGCGACGCGTTTTCCCCTCAGGCAGAAAAACATGCACAAGAACTGCTGAAACAGTGGGATACCTACTACCATTCCACGGAATATCCCCCTTTTCGATTGCCTCTTGCCGGCAGTTTTCAAACGCCTGCGGAGTATCCTGAAAAATATCCCTCACACTATGTCCCGGATAAAAAACAACGTGAAAAATACCAAGCCATGTCCGAAAGATATGCCCAGGGACGCCATGAACTCATCGCCATTTCGCAGCGTAAAAAACGGTATCCAACCGAGGTTTTACCGCAGGTGCATTCCTGGATTCTCCGATTCTATTCATCGAATCCGGCCAGCCTGGAAGAATTGGAAACCTTGATGAAAAATCGCATAGAAACATCCCTACAGAACGAGATTCTGAAATCGGTCGAAAAAGCGGAGAACCCCCCCATCAATTTTTAAGGCCAGGTAACAAGAGGTGAAAGATATGTTACGATATACATGTGTGGGAGTCATCCTTTGTTGTACCCTCTTATCACACGCCGAGGATACGGTTTCCACAAATCCGTGTCGGCCATTTGTAGACGAATTTGCATTGCCGAATTACGACACGGCGTTGGATGTGATTGATCATTCTCAACCCTATGAGAAAATTACCTGGCCGTGGGAAACCCATGCGAAACAAAAAGAAGAACATGAGGCCACACTAAATTATATTCGTCAAAATGCCGATGCCAGAGTGCTTGTATTAGAGAGGCCTCAAAATAAATGCCAAAGTCTTATTTTTCAACCTATTTGGGATGAAACATGTGAAGAATATGAGTATCACCCGAAGAAAATAGATAATGCTTTTTTGGAAAAGACGTTCCCTTTTTTGCCCGAAGTAAATCGATTAACGCTTGTAGAAACAGGTGTTACGGATGAAGGATTGAGGAATATTTTTTACCTGCCAAAATTGAAAAGGTACGATCAATACCGACATTCTTCGAGCATTGGATACGCATTCAGAAAGATTGAATCGGCTCATTTTGTGCGGTGAATGTGACGTAAGTGCTGATTTTTCAGTGCTAAAAAACATTCCATCGTTGAAAACATTTTATCTTCGTTTGGATACACCCCAGAGATTGGCAAGGCCGGAAACGCTTTGGGCTTCCGCAGGAAATGCGGCCTCTTTGCAGCACATTCTCTGGATCAACGTGGACTTTCCCAATTATCCTGATTCAGAAGTTTTGGAAACAATCGATTTTTTGAGAAGGCGTTCCCAGTTGAGTTCTCTGGAACTAACCGGCAAAATTCATCCCATTTTGCTGAAGTCCTTATGTGAAATTGTATCGATACGTGAGATTACACTTTTTAATCGGATTCCACTATGGAACCTCTTTACTCCTGAAAAACCAATATGTTACGAACGTGTGATGTATGAACTTTACAAGAGGAATGCTGTGCCGGAGTATTATCAGGAATTGGAGAAGGAGTTTGCGGAGGAACTGCAATGGCACACGTGGGTGGATGCAAAAGGGAAGGAATTAAAAGCAAAATTGGTGAAAATCGAGAAGAAAAAAGTGCGTTTGGAAAAGGAAGATGGGACGGTATTGACGATTTCACGCTCTAGTGTTGTGTCCAAAAAATAAATAATATTCGTCTAAAAGTTTTCGGAGGGGTGGGCGTCCCCGCCCACCCATTAGGGCGTAAGCCCTAACAAAAGGTTAGGAAAAGGCTAACGCCTTTTTTGGTGGGCGAGGACGCCCACCCCTCCGTAGACGTTGCCATAATTTATAAGAGGGACGCAACACTAGCTTAAACAAAGATAACCAATTGTATTTGCAAGAGTTAGAACGTTTGGAGGAAGATCGAAACGCGATTCCTACCGAAATTTCCCACTGCGATTGACGCTTACAAAATTAAACCACGGCATTCCTCTATTTGTTTCAATGTCTTTCTGACAGTTTCACATTCTTCGGTTTTGCTGGATTTCAAAAAAAACGGCTTTCGCCGACAGAAAGCAATTCTACATCATGAAACCAGAGTGAAAAATTTTTCTTAAAAATTTCCTGTATATCTTCACCGGTTCTTTGGTACTCCGCCAACAAGTTTTTGGCAATCAATGTTGTGATTGTAGCGTTATTTTTAATTTGCTGTTCTGCTGTCAACTCACCGCCTACAGGTTTTATTTTGCTAAACGGTCTCTGTTGGCCAAAGACGATATGGAACATTTCCCGAATTAAATTCCATTCCGGCATAACTACCTCACGTTCGGGGTGTCCATCAATTCTTTCCGTATTAAAACGAATCCAAGAACCAAGGTAATTTACCAAGGAACCGCCTTTTTCTTTCAAGTCCTGAAGGGTATCAATTCCCAGCACTTTTAAAAAGTTACGACGCATTTCAAATTCAAAACGTGTCACCTGATTTGTAAAAATATACTGTTCTCCGGCCTCCTCAAAGCGTTTCGCAAGAGCAAGGCATTTTTTTTCAGAGTTCCCCCAAACTTCATTAAATTTGTCATACGTTCTAAACATGATAGGGGAACCATGCTTTCCGATTTCAAAGCTCTCTGGCGAAGATTCGGAATACAGGCATCGTTTTTTCTGCCTACAACGAAACCGCATTTCTTCCATTGCTGACCAGAACGAAGTAATGGGAACACCTGCGGTAATTTGTATATCGAGACGGGAAAGGGTTGTTCGTTCTGCAACAATTCCCAAACGCTCCAAAAAAGCCATAACAGAGGCATGGAAGGAATGTATTTCGTATTCCTCAAAGACCTCCCAATTATAAACAATTTGCGCAGTCGGAATATTCCCGTTGGGGTTGCCGTGAATCGCAATACTGACGCCCCCGAATTTGACAGTAGCCAGAAAATGCACATTCCCGGACAAAGGAAGCCCTACAAGGCATTTTATACCGGCAATGGACGTTAGGACGTCTTTTCCTGTCGAAGCTCGTTCCTGCCGTGCCTGGGTTAGAATGGCGATGATTTCGGGAGGAGCAGGGGGGCCGAAAATGCTGATTGTGGTTCCACCATCCAGACCACCATAAAAGGGGGTACCTTCAAGCCAGGCAATCCCACCCGGTAGGAGCCTGTTTCTTTCATCCGAATCAAGGGCACCCTTCGAGCCTTTGGAGTGATTCATACCACCTATTAGTATATGGTGGGGGGTAAAACTCCAAATATTTGCACAGGAATCTTTATTTTCCTCTGTATTTGCTTCCCAATCGGCAGGATTGGCGGCGGTTCCGTTACGCCTCTCGGCGCAATCGGAATCCGCCTCCAACGCTGCCGGCTGTGGGAAATCAATTCCAGCAAAGTAAATTTCTTTGTGAAGTTCTTTACTTTTAATGAACCTGAACTTTGAAGATTCTTCATCAATTTTTTTAGAATGAGTATTGACAAACTCATTATCTTGATTATAATACATGTGTTAAATGAAGTTAAACAAACACCAACCGTTTAACATGCGGAACCTTGTACGGCCAATACAAGGTTCTTTTTTTATGCATACCTAAGGAACCGCTGCACAAATCTCTGATTTTGTCGGGGAGGGTTCCGTGAAAGTCATTTTTTCAAAAATAAATCAATATTTAGTAAATTTGACGCGAAATTGGTGGGAAAT
>JAUNBJ010000040.1 GCA_030535245.1 Planctomycetia bacterium | reverse complement strand
GGAGGCAGGCGCTTACGCTTCTGGCCTCCCTTATTCTACCGAGCTTCCAACCTCTGGGGAGGAACCCTTTTGAAAAAGAGGTTCCTCCCCAGACCCCACCTCCCAAAACTTTTTACTACGCTCACTGCGTTCGCTATGTTAATAGTGTTCAGTTTCTTTTTATCCTGTTTATAACATGGACGGAACAGTAGGGCAGCTTCTAAAACCGCTCCTTCCCCGCAGAAAACCAAAAAGCTCTAATTTTTCCAGGAGATTCCCTCCCCAGTCGTTTGCCTGACCACAAAGAAAAAGGGAGCGTTTTCGGTGTGCCGGGGGGGGGACATTTCACCCTGCCATTTTGTCACTGGCACGCGAATTGCTTATAGAATTGGCAAACCCTTTTTTGTCAGTTGACCGAAGGGGTACGATGGAATACGTGATGGTTGAACGATAGTTTTTCGGATATTTTTGTGCCAACAACAGGAGGAATCCGCAGTGGCGAAGAAACTGGTTTTTGATGATGAGGCGCGACAGCCTGTTTTACAAGGTGTTCAGAAGCTGGCCCGTGCGGTGCGCAGCACGTTGGGTCCCCGCGGTCGGAATGCGGTGCTGGACAAGGGCTGGGGTGCCCCGAAAGTGACGAAAGATGGCGTGACGGTGGCGAAGGAGATTTCGCTGGACGATGCCAACGAGAACATGGGAGCGCTTCTGGTTCGCGAGGCGGCCAGCAAGACGAACGACGTGGCGGGCGACGGCACGACGACGGCGACGGTGCTTTCCGAAGCGATTTTTTCGGAGGGGTTGCGTTTTGTGACCAGCGGCGGGGTGAATCCCGTTTCGTTGCAGCGTGGGATTTTGAAGGCTTCCGCAGCGGTCGTCAAGGCGATTGAGGAGATGGCGGTTCCGGTAGACGAAAAGAGCCGCAAGGAGATCGCTCAGGTGGCTGCGATTGCGGGGAATAACGACCCGGAGGTGGGCAAGATTCTGGCCGACGCGTTTGTGAAGGTGGGCAAGAACGGCGTCATCACGGTGGACGAAGGACGTACGGCCGAGACGACGGTGGAGTTCACCGAAGGGATGCAGTTCGACCGGGGTTATCTGTCGCCGCATTTTGTGACGAACGAGGATAGCCAGCGGGTAGAATTTGAGAACTGCCTGGTGCTTTGCTACGAGGAAAAGATTTCCAATGTGAAGTCGCTGGTGCCGCTTTTGGAGGCGATTTCCAAGGAAAACAAGCCGTTGTTGATCATTGCCGAGGATGTGGAAGGGGAAGCGTTGGCCACGTTGGTGGTGAACAAGCTCCGCGGGATTCTGAATGTTTGTGCGGTCAAGGCGCCGGCCTACGGCGAACGTCGGAAGGCGATGCTGGGCGACATTGCAACGCTGACGGGCGGCACGGCGATTTTCAAGGATTTGGGGATTCAGCTGGAAGCGGTGCAGCTCAAGGATTTGGGCCGCGCGAAGAAGGTGATTGTTTCCAACGACACGACGACGATCATCGACGGTGCAGGGACGAAAGAGGCGATTCAGGGACGGGCGGATCAGATTCGTGCCGAGATCGAAACCACCACGAGCGATTACGATCGTGAGAAGTTGCAGGAGCGTCTGGCGAAGTTGTCCGGCGGCGTGGCGAAGATTCTTTGCGGTGCTGCGACGGAAAGCGAGATGAAGGAGATTAAATTCCTTTACGAGGATGCGTATCATGCGACGAAGGCGGCGCTTGAGAAGGGGATTGTTCCGGGCGGCGGAGTGGCGTTGATTCGTGGTGCTGCTGCGGTCGATTCGCTGAAACTGGAGGGAGACGAGGCGTTGGGGGCGCAGGTTCTGAAACGTGCGTTGTCCGTTCCGCTTCGCGAGATTGCGAAGAATGCGGGCATCGACGGGGCCGTGGTGGTCAGTCGGGTGCTTCGGATGGAGGGGAAGAACGACGGTTACGATGCGGACAAGAACAAGTATTGCGACCTGGTGGAAGCGGGCGTGATTGATCCGGCGAAGGTGGTTTGCACGGCATTGACGAACGCGGCGAGCGTGGCGGGGCTGTTGCTGACGACCAGCTGCGTCATAACGAACATTCCGGAGGAGAAGCCTGCCGCTCCGGCGGGGGGTGCTCCTGGGATGGGCGGCATGGGTGGCATGGGCGGCATGGGGATGCCCGGCATGATGTAATTTTATGAAACATGGGGGGCGGGGGTGTTCCTCGCCGCCTGATACCGAATGAATTTTCAGTCAAGATAAAGATATTCAATACACAGGAGATAATGGAATGAACGCGAATCTTCGTCCTTTGGATGATCGGGTGGTTGTGAAACCTTTGGAAGCGGAAGCGATGACGGCAGGCGGGATTGTGTTGCCGGACACGGCGAAAGAGAAGCCGCAGCGTGGCACGATCGTGGCGGTTGGGCCGGGCAAATTGCTGGACAACGGAACGCGTGGTGCGTTGTCGGTGGCGGTTGGTGATGAAGTGATTTACGGAAAGTATTCCGGCAGCGACATTACGGTCGGCGATGAGGAGTACAAGATTTTGCGTGAGAGCGACGTCTTGGCGAAGATTGTCAAATAACGAATCCATCATCCACTAAAGATAAGGAACACAACCGTGGCAAAACAATTATTATTTACGGATACAGCGCGTCAGCGGATGCTTCGCGGCGTTGAGAAACTGGCCGATTGTGTGGCGGTCACGATGGGTCCGCGTGGTCGGAACGTGATCATCAACAAATCGTATGGTGGCCCGACGGTGACGAAAGACGGCGTGACGGTCAGCGGCGAGGTCGAGCTGGAAGACAAGTTCGAGAACATGGGCGCGAAGCTTGTGAACGAGGTGGCGCAAAAGACGTCGAGCACGGCGGGCGATGGCACGACGACGGCGACGGTTCTGGCGCGGGACATTTTCCGCGAGGGTTTGCGGAACATTACGGCGGGGAGCAATCCGGCGGCGATTCGTCGTGGGATTGACATGGCGGTTTCGGCGGCGGTGGACAAGCTGACCGATCTTGCCAGGCCGGTGACGACGAAGGAAGAGATTGCGAGCGTTGGAACCATCAGCGCGAACAACGACCACGAGATCGGGGCACTGCTTGCCGACGCGATGGAAGCGGCGGGCAACGATGGCGTGATTACGGTTGAGGAGGGCAAAACGGCCGAGACGACGTACACGGTGGTCGAGGGAATGCAGTTCGACAAGGGGTATTTGTCGCCGTATTTCATGAATCGTCCGGACACGATGGACTGCTTCATGGAGAACGCGATGATCCTTCTGCATGAGAAGAAGATCAACAACCTTCGCGAGCTGATTCCGCTGTTGGAGAAGGTGATTCCGACGGGCAAACCGCTGTTGATTATCGCCGAGGATATTGAAGGGGAAGCGTTGACGACGTTGGTGGTGAACGTTCTTCGCGGCACGCTGAAGGTCTGTGCGGTGAAGGCGCCGGGCTTTGGCGACCGTCGCAAGGCGATGCTTCAGGACATTGCCATTCTGACGGGTGGTCAGGTCGTGAGCGAGGACCTGGGGATCAAGTTGGAGAACGTCGGGCTGGACATGCTGGGACAGGCGAAGAAGGTGACGGTCACGAAAGACGACATTACGATTGTCGAAGGTGCCGGCACGAAAGAAGCGGTTAAGAAGCGTATCGACCTGTTACGTGACATGATTGAAAAGACCGACTCGAACTACGATCGGGAGAAGTATCAGGAACGGCTTGCGAAGTTGTCGGGCGGTATCGCGGTGATTCAGGTCGGAGCCAGCACGGAAGCCGAAATGAAGCAGAAGAAAGCCCGCATTGAGGACGCACTGCATGCGACGCGAGCGGCGGCGGAGGAAGGCATTCTTCCGGGCGGCGGCGTGGCGTTGTTGCGGTGTCGGGAAGCGGTGGAGAAGGCCCGAACCAGTGCTCGTGGCGACGAGAAGATTGGTGTGGACATTATCCTCCGGTGCCTGAGCAAGCCGATGGAGCAGATCGTGAACAACGGTGGCGAAGATGGCACGGTGGTGGCCGACATGGTGAGCGAGATGCCGACGAACACCGGCTACAATGCCAACACGGGCGAATACGTTGACATGTTTGAAGCGGGCGTTATCGATCCGTTGAAAGTGGTGCGAAGTGCTTTGGAAAACGCGGCGAGCATTGCGGGGATGATGTTGATGACGGAAACCATGGTCACGGATCTTACCAAAGACGATGCGGAGATTGAAGGAAGCGTCCGTTAATGGAAATGGGAATGCGGGGGGCGAGATTGCCCCTCGTGTTCTGAAACCCTTTCCGAGTTGTTTCCCGGATCGGTTTCTTTGACAGGGGAATCGGAAGGGATTGCAAACATCCAGAGCTATGGCAGAAAATAAACGAGACTACTATGAGGTGCTCGGAGTCAGCCGAACGGCGACGAAGGAAGAAATTTCGCAGTCGTACCGCAAGCTGGCGATGAAATATCACCCCGATCGAAATCCGGGCGACGAGGAGGCGGTAGCCAAATTCAAGGAGGCCGCCGAGGCGTTTGACGTTTTAAGCAGTGAGGAGAAGCGGGCGACGTACGATCGTTATGGCCACGAGGGGCTTAACGGTGTGGGCGGCGGTGCGCAGTTCCACGACCTGAACGATATATTCGAGGCGTTCGGGGGAATTTTTGGAGACCTGTTTGGAGGGGGTGGGCCGCGAGGTGGCTCCCGCAAAAGGCAGGTTCATCGTGGCGAGGACGTGCGGTGTGTCGTGAACGTCGATTTACGGGACATTGCGCTTGGCGCGAAAAAAGAGATAGAGATCAAGCGTCACGAGGTCTGTACCAACTGTCACGGCAGCGGGTCGCGTCCGGGGACGACGCCGGAGCCGTGCGGGTATTGCGGCGGACGGGGAACGGTGGTTCAGTCTGCGGGGTTCATTCGGATGCAGACCACCTGTCCGGCATGTCGGGGCGAGGGGAAAATCATTCGCGATCCCTGTCCGGAGTGCCGGGGTTCGGGGTTGCGTGTGGTGACGGTCAAGCAGGAGATCGATATTCCCGCGGGCATGGACGAGCGAACGCAGATTCGCTACAGCGGCGAGGGGAGTCGCAGTTTGGATGGCGGTCCGGCGGGCGACTGTTACGTGACGGTCCGTTTTCGGGAGCATCCGGTGTTTCAGGTGGATGGCAAAAACCTGGTATGCCGCGTTCCGTTGACGTATTCGCAGGCGGTGCTTGGGGCGGACGTGGATGTGCCGCTCATTGATGGACACATGCCATATCATTTCCCTGGAGGGACGCAGCATGGGGACATGTTCCGGCTCAAGGGGAAGGGGTTGCCGTACATGCACAACGACCAGCATGGCGACCTGCTTTTGGTGGCGCAGCTTGAAGTGCCGCGGACGATCACGGAGGACTACGAGAAATTGATGCGTAAGCTGGCGGATCTGGAGCAGGTTCACGTTTCGCCGCAGCGCAAAGGTTTTTTGAAACGCGTCGCCGAGTTTCTTTCGGGGCTTGGCGAGGAAAAGAAGGAAATCGTAGAAAATGATGGAAAAGAAAATGACGCACCCCAATCGAAATCCAAATCCAAATCCGCAAAATGACGATCCGCAGGCAGCGGACGAACCGGTGGAGATGGAGGCATTTGAGGAAATGGAAGGGACGGAGGAAGCGGAGAATCCGTTGCTTTTCGAGCTACAGAAGTTGGAAGCGGACCTTGCGCAGGAGCATGATCGCGCGTTGCGGATTCAGGCGGAGTACGAGAATTTCCGACGCCGCACGGCACGGGAGTTGGACGACGAGCACAAATACGCGGGGATGGAGCTTCTTCGGGACATTCTTCCGGTGATGGACAATCTCCAGCGGGCGATCGAGGCGGCGGAAAAACAGGACGCGGACGATCCGTTGCTGGAGGGGGTTCGGATGGTGTTTGAGCAGATGAAAACGGCGTTGGAAAAGAACCATTGCGTGCGGATCGACGCATTGCATCAGCCGTTCGACCCGAATTTCCATCAGGCCATTTCGCAGATGCCGTCGGAGGAGTTCGACAATGGCACGGTGTTGATTGTGGCGCAGGAGGGGTATTTGCTGTCGGATCGGGTGGTACGTCCCAGCCAGGTGATTGTCTGCAAGAAATGATTTTTTGGGTTCAAAAAGGGGGTTCGTCCCCCTTGACGTTTTGTGTGAATTTGTTAAGATGGAAGTAATTCCTGCGGAAATGGCGGAATTGGCAGACGCGTCAGGTTGAGGGCCTGATGGTAGCAATACTGTGCAGGTTCAAGTCCTGTTTTCCGCACTGATATTCAAAGGGCCTGTTTGCCATATCGCAAGCGGGCTTTTTTGTTGGGGCGTTGAACGTCGGGCTTGCGCTGCGGCGTTCTCAATTTCTCGAAACGACACCTCTTTGATAGCCGAAGGTTCTTTGCGTTGAGGATCGAATCCATCCTGGTCGGTGGTGAAATCGGGGGGCGGAAGGGTTATTTTCGCGAATGGAGCCGAAACGCGTCGGGATTTTCGCAGAGTGCGGCGTCCGTCAGCAGGAGCGGGCGGGAGGCGGAACGGGGGATTAAACGAAAAACGTGCCGTCCGGCTTGCAGCGAAAACGGCCGGTTGGGGGTGCCGGAAAAAACCTCCGAAGCGACATTTCGCCATCCGTTTTCGGAAATACCGCGAGCGGAAAGGGGGATTCGTTTTTCTTCCTTACCG
The DNA here is from genome assembly GCA_030535245.1 of Planctomycetia bacterium. Classification (GTDB taxonomy): domain Bacteria; phylum Planctomycetota; class Planctomycetia; order Pirellulales; family Thermoguttaceae; genus RGIG3701. Next base: position 21,248 of record JAUNBJ010000040.1, on the reverse strand, counting down.
CCGTCCAGACGCAGGGTGTTCCATTGGCAATCGGCGGCTTTTCCCGCTGCGAAAAGCCAATATTTCCCATCGCGTGGAACCTGAAATTCCAGTTCGACCTGCCCGTTTTCAAGAGGGCGGACCGCCCCATATACGACGTTACGGCGGACTTTTTCGACCAGGGCGGTGTGGTCGCGGGAATCGACCGTGACGGAAACGGGGCGGGAAAGTCCATCGGGCGTTCGGATGGAAAACGCGGAGACGTTGCGGCGTGCGTCCGTGATCGTATCCGGACAAGCCTGAACGACCAGCGAAACGCGTTCTCCGGGCTGCAAAATGCCGGAGGAGGGGGTCACTTTGAAAAACGTCGCGGCATCCGGCTGCACGATCTGGAACGCAACTACCGATTTGGCGGTCAGCGTCACGCCCCTGGCATCCGGTTCCGTTTCGGTGCCGTCCGACCGTAAATCGACATGGGCGACATCGGTCGTCAACGGAACGGGGCGATCCGGAACGATTCCCACCGCACCGACGTCGAACGACTTCCAGGGGGTCACGTTGGGGACGAACATTCCAGCCCCCTTGCCGGGCGAATCTTCCGCCAGGCGGTAATCTCCCCCCGCCGCGTTTCGGAAAACGGCATCCGCAAGAATTGCGTGTTTTTCGATGGAGGGAGATTGTTCTTGCAATTTTTTCAGTTCTTTTTCACATCGCGGCGAATAGAGGTTTCCGTCGAAATCGCTTCGCAGGTGGGTGAAAAAACTTGGATCCATCGCGGACGCCTCCTGCGACAGGTTGTTGCGGGCGAATGCTTTGAATGGTCGCAAATCGGCCATGGCAGCATATTCCCGACTGCTCCCACCGGGACTGCTGAACGTGGTGGAATGTGCAATCACGGTGTTGGAGAGGAAAAACGTCGTGCCGGTTCCGAGGAGCTGGAAATTATTCTTGAAGCCGACCCCAACCAGGCCGTAAACGTCGCCCGGATTGCAGAAAAGGTTCTGGTAGAGGTAGCACGGCCCCAGCTTGCACGGAGCGGTACTCACGCCGCACAGGTGCCCCTCCACGCGATTGGAAAAGAACCGGCAGTTGACCTGCCCGCCATCCAGCTCCATGCCGTCGTCGTTTCCGAACGCGAAGTAATTGCCGTAAATTTCGGCATCACGATGGACGCTCCCCCGGTTGCTGCCGTTTCCAAGCCCCTCGACCGTGTCGTTCCAACGGTGCGCGTCGGAGCCGATAAAGTCGTTCCAGCGAAGGCAAACGCCCGTCGAGTCGCCGACCAGAACCGCGTTTGGCCCGGCGGGGTGGGAGTAAAACCAACTGTTGGCCGTTCCACGCGGATCGTGAATGAAACACCGCTCCACCAGAATCGAATCGCTCCCCACGATCCGGATACCGCAGTCGTTATTCAACGCATGCCGGTCGTCGCCCGGAAGGTAGAACTTTCCATCCCGATCGACACGTTGTTCCCCGACGCGGCTAAATCCGGCAATGTCGCAGTTTCGTACACGAATATGACGCGCGTTCAGGATACGGATTCCGTCGATCTTCCCGCCACGAATCGTAAGGCCGTCGAGCAGGACGTATTCCGCATCGCTCAGATCGACAACGCAATCCGCCGTTTCCCCGGCATCCAAAACGAAACCGGGCCGGGAAACGTAACGAACATACCCCTTTTCCCGCGACCCTGTTTCAGGAACCCACGGGAACCGGCGATTTTCCGGGCCAAGCTCCACCGTTTTCCAGATCGGAACGTCCGAGGATTTCGTCTGGAATCGGGCCGTTCGGGTTTCCGTTTTTCCCGCATCCGAGACGGTCAGACGCAGTTCGTACTCCGTCGCTTCGTTCAGCCGAAGCAACGACCCGCGAAGGGTACGATTTTCTGGAAAATAAACCGGCTCCAACGCCGTATGCCAATCCCCCGACCCGTTCGCTTCCCGATATTCCAGCGAACACCGCATTTCCCCATCCTTCTCCGCCACGCAATGGTGCCGGTAGACGCTTGCCGTCGCGAACCCAGGCACCACTTCCAGTTCCGGCTGCGGCGGGCGGGCATCTGAGAAAAGGGGACGCTTGTGGCCGAAAAAGATTGCCGCACAGGCCACCTCCTCCCCATGGTACTTGGGAAGCCCCGTGAAAACGAATGCGAGAACCACCCGGTCGGCCCCGTTACGCGGAAAAACCACCCGACAGACATCCCGACACCAACGGTTTTGCGGGGATTCAAATTCGCCGATACGCGTCCCCCCCCGCCAAAGCGTCGCTCTCAGACGGCCAAAATGCACAAACCGGCTCTCCATCGTTGCCGCAAATTCCAGCGTGGTGTCGGGATCGTCCTCCGGCAGGGAAATCGTCTGGGAAATCAGAAAATCCTTCCCCGATATGGCAAAACGTTCCGATTCCGAAGCGTTCAGACGAACGTCGAACCCGGCGGCGGGATGCTCGGCGTTGTGGGGCTGGATCGTCCCTTTTCCAGACGCAAACGTCCATGCGTCCAGCGTTCCGGGGGGAACCGTTTCCAGTTTCAGTCCCGAAAAAACGACCGCTGTTCCCACCCCTCGGTCGGTCGAAACGCGGCAGAGCACCTGAATCGTGTCGGCGTCGTCGGTCGAAAAACGTAACGCCATCGGCACCGGAAGCCCCGTTTTTCGATTGGCATCGGTGCTGATACGACGGATTTCCGTTCCGTTTCGGAACAGTTTGACTTGCAGGTATCCCGCCCTGAAAACTGCGGAGGAGACGGTTCCGTAGAGTTTCAAAACCTGTGGGCCGTTTGTGATTTTGAGCGTCTGCCCCAGGGAAGCATGGTTGGCATGCGTTTGGGTTATCGTCACGCGAACGCCGCCGGGAATCGGCTCGCAGCGGGACCATCCGTCGCCATTCCAACCAGAAGGGACGTTGCGAGAGGAATCAAAATCCTGAAAATTAGCGTTCCGAAGCGTGGGTACCAAGGCCGGTTCCCCCCCGAAAAGAAAACAGGTCGTTAAAACAAAAACGGCAAACAGGAAATGGTTTTTCATGGAAAAACTCCTAAAACGGAGGAAAGGGGGACGAACCTTTTCAGTATAATCCTTTTTGGGGCGTTGAATACCTCCCCTGGCAGATTCCGAAAGATTCGTGGATTTTCCGAACGGAGAAGTTGGGAACGAGATTTGAAACGAAAATCTTTCTACGAAGTCGCATTCTGTTGTCATAAGTTATTGAAAACAAAAGAGTTAAGTTTGGTTTGACAGAATCTGTCCAGAGAACGTTTGTCACCTTTACAAAGCGAGGGGAATAGACTACAATTAAAGAACAGTAATGGTATTTTGTTTTTCCGGAGATTTCTCGCAGAGGGCAAGGGATGTTGGATACGCTTTGGGGGCATTCGGGACAGGAAGGGGGTTCGGGACAACCGTTGGAAGCTCATCTGGCGGGGGTTGCGGAGTTTGTGGAAGCGTTTGGTGCGGGCACTTTTGGGAAAGTGGCAGCGTGGTTACACGATTTTGGAAAGGCGGACACGGAGTTTCAGAAATACTTGTGGAAGGCCTCCCAGAACCGGGAGAAGCGTTTTCGTTGTGCAATCAACCACTCCGAGGCGGGGGCGGCGCTGGCGGTGCAACTTTTTGGAGAAGAAAAAGGGAAAGTTCTTGCCTACCTGATTTTAGGACACCATGCCGGGCTTCCGGATTATCTTGGTGGCCCGGCATCTTTACAGAGTCGGCTGAAAACGGGAAAGAAAAATCTTGAAAGAATCGAGAAGTACGCCGAAGAACTGCAATCGCGTCTGCCGAAAGTGGAATCGCTGGTTCCGAAGGGGTTCCTTTTGGCGCGGGATAATTACCATCTCTGGATACGGATGTTATTTTCGTGTCTGGTCGATGCCGACTGGCTGGACACCGAGCGTTTTATGGCTCCCGACCGTTTTGCGAGCCGCCCCGTTTTTCCGACGATTCAGGAATTGAAGTCCAGGTTCGACAAACATCGGAACCAACCATGTTTTGTAAATTTGAAGGAAGGGGCGACGGAGAAGGAAAAAATGCTGAAAGCGTCCCGGGATGCGGTGCTTGCGGCGTGTCGGCGGGAAGGGAGAGCAGAACGGTCGCATGGGATTTATCAGTTGGCCGTTCCCACGGGAGGCGGAAAGACGCTTTCCAGCATGGCGTTCGCGTTGGAACATGCGGTACGTCATGGAAAAAAACGGATTCTTTACGTCATTCCCTATACCAGCATTATCGAGCAGACGGCGGATGTTTTCAGGGAAATTTTTGGAACGGCAAATATCGTGGAGCATCACAGCAATCTGGATGTAACGTTGCGAAAAGAAAAACTTCAGAAGGAAGGCGAAGATACCGACCCGATAACGTCCGAGCAATTGGATTTAGCCGCCGAGAACTGGGACGCACCCTTGATTCTGACGACGAGTGTCCAGTTTTTCGAGTCGCTTTTTTCTGCCCGTCCGAGCCGGTGTCGCAAAGTACATAATATCGCCGACAGTGTGGTGATTCTGGACGAGGTACAGACGTTGCCGCCGAACCTGCTGCATCCGCTGGTTTCGGTGATGAACGCATTGAGTTGGTCGTTTGGTACGACGTTTGTCCTTTGTTCCGCCACGCAACCGGCGCTGGAAAGCCTGAAAATGGACCAACCGTTCCCCATCGTTTCAGAGACGGAGACACTTTATCAAAATTTGCGTCGGGTGAAATTTCATGTGGAGATAGATTCTCCCCGAACGTGGCCCGATTTGGCGGACGAATTGGCAAGACAAAAGCAGGTCCTTTGCATCGTCAACACCCGTCGGGATTGCTACGAACTTTTTCAGGAACTGGAATCCCGCAGCGTTGAGAATGTGGTTCCTCTTTCTGCTCTGATGTGCGGGCAGCACCGTTCGGAGGTGATTGCGAAAATCAGGGCGGATTTGAGCGACGGGCAACCGGTTCGTGTGGTGAGCACGCAACTGGTGGAGGCGGGGGTGGATTTGGATTTTCCGACCGTTTATCGTTGCCTGGCGGGGTTGGATTCCCTGCTTCAGGCAGCAGGACGCTGCAATCGCGAAGGGAAATTGGAGTATGGCGACGTGTTCGTGTTTGCCGTTCCGAAGCCAGTGAATCAAGGCCTGATTGCCAAGGGGGCCGGAGCCTGCCGCGAACTGCTTACAAAGAAGGATTTTGACCTGCAAAAGTACGCATCGTACTCCCAATACTCGGAACTTTTTTACGCCATGGTGAACGACATGGGCAGCGCACTGCAAAAATCCCTGACAGCGGACACCCCCGACGTACCGTTTCGTGAGGTGGATGAAAAGTTTCGGATGATCGACGACGATTGTTCGGAAGCGGTCGTGGTGCGTTATGGGGAAAGTCCGAAATGGATCGACGCCCTGAAAGCGGATGGGGTGTCGCGGGAGATTCTGCGGAAATTACAACGATATACGATCAACCTTCCACGAAATGTGGTGGCCAATTTATGCGACAACGGCCTTCTGGAAAAGTTGGATTCCGGGCTGATGGTTCAGAAAGTGGAGGAATTGTATGACGACAAAGTGGGGATGGATATTTTTAGTGGTAAATCCAAAATGCCGACAATAATAATCTAAAATTTGTTTTTTCAGGAAAGGAGAACCGAATGGTATGAGGGGCTTTTGTTTGGAGGTAAGCGGAGAATATGCCTGTTTCAGCCGTCCAGAAATGAAGGTGGAACGCGTCAGTTACGATGTGATCACCCCTTCGGCGGCACGGGCTATTTTCGACGCGATTTTATGGAAGCCGGCGATTCGCTGGAAAATTACCCGGGTGGAGGTTCTGAACCCTATCCGGTGGTTTTCGGTACGTCGTAATGAGGTAGGAAAGGTTGCAGCGCGTGGTTCTTCCGGGTTCTTTATCGAAGAGGAACGGCAGCAGCGAGCGGGACTGATTCTACGAGACGTGGCCTATCGCCTGTATGCGGAATTTGAGTTTATTCCCCCGGAAAAACGGGGAACGGTAATCAATCCTGTACCGGAATGGCTGGAAGATGCCGAGGAAAGAGAGGCCTTCCGGCAGGACGAATGGCGTCCAGATGAAAAGGAAGCGAAATATGCGGCCATGTTCGAGCGACGGGCGAAAAAAGGGCAATATTTTCATCATCCCTATTTGGGAACCCGTGAATTTGCGGCAGACACGTGCCTGGTGAAAAATCCGGAACGGAAGTCGCCGCGTCCGATTTCGGAAACCCGCGATTTAGGCTGGATGTTTTACGATTGGGACTATTCCGATCCGAAGGAGATCCGTCCGCTCTTTTTCAACGCGAAAATGGTGGAGGGCGTTGTACGGATTCCGGATATCAACAATCGGGAGGAGGTGCGAGGATGATCCTTCAGGCACTTTGTTCGTACTACGATCGGAAAGCGGGCGACCCGGAATCGGGAATTGCCGCGGAAGGTTGGGAGTCCAAGGAAATTCCCTACGTGATTGTTTTAGACGAAGCCGGGAAGCCGGTGGATATTCAATGTACCATCGAAGGTTCCGGGAAGGCGAAACGGACGAAGAAATTCGTCGTCCCGCAAGGGGCAAAAAAAACTTCCGGGATTGCCGCAAACCTGATGTGGGACAACCCAGAGTATGCAATTGGAGTCACCCTTAAAAAGGATGGCGATAAAAAACATGCAGCGTTTCGGGAGAAAATCGATGCGTTGGGGGAAATTGACGATGTTGGCTTTCGTGCGTTGAAAACCTTTCTGGCGATGCCGTTGAAAGAAAAAACCACGGCACTGGAGGCGTTTCCTCTTTGGGAGACGCTCCTGAAAAGCAGTGCCAATGTGGCGTTCAAACTGGCGGGAGAAGTTGGTCTGATCTGCTCCGCTTCGGCGGTAAAAGCGGCTATCACGAACAACGTAAAGGTTACGGAGGATGCTGAAACCGTCTGTCTTGTTTCCGGCCAGAGAACCTCGATCGCGACCCTTCATCCCGCCATTATGGGGGTTTGGGGAGGGAAGCCGTCCGGAACGAATATCGTCAGTTTTAACTGCGATTCTTTTTGCTCGCACGGTAGAAAGAAAGGGGAAAACGCCCCGGTGGGAAAGTCGGTGACGTTTGCCTACACAACGGCCCTGAACACGCTTTTGGATAAAGATTCCCCAAACCGAATGCAGGTGGGGGAAGCGTCCACGGTATTTTGGGGGGCTGAGGAAAATCGGTTGGAAAAACAGTTTCCTTCCCTCTTTATGGAGCCGCCGAAAGACGATCCGGATCGTGGCGTTCGCGCCGTTCGTAAATTGCTGGAATCACCCCATGACGGGGCACTAACCCACAACGAGGGCAAAAAACGATTTTTCGTTCTTGGACTTTCTCCCAACGCCGCACGGTTGGCGATCCGTTTTTGGATTTGCTCCACCGTCGGTGAAATGGAAGGGAATATCGCGAAGCATTTTCAGGATTTGGAAATGGTTCACCCAGAGTATGAAAGCGGTTTTCTTTCGGTTTTTCGGATATTGGTTTCGACAGCCGTTCAGGGGAAATCGGAAAACATTCCGCCGAATCTGGAAGGATGCCTCATGCATGCCATCCTGCAAGGAATTCCGTACCCACGAACCCTGCTTTTGGCGGTACTGAATCGGTGTCGTGCGGAACAGCAGGTGACGTTCGCCAGGGCGTCGATTCTGAAAGCGTGCCTCAATCGGTTTCGAGATACAAAAAATAACAATGAAAGGAAAATACAAGTGGCTATTGATCTGGAAAACACAAACATCGGCTATCGTCTGGGGCGGCTTTTCGCGACGCTGGAGAAAATCCAGTTGGAAGCCAATCTCCGTCGTATCAACGCAACCATTCGAGATCGTTTTTATGGTGCCGCATCCAGTACCCCCGCAAACGTTTTTCCGAACCTCGTTCGGCTGAGCAAGCATCACCTCGGTAAACTGGATGATAAATTTCGGATTTATTTTGAAATCCTGCTTCAGGAAATTTGCGGAGAAATCAACGACTTTCCAAAGCATCTTTCGATGGAGGATCAGGGACGTTTTGCCATTGGCTATTATCACCAAATGCAAGACTTCTTCACCAAAAAATCAGACAAAGAAACCAACTAACCCATTTCACAAAGGAGTTCATTCATGAGTAATCCCATTCAAAATCGTTACGACTTTATCCTTGTTTTCGACGTTCAGGACGGAAACCCCAACGGCGACCCGGACGCTGGAAACCTGCCGCGTCTGGACCCCGAAACCTCCGAAGGGCTGGTGACGGATGTCTGTCTGAAACGCAAAGTTCGCAACTACGTCATGCTGGCTAAGGTGGGCCAACCTTCCTTCGATATTTTCGTTAAGGAAAAGGCTATTCTGAACAACCTGATTAAAGAAACCTACGATGCCCTTGGCATTAATTTGACGAAGGCACCACAAGACGAAAAAGATGGTAAAAAGCGGAATACGGAGAACAAGGGGCAGGGTTCCGAGATTGAAAGTGCACGGAAACAGATGTGTCAAACGTATTACGATGTTCGCGCTTTTGGTGCCGTCATGTCAACGGGTGCGAACGCGGGACAAGTTCGTGGTCCCGTACAGATGACGTTTGCCCGTTCGGTGGAACCTGTCGTTTGCCTGGAGCATTCCATCACGCGGTGTGCCGTTGCGACAGATACGGAAGCGGAAAAACAGAGCGGCGACAACCGCACCATGGGCCGTAAAAACACGATTTCCTACGGAGTGTATGTGGCACATGGTTTTATTTCGCCATTCCTGGCGGCACAGACGGGATTCGGCGAGGAAGATTTGGCCCTTTTGTGGGACGCATTGAAAAACATGTTCGAGCAGGATCACAGCGCGGCTCGTGGTTTAATGTCCACCTGCAAACTGATTGTGTTCAAACATGAAAGCGCCTTGGGCAATGCACCGTCACGAACGTTGTTTGATCGGTTCAAGATTAAGCGTAACGTGCGGGATACCAACCTTCCAGCCCGGAGTTTTTCCGACTACACCTGTACCCTGAACAAAGAATCCCTGCCCGAAGGTGTGGAAGTGATGGAATTGATGTAAAGAAGCAGAAAAACAGGGAGGGAACGAACTCGAAAGCCGCTCCCTCCTGTTTTCCGAAAATTTCCTAAAGAATGAAAAAACAATCCTATAAATACATGTTTCAACCCACGTACAATCCAACATGGGAATATCCGTGGGAAGATAAATGGAAATAAATTTCCAAATCCACGCACCACGCAGGAGGCACGACATTCTACATCATACACAAAAAGGGAATTTTTACAAGGGATGAAGGTACCAAGTCACGGATATCAAGGTGACCTTCCAATTCAGCAGGGAACCCATTCGGTGGGTTTTTTATCGAGTGGCCACAACATTTAACGGGGTATGAAGATACCCACTTGACATTTTCACGCATTCGGTGTATATTGAATTGTATTGAGCAGTTGTTATGTGCAAAACAGTAGATAAATAATAAAAATAAAAAATAAAAAATAACATATAAATACATGAAAAAGAAAAAAGATTTTATACCAGGTTCGATAAGGCAAGCCATAAACGACGTCAAGAGATTAAGTCACATGAAGAAGGCGTTTTTCAGGTTGCGCTGGCACGCTGCTGGTCGGACAGGTTGGTGGAATTGATTCGGTTGGTATGCTGGACGCACGATACGGGAAAGTTTTGGGAGAAATTTCAAAAGATTCTCGGTCAATTGATTAAAATTTTCAAACAAGAGATGGCCTGTTCCCTACATTTTGAGGTAAGTAGGGTATACCAGGAGAATTTAAAGATAACTTTACTTATAAGAAAGAAGGAATCGGAAATGCGAGTCAACAAAAAGTACGGAGTTTCCTTTGAAATCTCCGGTCCCATGGCGATGTTTACGCGTCCAGATACGGGCAGTTCGTTCGTGTCCTATCCGGCACCAACGTGGTCTGGGTGCAAGGCGATGTTTGAGTGTGTCGCCCGATTGAAAACGGCGTATATTCATCCAGTTAAGGTGAATATCTGTCGTCCGCTGGTGTATCAGCATTACACAACCAACTACAATGGGCCTTTGCGGAAGGGGGAATCAATAAGGAAAGGGAACCCCTACCAGCTTGCTACGATTGTGTTGGTCAATGTCTGCTATCAGGTGTTTGGGGAGGTTCGTGAATTGGCCCCCCTTCCTGAACCGTTCAACCACCTGCACTATTTGCAGGATAAATTCAACCGACGGCTGAAAAAAGGGATGTTGTTTTCCACGCCCTGTTTGGGGTGGAGCGAATTTTTACCGGATTATTTTGGCCCGTTGCGGGAGGGAACGAAGGTGGAGGAATCGGTGAATCTGGAGATTCCCTCGATGTTATTCTCGGTTTTTGACCAGCCGGAAGATGGGGAGTATGCTCCGATTTTTATGAGGAATGTGCGTATTGAAAAGGGGGTGTTGCGGTATGCTGAATGAATGTTTTCAAATGACACAGGCGTTGAAAAGGGCGGGGATATCGCTCTCCGAAACGCATCCACACATAAAGGATGTTATGGGGAGGGGATTGTTTGTGACGATTCCTGAAAAGGGAACGTTGAGGGTTGATGAATTCGACGCGAAAAGTCAATCGTTGTGGGAATATTCGCCGGATAACAAACTGAGATTCCCTTTTGGGAAGCTGTCGGGGCCGTTGCTTCAGGTGAATGAGGAAATGGTTGCGGAGCTTAAAGCGGCGAAAAACGACAAGGTTCGTCAGTGTGAAATTTTGAAATCGTTCGCTGAGAATCGAGAAATCACGGGCGACAACGATTTGTTGAAAAATAATTTCTGGCGATGTTGGCAGGGAGATGCCATGCGTGTTGCGGGGGATGGCAAGAGGAAAGGGATTCTTCCCTTGCTGGAACCAGGAGAGCCGTTAGAATTGGCGTTCCGCAATCGGGAAGCGCTGGGGGAGTTCACCACGGAGAAAGCGCAGCAGGAAATTCGCCTGTTGGTTCTTGAACTGGCTGAAAAAGCGGGTGAGGGACGAATTGCGATGGAAACCGTGAAGAATTTGTTGATTGGGAAATGGAGTGAAAAAGAAGGGAAATATGTTTCCAAGGTCGTTCCTTTGGTGTTGGATTTTGCGGTATCCTTGCAAACGCCCGAAGTTCGCAACCGGATGAACGAGGTTTTGCTTCAAAATGAACCCAAAGAAAACGAAAGTGAGGAGGGAGGGGCGATTTGTGCTCTCACGGGAAAAAGGGGGGCGATTGTCACCGACACGTTTGTCCAAGTGAATCTTCCAGTGCTTAGCCAAGAGACGAGACTTCTGGCCATGAATAAGGATGTTCCCTGCCACAACCGTTATGGACGAATTGCAGCGGAAGTCTGTTCCATCGGGAAGAAAACGGAGCTGGAAATTGCGAATGCTCTTTTGTGGATCACGGATGAGCAAAGGAGGGGGAAAACCTGGCGGTCAATCGATCGGGAACAAAAAGGGAAGAACGATCTGTTGATGATTTACAGGGTGGATGCCCCCGGTAGCGATGTAAAAGCTGCGGATACCATGGGGGGTGATGACGACGACAGGGAAGAGGATACTTCCGCAAATGGAGGGAAGGAGTCTCTTTTCGTGGCGACCGTCATCAGCGTCTGTAAGGCATTAAAAGGGCAAATTCCTGATCATTTCAACCCAACGTTGCGGTGTATTATTCTTCGAGAAATTGATCGCGGACGGCGACAGGTTTTGTATTCCGAATCCTTTACGATTGAGGAACTGGAAAGGGCGACACAACTTTGGAATGAGGGAGCGAAGAATATTCCAGAGATGCTACCGTTGTCGTACCCGAACAAAAAAGGAGCGAAAGCGTCCCTTCATTCGGTTGTTGCTCCGTTTTTGATGGCGGTTTTGAAACTGTATCAGGTTCAGTGGAAAAGCGATTTGTCCGCAGCATTCGACGTACACGGCATTTCCTACCCGGATGTGTTGGAAGTCTTTCTGGATCGTGGGAATCGAACGCGATTTTCGATGAACGAAATGCTTGAAAAGTTGCTTCGGTGCATGGAACCCGTTTTGCAAAATTTGGGGTGGTGCATTCACGCGAAGGCATGGGAAAAGTTAAGCATTCCGGCCAAGAAAAACGCAGTCACAACTTTGGCTACAATTGGTATTTTACTTCATAAATTAGGATATAAAAAGGAGGTTTACATGAACGAGATGGCCTATCAGCTTGGCCGGCTGCTGTCGCTGATGGACAGTTTGCACGTGTTTTACTGCAAGGCAGTACGTGGTGGGGATATTCCCCCGCAACTGCTTGGAAACGCGTTCCTTTCGGTGGTTTGCGACAATCCTGCGGAGGGGATTGGCAGGCTCATGGATCGCATGAAAATTTATCAGGCGTGGGCTAACAAATATGCCAACGAAAAGCGGAAAGGGGATGAAACTCCCGACGAAATCAAACAGCGAAAGCTGGCCGGTTGGTGTCTGGGAGAAATCGGTCGTACGGCGGAGAAAATCCATGGTTTGGAGATGTCAGAGAATCGGATGTCGGCGGTCGAAAAGTCGTGTCTGCTTTTGGGGTATCTTGCAATATCGGAGAAGAAATCTTCTGGTGAGGAAGTGGGCGACGATTCGCCTGATGTCGAAGAAGAACAGGAAACAACCTTGTAACGGAATTTTCTACAAACTACAATGATAGGAGTAAAATCATGACTGAAAAAAAGTTTTTGAATCGGGCGTGTGGTCTTTTGGTGATTGAGGTGGTGAACTCCAATCCGAATGGTGATCCGGATCGGGAGAGCGATCCCAGGGTTCGTGCGGATGGATATGGGGAGATTTCTCCCGTTTCGTTCAAGCGTAAACTGCGGGATTTGGTGGCACTCAAGGAAGGCCCCGTGTGGGCGGAAGTGGGAGAAGGGTTGAAGGCGGAAAAGTTCGGTATCCTTGAATCGTCAGGGCGTGAACGTGAAAAAATCAAGAAAATGTCGTCAGAGGCGTTTCTTGCCACGTTCTGGGATGCTCGACTTTTTGGAACGACGTTTTTGGAAAAAAAGAAAGAGGGGGGAAGCTCTATTAAAACCGGCGTTGTCCAGTTTGGTTTGGGGGTTTCCGTTGCTCCGGTGGAGATCGAGCGTTTGACCAACACCAATAAAGCGGGGGTTCAGGAAGGCAAAGACAAGGGGATGGCACCGCTGGGATACCGCGTGGTTCGGCACGGGGTGTACGGTATGCCGTTTTTCGTCAATCCCACCGCGGCGATTCAAACGTCCTGCACCCAAGAGGATGTGGACTTGATGTGTCGGCTGATTCCGTATGCGTATTCGCAGACATCTTCGTACGTTCGCAGCGACGTTCGGATTCGTCACGCGTGGTTCATGGAACATTCCAGCCCGCTTGGCTCCTGTTCGGATTTTGCGCTTCTGGACGCGATGAAACCGGTCTCGAAAACGGGAGATAAACCCTCTACGTGCTGGGAGGATTACGATGTTCCCGCTTCGCTTCCTGAAGATTTGCGAGCGAAGATTGCGGTGTTTAAGGATTTGGTGAAATAACAGCAACCGGTGGAGAAGTCGTCCATGGGGCGGCTTCTCTGTTTTTTGAGAGAGGGTTTTACATGGAATACTACGCCCGAACAGGAAATTCCCAAAAGGGAATCCCTTCGCAGACCTATCGTAAACATGTTACGGATGTGATGACCTTTAGCAGCAAAAATGTAGAAGGAATGCTGCGGTTCTGTTCCTGGTCGGAGGATGACCGAAACGGTTTTCGGCAAAGCGTTTGCAGTGGTGCGGAATATCATGACCTTGGGAAACTGGATCGGAAAAATCAAGTGGTGTTGTCCAAAGAACCATGTCGGGTCCCCCTTCCCATCCAGCACGACGATGCGGGGGCTGCGTACTTGCTGCGTAAAAATAGTAAAAGAACCTTGCCCATGGTCTTGGCCTATTCGCACCATGTTGGGTTAACGAATTTCGCGGAAGAAGAAGTCGCCGGAGAATATGCCTTCCGCATTCATCGTAGAAAGGACGAAGAAAAGAAATCGCACGTCGACAAACATCTGGACAAATATATCGCCATTCATCGGAAGATTCTGGGAGAAACATCTTCTGACGTTCCCGAGAAAATGTGTCACGGACTTCCTCTGCGGCTGGCACTTTCCTGCCTGGTGGACGGGGATTACCACAGTGCGGCACTTCATTCCAGAGAGGAAACGGAAATCCCGACAGTCGAACCGCGTTGGGAAGAACGTCTCGCGGCATTGGATCGGTACGTCGAAAGTTTGAAGGAGGACTCTGAAAACAGCCGACTTCGGACGGAAGTGTATGAGACATGCCGGAACGCGTGTTTTCCGAATGAAAGAATGCTGACCTGCACCAGTCCGGTGGGAACGGGCAAAACGACGGCGGTGATGGCTCGGCTTTTACAAGTGGCAATTCGTTATCATTTGCGTCGTCTGTTCGTTGTCTTGCCATACACCAGCATCATTCAGCAATCGGTGGATGTGTACCGCAGGACGCTTGTTTTACCGGGCGAAAATCCAGAATCGGTGGTGGCGGAACATCACCATCTGGCGGACTTTGCCCAGCTTGAAAGTCGGCAGTTGGCGGTGTTGTGGAATACGCCCATTATCGTCACGACGGCGGTTCAATTTTTTGAAACCCTGACCAGCAACAGACCTGCCGTCCTTCGGAAACTCCACGAAGTACCCGGCTCGGCGATTTTTGTGGACGAAGCACATGCCGCCATGCCGTTGCACTTGTGGCCGCAGGAATTTGCGTGGATGAACCGTTTATCGAAGGATTGGGGGTGCCATTTTGTACTGGGTTCCGGATCGCTTGCCAAAATTTGGGAGCAGGAAGAAATGTTTGGGAAAAAGGTGGTTTGTCTTCCTGAACTGTTGCCGGAGGTGCTTATAAAAAAGCTGGAAGATCGTGAGAAACGGCGGGTTCGGTTCCAATACATCAAGATGGCGATGGACTTGAAGGGGATCGTCAGGCAAATTGCCGAGGGTAAGGGATCGCGTCTGGTGGTGGTCAACACGGTTTCCTCTGCGGCCGCTATTGCGAGGAAATTGCGGAAAATGGGCATCGTGGTTCGACATCTTTCCACCGCCCTTTCTCCTACAGACCGTGCGAAAATATTGAAGGAAGTTCGAGAAATGTTAAACCCTGAAAGTCCTCAATTTACGAAAGATTGGGTACTTGTCGCCACCAGTTGCGTGGAGGCGGGGGTTGATTTTTCTTTTGACATGGGGTATCGTGAATGTTGTAGCATTACCAGCTTGATTCAACTTTCCGGTCGCGTCAATCGGAATTGCGGGATGTTTACTGCGGCGGAAGTTTTTACGTTCAGACTCCTGGAAGGAGAGGGAATCGTGCTTCACCCGGCATTTAAGCATTCCGCAGAGATTGTGTCCCAACTCTTTGAAGAAGGGTTGTTCGACAAAATGACGGAAAGGGAACTGGTTCAGGAAGCGATGAGGCGGGAAATTGCTCGAATAAAGGATGATTCTTCTGCAATTTTGAAAGCAGAAAAGGCAAAAAATTATCCCGAAGTCGCCGAAAAATGTAGCGTGATCAACTCAGATACCCAGCTGGTTGTTGTGAATCCTGGGATACTTGAGAAACTGGAGGCAGGGGAGAGGGTTTCTTCCCGTGAATTGCAGCGAAATTCGGTTCAGATGTGGACCAGCAAAATAGAGAAATCTGGATTTCCGCAGGTTCGAGGGCATGAGGAAATTTATAAATTACGTGAAGGTTGTGTTTACGATCCAGATTTTCTGGGGTACATGACCGAGGAAACCATACGCGTTTTGCAAAATCCCAACATTTTTTAGAATGATGACCGAGTATCCTGAATCCGAATACCTGTTGCTCTCCGGCATCCAGCATTTTGCATTTTGCCGGAGGCAGTGGGCGCTGATCCATATCGAGCAGCTGTGGGAGGAAAATCTTCGCACGGTGGAGGGGAGGATTTTGCACGAAAGGGCACACGATAAGTTCGCGGTGGAGAAGCGAGGGGAGGTGGTAATTTCACGCGGTATGCCGATTCGGTCGAGGGAAATGGGGGTTTCCGGGGAGTGCGATGTGGTGGAGTTTCACCGCTCTCCCGATGGTATCCCCATTCATGGCCGGGAGGGGTTGTGGCGTGTGGTTCCCGTGGAGTATAAAAAAGGGAAGCCGAAGGCGGATGATGTGGATATTTTGCAGCTTACGGCCCAGTCTGTTTGTCTGGAGGAGATGTTTTGCTGCGAGATTCCGCATGGGTATTTGTTTTACGGCGAGACGCGGCACCGGACGGAGGTGGTGTTCACGCAAGCATTGCGGGACAAAGTGCGAAGTCTGTTTCAGGAAATGCACCAGTATTACCAGCGTCGTCATACGCCCAAAGCCCGGCGTACCAAGGCGTGCAATGCCTGTTCCCTGAAAGACCTTTGCCTGTCGAAACTTTGCGGGAACGTCAGCGTGGAGAAATATATCGAGGAACAGTTGAGAGAACAGGAGTAAACATTGATTATGGAATCACAATTTCATTGCAATTGGATTTCCTTTTATAGCAAAATGGCAGATAAAGTGCTGTCTTTTCGGGAAAAGCAATCTGTTTTGGCTGAAAAGGCGGAGGAAATTATTCAGTCATGCGGGCTAAATTTGAAGCCGGTTTTGCATGGAAATATCTGTCCTTTTACCGTTTTTGCAACGTTCCATTGTGGTATTAAAATCGAGAATCGAGTGACGGTACTTCGCAAGTGGGCGGAATTTTTGGAGTTAGATGAGGAGGTTCCGACATCTTTTGAAGGGATTCCGGTCGCGGACAATGTGAATTTTCGATTTTATGGAGTTTCTGCGAAAGCAGGGACAAAAGAGAAAGATTCTTTGGATTTACTGCGGAAAAAAGTGGATTCCCTTTGGGAACTTTTTGAGGCGGGCATTCGTTATGCGGATAATCCAGACGAACAGAGTCGAGATTGGTTGATTCATGCCGGGAATGGGTTAGGGTATATTACTCCGCGAAACACGATGGGATTGTACTGGATACGCAGTAATTCCTATTTGACACTGGACAGTCGTTCGCGGAATTACTTAAAAAAGTATGACATAAAAATCCGTAGTCATTTTTCAATAGAGGAATGGCTGGAATGGATGCGTGAAGTACGTCTAAAAATGGCGGATGGAACGATACCGGCACGTTCCTTCCCGGAGCTTTCCTACGATGCGTGGGTAGACGACGAGAAGGCTCCCCAAATGAACAACGATAGGGGTGTTTATTGGTTTGTCGGAACATACATGGGGAAAAAGGATCAGTCCGACCGCCTGATTCGAGAAGGAATCTGGGAATATGATTTTCTTCCCAAGGAGGATTTCAGAGAATATAAATTATGTTCTAATTATGTGAAATCGATGCGTAAAGGAGATCGGATAGCTCTTAAAACAACGTATGTTCGCTTCAAAAACGATATTCCGTTTGAAAATTACGGGAAAAAAGTTTCGGTCATGGGCATTCGTGCCATCGGAACCATTACGGAAAATCCGATGGACGGTTCTCGTGTAAAGGTTCACTGGGATGAAGTATTCTCCAGCCCTAAAGAATGGTTCTTTTCTACATCTCGAAAAACAATCTGGAGGGTGAAGCCAGAGGAGATGGACGATTCCAACCGATGGAAGGGGGAGGCGCTAATTCAATTCGCGTTTCACGGCAAGCCGCAGGACATATCGAGATTTCTCGGATCGGCTGCCAATCAGGGAGTTGTTTCCTACTCGCTTCAGGAGATTTTACGTGAGGGCTGTTTTCAGACAGAAAAATCCTTGGGCGAGATTTTTCGACGTTTGGAATTGGGAAAGAACTTGATTCTTCAGGGGCCGCCGGGGACGGGGAAAACGTGGTTGGCAAAGCGGTTGGCATACGCGCTGGTGGGGAGCAAGTCGGAAGAAAAGGTGAAGTCGGTGCAGTTTCATCCGAACATGACCTACGAGGATTTTGTGCGGGGTTGGCGACCGGATGGCAGGGGGCATTTGAGTTTAATAGACGGCCCCTTTTTGAAGCTGGTGAATCAAGCCAAAGCGGACTCCTCTTCGCGGTACGTGTTGGTGATTGAGGAGATCAATCGAGGGAATCCGGCGCAGATTTTTGGAGAACTGCTCACACTGATCGAAGCGGACAAACGGTCGCCCGACGAGGCGATGGAACTCACGTACTCTCTGGGAGGAGAGGGGGAGGAGCGTATTTACGTTCCGCCGAACCTGTATCTTATTGGAACGATGAATGTTGCCGATCGTTCGTTGGCGTTGGTGGATTTTGCGTTACGCCGTCGTTTCGTATATGCCACGCTGAAACCGGAGTTGGAGTTATGGAAAAAGTGGATGATCGACCGCGGATTTGAGAAATCTGTCTGTGAGTGCATCCAGAGGAAACTTTCGTTGCTAAATGATCAAATTACCAAAAATTTGGGAGAACACCTTTGCGTGGGGCATAGTTATGTGACGCCGCCAGAGGGGGTATGTCCGGCGGATTTAAGGGAGTGGTTTCGGGACGTGGTTTCCTCGAAAATCGTTCCACTACTTCAGGAATATTGGTTTGACGAAATGGAAAAAGCCCAAAATGCGGAACAATTGTTGTTGGAGTAGAGCCGATGGAACGCAAAGCAAACGAGAGATATTCCATTCCCATACGCAACGTTTGGCTTTTGTTGCTTTACGCTTCCCGTTTGGAAAAGCGGTATCTTCATTCGGGGAAAGTAGATGTGGAAGCATCCCCGGAGAATTTGCTGGTTTTATTGGGAGAGTTATTGGCTTTTTTGGTGGAAAAGAGATTACGTCGGAATCTTTCGACGGGGTATCGGAGGGAAGAGAAAAATTTGCCGAGAGTTCGAGGACATATCCTGTTTTTGCAGACGGAACGTCGTCAACTGCTTGCGTCGGGGAAGGTCGCGTGTCGCTATGAAAGTTTAACGATCGACACACCGTTCAATCGTTTTGTCAATGCGGCGCTGGGCAAGTTGATTTCCATGCTGGGGAACGATACGCGAACGGCGGAACTGCGGCATCGACTGCTTTCCCTGCGGCGGTTTTTGGTGGGACTTGGCGTTGGATTACGGAAGCCATTGGATGCGGATCTCTTACAAGAGCCGCGGCGATTCCTGGATAGGGATGAAACGGCTTTGCGAATCGTTGCGAAATTGGTATTTGACAGGACTCTTCCTTTGTCGCAGTTGGGAAGCGAGTCGCTTTTTGAGGTTTTAGAAAGGGACTGGTTTCGTAAATTGTTTGAAGATGCCGTTGCGGGTTTTTATGCGGTGACACTTCCACGGAGTGAGTGGCGGGTGAGAGCGGGCGAATGGATTGATTGGAATATCACTGGGGAAAGGCCGAAAATACTCCCCAAAATGCAGACCGATATTCTATTGGAGAACCGACGAACAGGCGTAAAAATCATTGTGGACACCAAGTTTACCTCCATCCTGAAGAAAGGACGGTTCGACACGGAAACTTTGAAAAGTGGCTATATCTACCAGATATACGCCTATTTGCGTTCGCAGGAACATCGGGAATCTTTTCGGTACGCAGAAGGAGTTATGCTCCATCCTGCGATCGATCGGGAATGGGATGAAACGGTCGTCATAGACCAACATCCAATTCGATTTTTAACGGTGGATTTAAATGCTTCACCACAAAAACTTCGGGAACAATTATTGAAAGTTGCAGGAGGAATTTCATGAAAAAACTGCTGAACACGCTTTTTGTTGTCACGGCGGACAGGTATCTTTCGCTGGACGGCGAAAATGTGGTGGTTTCAGCGGAGGGAGAGGAAATCGGGCGGGTACCGTTGCATAACCTGGAGGCGATCGTGACGTTCGGTTACACCGGGGCCAGTCCGGCGCTGATGGGAGCTTGTGCGAAGCGGAATGTTGCGTTGAGTTTCCTGTCGAGAAATGGAAAGTTTTTGGCGCGTGTCGTCGGGGAAGTACGTGGAAACGTGACCCTGCGCCGGGTACAGTACCGTACCGCAGACGATCCGGTTCGCAGCACGCAAATTGCGGGAAATTTTGTATTCGGCAAAATTTTTAACGCGCGTTGGGTGTTGGAGCGAACCATCCGGGATTATTCCCAAAGAGTGGACGTGGACTGGCTTCGGGCGAAGTCGCGGTTTTTGCGAAATGCGCTGGATGGGGTTCGGTCGGCTCGCGATGTTCCTGAAATTTTGGGAATCGAGGGCGAGGCGGCGAGCGTGTACTTTTCGGTCTTTGACAATTTGATATTACAACAAAAAGAGGCGTTTCCATTTCGGGGCCGAAACAGGCGTCCTCCGCTGGACAACGTGAACGCGATGTTGTCGTTTGCGTACACGCTGCTGGCGGGGACGTGTGCTTCGGCTCTCGAAATGGTGGGGTTGGATCCGTACGTAGGGTTTTTGCATCAGGATCGTCCGGGGCGGATTTCGTTGGCTTTGGATTTGATGGAGGAGTTTCGTTCGGTGTTTGCGGATCGGTTTGTGTTATCGCTGATCAACCGGCGGATGGTATCCGGTTCCGATTTTTACGAAAAGGAGAACGGTTCGATTTTGATGACGGATGAGGGGCGTAAGGCGTTTTTATCGGCATGGCAGACGCGGAAGCAGGAGACGATTGTCCATCCCTTTCTCAATGAGAAGGTGGAGTGGGGCATGGTGCCGTACGTTCAGGCGATGTTGCTGGCCCGTTTTTTGCGGGGAGATTTGGACGCATATCCGCCATTTTTGTGGAAGTAGCGGACGGTTCGCGGAAGCGGTTTTTAGAAGGCGCCAACCACCAACCACCCAACTGCCAATTATCAATTATCAATTAAACAAAGGTGTTTCCCTAAAGGAATCCGTGGAGGGCCATGAAATCATGCTTGTGTTGATTACGTACGATGTCAATACCCAGACTCCGGAGGGTCGCAAACGGCTGCGTCAGGTGGCGAAGCAGTGTGTCAACTATGGCCAACGGGTGCAGAATTCGGTTTTTGAATGTATTCTGGATGCCGCCCAGCTTCGGCAGGTGCAGAACATTCTTGAAAAGATTATTGACAAGGAGACGGACAGTTTACGATTTTACACGCTTGGCAACCATTATCAACATAAGGTCGAGCATTTCGGGGCGAAGCCGTCGGTGGACCTGGACGGGCCGCTGCTTTTGTGAAGGGGAGAAGGGGCGAATATTAATAAGAGCGATCGTAAAAGGCTGGATTCGCGGTAGAATAAGGGAGGCCAGAAGCGTAAGCGCCTGCCTCCCGGTGATATAGCAACCGGCGGAAGCCGTAATGTGCCGCCCGCACCCGGGCCGCTTCCAACCTCTGGGGAGGAACCCTTTTGAAAAAGAGGTTCCTCCCCAGACCCCACCTCCCAAAACTTTTTACTACGCTCACTACGTTCGC
>JAUNBJ010000188.1 GCA_030535245.1 Planctomycetia bacterium | reverse complement strand
CCACCCCTCCGAAAACTTTTAGACTAATGTTATTTATTTTTTGGACACAGCACTAGAGCTGTATAAAAAAGCTGTGTAGAAAATAAATTATTGATAAGAGCGACGATTTTAAGGGGCACACACCACCAAAATCCGCATCCCCCTTAAAACCGCCGCCAATTATCAATTATCAATTATTAATTATTAATTACTCAGTGTCCCCCCTCGTAGATGGAGAATTTTGCCCAGACGGGGTGTTGGTCGAATGGGATACCTTTGTTTCGGCGATACTGCCGACGCAGGTTCCAGACGCCGCCCGCTCCGGTATATTCGGTCGTCGCGTTGGAGAGGAAGAAAATATTCTCTGAAATGAGGCGGTATTTTCCCCACGTGTTGGTTGGCAGGTCGGTGACGGCCCATGTCAGGGGGTTGTTATCGGACATGCTTTTGATATGGATTTTGTCCGGATCGATCCCGACGTGTCCGAAAAAGACGATATCGTCTTCGTTTTTACCATCCACGGCACAAACTTTGCGGGCGGTTTGGATGATGTCGGGCAGATATTCCAGCTCGAAGGCCTCGTAGGTTGGCGAAAGGTTCAGGTTTACGGCAATGAACGTGAACGCACGTTCTTGCGACGTTTTTCGAGTTCGGAATTTGGTAATCAGCGGCGGGAACGCGATCGATGGGCGTTGGTTCCCCGTCCCGCTCGATCGTCCGATGTAGCAGATGCTCCGCGGATCGACTTCCATGGTGGTAGTGTCGTACAAAAATATCGGCACCGGATCGTTCGGTGTTGGCTGAAGGTAGGCGACGGCGGCGGAGAACTGGAATCTTCGTCCGGCTTTCCGGCTCAGTTTGTCACACAAATCTTCCAAAAACGCGATCTGGTTGGTGTAAATTCCCTGCACCGCCACGACGTCGAACTGGGCCAGCACCACCAGCAGGTCGTCGAGCAGCTTGGGTTCCAGCATGTCGTCGCGATCCCACGGGTCGATATTGAAGGAGCCGAGAAGAATCTCGTCACTCGATTCAAAAATACGTGGGGAGGGGATTCCGGAATAATCCTCGACCGGCTTCGGTTTGCGGTAGGCGGAACGGATCGGATCGGGTGCGGCGGAACCCACCTGCGGTTTGGCGGGACGGGTGCCGGACTCCACGGCCATTTCCGGGGCCTGGAGGGAGGTTTCCTTGCTGACGGTATGCGTACGCGGATAGCGAACCCGGTCTGCCGTTTCGCCACCCTGGGGTTTCTTTTCGCTGGGAATCATTTTGATTGCGCTGCGGACGCCATACGTTCCCAACCCGACCGGCCCTTTGGTATGTTCCAGACGGGCGTCGCTTTCCAGTCCTCCCGGCACGACCGGAACACCGGACTGTTGCTGGGGGTTTTTCGGGGTAATGACGATACGTTCGAGGTTATTGGAATCTTTCCACGTGAACACGTCGAACTGACACGTTGTAAAAAGGAAATACAGCGCCGCCACTACCGCAATGATAAGTATATTCTTGGACATCGAAAATCCCTTTCAAAGTGTCTCTCCGGATACTGCTCTAGTGTCTATTCTACAATTCTTTTCATGGGTGTGACGCGACTTTTTTTCCAATCTTTCTAAAATCTTTCCAAAAAGACACGCATTATTCGGGTTATAGCAATTATAGCGATGAAGGACAGCTTCCCAAAGTAGCGTGGAAGTTTGTCGTCCTGGGAAAGGGGCACGAAAGGATGCGTGAAAGGGGTTCTGCCGTGGGGGGAGACCTGGGATAAAAGAGAAGCGTCGTTCTGGCAGAAGTGTTTCTGCATTTACCGGAACTGCGGCTACGTTCTTCGTTTACAGCTCCCCAGGGAACCCTGGAGGATTTTGGCGTCTATGCTTGCATTATTTGCGCGTTGTGCTAAAATAACGAGAATTGGAATGGTTGTCAATAGGATTATTTGTATCGCGGGAATTGCCATGTATATTTCACTCGACTGGATTTCGGACTTTGTAGACCTTTCCGGACTGACCCCGGAAAAAATCGCCGACCGGCTCACGATGGCCACGGCGGAAGTGGAGGGGTTTGAGCGGATTCACCGTGCGGTGAGGGGGTTGTTTGTCGGCGAGGTGGTCGCGGCCGAGCCGGTTACGGTGACGAAAGAGGATGGTACGACCAAAATGCTGACTTTCGCCACGGTGGACTGCGGCGACCGGGGAACGTTCCAGACCGTCTGCGGGGCGTCCAACTGCGGGGTGGGGGTCAAGGCACCGTTTGCCCCGGCGGGCAGTACGATTGCCGACGGAGTGAAAATCACGGAAGGCACGCTTGCGGGGAGGGTGTCGCAGGGGATTCTCTGTTCGGCGAAGGAAATCGGGCTTTCGCGGTGGCACGAGGGGCTGTTCCGGATTCCAGATTCCGAGAAAAACGGAACGCCGCTGGAGGAATTGATTCCTGAACAGGATGTGATTATTGAGATTGATAACAAAAGTCTGACGCACCGGCCCGATTTGTGGGGGCATTACGGGTTCGCACGGGAATTTGCCGCGATTTTCGAGCGGGAATTAAAACCGCTTCCGAGGGTGGATTTATCTCAGTACGACGCGTTGCCGGCAATTCCGATTCATATCGACGATTTGGAGAGTTGCCCGTGCTACGGGGCGATTTCGCTGGAGATGGGGGCGATCCCGCCGTCGCCGGTGAAGATGCAGCGTCGTTTGCACGCGTTGGGGCAGCGGACGATGGATTTGATGGTGGATGTGACGAACTACGTGATGTTTGAACTGGGGCAGCCGACGCACGCATTTGACGGCGACAAAGTAGCCGACCTTCGAATCGCGCGGACGTCGCAGGTGCGGGCGCGAAAAAACACCTTTCCGGCAGACGGGGCGGTTTTCACCACGCTGGATGGTCAGGAACGGGCACTGCTGGACGACGATCTGCTGATTTGCAGCGACGATGGGCAGACCGTCACCCCGATTGCTCTGGCGGGCGTCATGGGGGGGCTGGACAGCGAAATCACCGAAAACACGAAACGGATCGTGCTGGAATGTGCGAATTTTCATGCGGCGCGGATTCGGCGTACGGCGGTGCGTCTGGATTTGCGAAGCGACGCGTCGCAGCGGTTTGAAAAGAGCCAACCGCCGGTGAACACCCGAATTGCAGGGGGGCGTATCCTGAAATTGCTGGAAGAATCCGGAACGCCGTTTCGCGTTACCAGCTCCTACGCGTTGGATGGGGACGAGAAGAACGAATACCGTCCGTTGGTGCTGGAAGCGGGGGCGTTGGATCGCATGGCGGGCATTGATTTGCCGCGGGAAAAGGTCGTCGACATCCTCGGTCGGCTCGGTTTTCGGGCCAGTTATGCTGCGGACGACCGGCTTTTGGTGGAGATTCCCCCCTTCCGCAGTCAAAAAGACATTTCCATTCCAGAGGACATTTCGGAGGAGGTGCTTCGGGTTTATGGTTACGATTCCATTGCGCCCCGTATGCCTCGGATTGAAATCCAACCTCTGGTGATCAGTCCGGAGATTCGCCGGGAGCACAAGGCACGTCTTTTGTTGACGTCGGCCCACCGGTTCACGGAGGTACACAACTACTCGTGGACGGACGACCGCTGGCTGGGGCAGCTCGGATTCACGCCGCAGAACACGATCGAATTCCGCAACCCGGTGACGGTTTATCAGCGATTCCTTCGGACGACGCTGGTTCCGAACCTGTTGGCGCTTGTGGGTAAGAATCGGGGTTTCCGGGACACGTTCCGGTTCATGGAGTTTGGCCGGGTGTATTCGCAAGTCAACCAACCGATGCCCGGCACGAAAATTTTCGAGACGGAAAAACCGCTTCCCAAAGGAGCGATCGCTCGCGGAGACAACTGGATCGGGCAGTGCTGGGAACGGACGCATTTGGCCGGGGTCAGCTACGCCGCGAACAGTTACGGCACGCTGGAAAATCATTACCTGACGGTCAAAGGAGCGTTGGAGGATTTGGGGAAATTGCTCGGTACGGAGTTCACCTTCAAGACCGGAACGCCGGAAAATGCGGTGATTTCCGGCTCGGCAGCCCCCTGGATGCAGGACGGTTTCTGGGTGGAGGTGTTCACCCGCGACGGTCAAAAGGTGGGTGCGTTGGGGGTGCTGGACGGCAAACTGCTTCAGACGGTCGTTTCCGAAGGGGGGCAGGTCGTGTGGTTTGAGCTGGAGTATTACAAGCTGGACACGCCCGTGTTTCCAGAGCTTCACTTCCAGCACTTGCCGGTCTATCCCGGTTCCTGGCAGGACTTTTCGATTTTGTGGAACATCGACGACGGGTTTGCCGCGTTGGACGAGAAGCTCGCCAGATTCCATCATCCGCTTTTAACGAAGCGGGAATTTCTCTATTTTTATAAAGGGAAGGGTCTGGAAAAGAATCAGGGGAGTTACACGTGGCGGTTGTGGTTCTCCACACCAGAGCGGACGTTGAATGCTGATGATATTGAGGAATTTCGCCAGAAGTGGATGGAGTTTTTGCAAAAAGAGCATCTATCCATTCGGCAATAACTGCCCCGGGTGCGGGGCGGCACACTACGGCTGCCGCCGATTGCTACATCGCCGGGAGGCAGGCGCTTGCGCTTCTGGCCTCCCTGGTGTTTTATCGATGAATAAATATTTAGCGAACGCAGTGAGCCATAGTAAAAGTTTTTGCCCCGGGTGCGGGGCGGCACACTACGGCTGCCGCCGATTGCTACATCGCCGGGAGGCAGGCGCTTGCGCTTCTGGCCTCCCTGGTGTTTTATCGATGAATAAATATTTAGCGAACGCAGTGAGCCATAGTAAAAGTTTTTGCCCCGGGTGCGGGGCGGCACACTACGGCTGCCGCCGATTGCTACATCGCCGGG
>JAUNBJ010000039.1:16341-29322 GCA_030535245.1 Planctomycetia bacterium | reverse complement strand
GACGCCCACCCCTCCGTAGACATTGCCACAATTTATAAGAGGGACGAAACACTAGGGCGTTGCCCCAGGCTATTGAAATTGCCCCGTTGGGGCACGGGTGGAATAACGTTTTTTCAAATTATCAATTATCAATTATCAATTCCTACAAGCCCAGCGCTGCTTTCATGACGGGGAAGATTTCGGTTTGGTCGATATACTTGCCGTCATATTTCCAAATCCGGGCCATAATGGGGTCGGTTCCTGAGATATTGTTTCGCAGGTTTGCCGCTCCCGGCCCTCTGGCGTACACCGGAACCAACATTTTGGTATGGTCTTTGGCGTAGTAGGTCGCCTTGGGCATTTTCCCCTTGCCTTGATAAATCGGGTCGGTTTCCGGGGTTCCGTCACTTCCCATGACCGGACCGAAAATAGCTCCATTATCGTGGTCGGCCGTGACGACGACCAGCGTTTCGTCCCACGACGAGTTTTTCTCCACCCAGTCGCAGACGGTCTGCACCGCCTGATTGAATTCCACCATTTCCTCCATGCAACGAACGTAGTGATTCATGTGGTTGGCTGCGTCCACCGCTCCCCCTTCGATCATCAGGTAAAATCCCCGTTCGTTCCGCGAAGCCATGCGCAGGGCAATCGTGGAGAGTTCCGACAGGCTGGGAATTTCCTTGGAGCGTGGGGTTCCTTCCGGACGGGCTGCCTGGCATTCGTTGATCTGGAGCATTCCAAACAGTTTTTGCGGGAGCGGCCCCGTTACCAACGCATGAAAGTCGTCGTTTTCTTCGACGAACGTCCATCCCTCCGGCAGGTGGCCCGATTTTATTTTTTTCCAATACTCTTTGGACGGACTGAGTTTGCGGAAACGTGGAGTGCAGGGGTGGTTGTTATCGTCGTATTCGGGATGTCCCGTGCCGATGAGGATGTCGAGGTTCCCTTCTTCGAGCATTTGCGACAGAAGCAGCTGCCCATGGTTCCGTTCCGCATCGTGCCCGACGACAGCCGCAGGGGTGGCGCTGGCAGCCTGAATGGTGGTGACGGCACCGGTCGTCAGGCCATATTTTTTGGCCAACTCGGCAAGCGTTACCAGCACTTCGTCGTTGGGGCCGATTCCGATACGTCCGTTTCGGGTCTTTACGCCGGTATTCAGCGCCGTGGCCGTGGATGCGGAATCGGGCGGCACATCTTCATATTCGGGGAATTTTTCCCAGAACGTCTGAGGATTGTAAAAACTTTTTTTATGGAACGTGGCACACGAGACGAACGTCCAGTCTTTTTGCTGGTACGGCAGTCCGGTAGGCGAACCGGTCATGAACGCGGCGGCCGAGTAAAACGTGCCGAAGCCCGCCCCGTCGGCCACCATTAAAATGACGTTCCGTTTCGCTCGCGGTTTCGACAGATCCATCTCGACCGGCAAAACCTCCCCGGCGGGCATTCCGGCTGCCATATCGATTTCCACTGCGTCGCCGTACTTGTCCTCCTTTTGGGTGCAGGAAAGTGTCAGGCACAACAGCGGCAGCAGGAATCCCAACCCGAAGTAGCGTTTCATAAAACCTCCTTTTCGTTTATTTCTGTGGAATGGCACGCAGTTGGACGATCAACTTTCCAAGCAGCGCTTTAACGGTATCCACTTCTTCCGGATGGGGAAGATAACGCGACGAAAAACGTCCGCCGGCGTTGGGGATTTTCACCAGATCGAACGCGCGGGCCAACGTGTTTTTCGCGTTTTTCAGCACAGGGGAATCGGGAGCGATTTTCTCCACACGAGCGATTTCGGCCTGAAGCATTTGCAGGTATGCGGCATCCTCGACCCCTTCGCGGGCCTGTTCCAGACGTACCGAGCTGATGATTTCATCGGCCCCGATGAGCCGGTTGGGATAGAACAGGAAACCGTCGCCGTTCGGGTAGCGGACGTAATATTCCACCCCCGGCTGGTCGGACTGATGGATGAACGCGTGCCATCCGTAACGGTACGGGTCGAAGGTGTACCACGACGCCCCCCAGAACTCATACGCGTCGGCCCCGTATTTGACGCACCAGTACGGCAGCAACCGTTCCACCGCACAGTACGGGGTGTCGGTACACATCTGTCCGTCGGTCGTCCACCAGATTCGGTCGCCGCGTGCTTTGGATTTCTGAATCTGTTCCTCGGAAACGAGTCCGTAGTGCCCAATCCCCCAGACGTTCAGGTAGTCGTCCCAAAAATCGTGATGATGCCACGAGCTGCAATAAATGGGGATTTCGGGGGCCACTTCGTGAATCATGTCGCAGCACGCCTTCATCTGGGCCTCGATTTCCGGCTTCCACGCGAACGGTTCGTCCGAAATGTACAGCACGAATTTCTTCTCCCAGCCCTTTTCCTTCATGTGGTTCCAGAAAGCCCGGAGCTGATCCTGATACACTTTTTTGTATTCGGGACGCAGTTTCGAGCGATCGGCGTCCGGGTACGGATACTCCCCTTCGTACGGTGCTTCGCCACTCATCACTTTGGGAGGAATCCCCCAGCCGAAACAGTAAAACGGCCCCGGCAAATAGGCGTATTTCACTTTTAACTCGTTGAAATACCAAGTCGCGGCGGCGTCAAATTCCGTCCAATCGACATCGACGGTGCCGGTCGCTTTGTCGTAGGAAAATTTCGGGTGAACCGGCAGGCGATCCGAAGCAAGCCTGCGATCCCCCATGAATTGCACCATTTCCCGAATGGCGTCGGAGGATTCGACCGATTTCCAGTAGTCGCGTCGGGTCATGCGAATATCGTAAATGGCACCGACCGCCGGCTCGTCTGGAATCGCGAAGTCAAGCACTTCAAAACCGTAGGGGATTGGAACCGTCTGGCCCGTGGCAATGTTTTCCAGTGTGATTTGTCCCCGATACGTTCCCGGAGCGGTTTCCTTTTTCGCCGTGGCAATCAGGTACAAAACGCGTGTTTCGTTGGCGGGGACTTCAAGGAGTCCGTTTTGCGCGAACCGGAACGCACGTTCTGAATCGCTCAAAACGTTGGAAACATCCGGCGTTTCCGTGCCGTCGCCAAACGGCAGGATCGGATCGGGCCACCAACCGACCCACCCGTCGGATTTTCCGTTTTTAGTCGGAATCCGCCGTTGCCACGGTTCGACTTTCGCATGGTAATAGCTGGTCAGGTAATTGATCGGTACGTTGCCGACGACGAACAGCCGTGTCGGAATCCCGCATTCCTCCAACTTCACGCGATACGTTCCCGCCTGGTCGAAACGGATGGCGAACTGCGCCGCTTCCTGTTCGTTTTGGGCCAGGGGCATCGGGTGAAAATCTGCTTTGTCCCTGCGTGAAAAGGTCGTGTCGCGGAACACTTTCACGATGGGGGAGACCTGGAAAACGCCCGTTTTACCGCCGTTCAACCCCTGAATTTCGCCCGTTTCAAATTCGGAAACGAACACGTTGTCGTAGGTGAGCGTCGCCGGGGCGTAATTGCACGTTAAATGCAGCGTCATCCATGCGGCGTCCTGCGGTGCTGCCACAGGTGACGAAAGCAACGTCCAGTCCTGCGTGCCGCTTACGCTGGCGGAGAGGCTCGTCATGGCGTCGGTTGCCGTCGGTTTCCCTTCTGCGGTTGCAAAATGGATGTGCATGGAGTACGAACCCCCGTCCGCTTTCGTTTTGAGCCACATCCCGCAAAGGTAGTTGCGTCCCCCCTGGATTGCCACACGCTGGTGCCAGCCCTGCCACGCCACTTTCGCCGTGTCATCGAGTTTCACCTGAATGGAATGTTCGCCAAACGCCTCTTTCCGATCGCTCGGAACGACGCAAAGTTCCACTCCAGGCGAAGAACCACTGTTCGTCCAGCCCGTCGGAAGCCCATTTTCGCGGAGAGTTTCCAGATCGCCGTTCTGTACGCGATTATTTTCCTGCAGGAATGCCGGAAGTGGGGTCGGTCGCGTGGTTGCCGCCGTTTTCGTGGTGTCCCCCGTCCCCTGCATGGAGGTTCCGGGAAACGCCCCGTCGGTCAACTGTTTTTGCACGGCCGTCGCACGCCGCGAAACCGCCGTCGGCTTTTCCACCAAAAGCAGGTACGAACAGCTTTTCGCCGGGAGCGTGGGTTGGAAAAACAGGTTCCCATTCCATATCTGATACGGCAAGACCGTTCCGTCCAGAGCGTGAATCTCCAGGGCGTCTGCGTCCATCTCCACACGCCAGCGGGTCGCCAGCGTCGTCAGCTGCACGTTCACTATCGGGGTTCGCGACGCGTTGTCGAAATTGAACACCCGAATCCAGGTGTATCGTGGCGAATCCAACGATTTCAAAACGTCGGTTTTCGCGAAATATTCCGTGACCGGGATCGTCTCCACGTCGCCCGTCCGGCAGGAAACCGCCGTCTGCACCTCCGGCGTCAGGCACTGCAGCGACGCGTCGTCGTACCAGGCGACCCCCGTCCCGCGAAGCACCGTGCCAAACATGGCGACGCTCGCTCCTTCGGGAACGGTGAACTCCATCGTGATTTGCTGCCAGTCAAACGTTTTCTCCTGAATCGACGCCATCGGGGTGAGCATCATCGTTTTGTGCGGGGCGCCGACATGCGCAAACCAGCCGGCGTATCCCTGAATGTTTTCCCCCTTCACCCAAGCCGTGAAGCGGTATTTTTTGCCCGCATCCACTGGAATGCTGCTCTGCCGGGCGCCGATCCACGTCGGTTCCGCCCCTGCCGCCACGGAGGTCTGGATTCCTTTTTTGCCCGTTCGCGATGCATCCGACCAGACGATTTGGTGCGTGTCGTCGGAAGGATCCAGCACCCAATTATTGGGCCCCGTTGGGTGCCCCGTCTCGAAACCGCCATTGACAAACTGCTTCACCTGCCACCAGTCCGGAATCGAATACGCCTTCGCGTTGTCAAAATAAAGGAAATACGTTCCTCCCCCGTCTGCCGGCAAAAGGAGCGTGTCGTCTGCCGTGAAAAGCCCCTCATGCTTCGGCTCGCCGTTTTTGTCCAGCACCTCGAACAGGTACTCCCGCCCGTTTTCCCCACAGATTCGGAACGAAGAAATCTCCGCCCCCGTAAGTTTTTCGCCCGGAACCTGGACGCACGTCGGCAGGGGGGCGTTGTCACTCCATGTGACTTCCAACGCCACCCGCTTTTTCCAATAACCGCCGTCCGTTCCCGACAGCGACAGATTCCACGGCACCTCGGCAAACGCCGCGACCGTCAAAAACAAAAACAGAAGGCAGGTACTTTTCTTCATGATCTCTCCATTCTTACAGGGGTAAAAAAATTCATTCGTTTGTTCCTTCATTCGATTCCGGCGACCGGACGAAAAAATCGTTCGGAGGCAGGGAGATTCCATCGGCAGTCTGGTAAACGTTTTCGGAAAAATTGACCCAGACCGACGTTCCGTCGCCGAACGTGGTTCGCTGAACGAGTCGGTCGGGGGTGAGGTATGCGAACGAAACCATCGGTTCCAGACAGACCTTCCGCGTCACGCCGGAGGAACGGGCGTACGACCGCAAAATCCGTTCCTTCAACACCGGCCAGTCCCGCGTTTTGAACGAGTACATCGGCGGCACCCCGTACAGCACGTGGAACAGATCGCGACGATCCATCGCTTCGGGAACCGTGTTGCACGCATCGCCCCAATACCAGTAATCGACGCTGCATTCGTGATAGACCAACGCCCAGAGCGGAACGCGATAAATCGGCGACAGCATGTATTTTTCAAGGTATGCTTTTTTCTCGCCGTTCGCGTCGGCGTAAAAGTCGGACTTGTAGCGCCAGCACATCGACGGCTCGATCCGGTACGGGAAAACGCTCATCCGCCCCTCCGCGTACGCCAAAGCGGGCAGGAAACATTCCACCCCCTCCTCGGTTCCCGAAAGCAGCCCCAAATCAAGCAACGCCTGGAAATTATTCAACGAATATTGCCGACACTGCCGCCGTGTCATGGGGTGCTTTTCCGCGAAACATTGCGAAAGGTGCGTTCCCATGCAGTCGATAAGTCGTGCGGTGTAGCCATATTTTTCCCGGTCGGAAGCCGATTCGCGGCGAATGTACGGTTCCGCCTGGCGCTGGCACATGGCATGTTGGTGGTGCTTTTTCCCATCCGTGCCATAAAGTGCCCAGCACTTCACGAAATTGCCCGCCGCATCCCGAATCATATCGTCCGGCCAGTTCACGTTTCGGCGGTTCATAAAATCACAACATGCCACGCGGTGCGGAGGAATGACTTCCTGAAGTTCCTTCGGCAGGACGTCCTGATAATTGTCGTATTTCGTGGTCAAAAACCCCAGTTCCTTCGACAAAAACGGCACGACCGGAGCGTCGTTCTGAAAGAAAATTCCCCACAAAACGCGATCCATCCCGGCAGCCTTCATCTCCGAAGCGATCCGGCGGATATTCGCCCGATTGTCGACGTCGATAGGTTCCGTCGTCGAGCCGTACATCAACGTGGCGTAGTCGTCGTGCCAGAGCCAGACGTTCGCCGCACCAGCCAGTTTTTCCAGGTGCGGCAGGTTTTTCGCTTTTTCGCGAAGCGTTCGGGTGAAACCGTCCGGGAGACGAAATTCCCG
Source organism: Planctomycetia bacterium (assembly GCA_030535245.1). Lineage (GTDB taxonomy): Bacteria > Planctomycetota > Planctomycetia > Pirellulales > Thermoguttaceae > RGIG3701. Next base: position 22,800 of record JAUNBJ010000039.1, on the reverse strand, counting down.
ATACGCGTGGCACGCCGCCGTCAGGCCCCCCGTGTCGCCGAACAGGAAACGGACTGTCCGGGGGTATCCCCATTTTCCCCGCTCCGGTTCCCAGCGAAATATCGGACGCAGTTTCCCCTCAACGGCAGGCACTTCCAACGTCGCGTCGGACGCCTCCCGAATCCCCACGACCATCCAGCCGTCGCCCCGCAGCACCGCCCACATCCCCATCGACAGATTACGCGACCAGAACAGGCTTTTTTTCAGCGTCAGATAGGAGACGTCGGCATCCGGGGGGAGCGTCATGGGCCAACATGTTCCCGAACCTATCGGCAAAACGAGATCGTCCCCCTCCCTCCCTTTCCAACCCCCAGGGTACACTACCGAACCGGGCATGTCGCCCCCGGAAAGCGTCAGTTCCACCTGCCGGGCGGCGGGAATCGTCAACGTCGCCTGTACCGGAGGCATTCCGGGAATGTTCAACAGATACGTCAGCCCGTCGTTCACGTTTTGGAAGTCCGTCGCGGCGATCTCCGTTCCCGTGCCGTCCTGCTCCCAGACGGTTCCCGTTCGTGTGTCGGTAATCGTCAACGCACCGCCCCCGTCCGCGACACGCACCCGCACGCCGTTTCGCTCCAGCATCCCTTCAGCAAAAAGCACGGAGGCTGCCATCCACCCCATCAGCCCCGCGAGAATCGTTTGTCTGAAAAACCACATCATGGAAAACTCCTTTGGGAAAACCGGTTACTCCGGATCGTTCTGGGGCGGAGGGTCGCCGGAAGTGTCGTCGGAAAAATCGTCGGAAAAATCGGATTCATCGGGGGATTCGTCGCTTTTGTCGTCCTCTTTGTCGTCCTCCGGAAGATCGAGAACCGTCCAGTCCGGATCGTCGTCAAAATCTTCGGAAATCAGATCGGAAAGCAAACTTTCGATGGTGATTCGATCCGGATTGTCGTGGATGATTTTTTCCAGCTCGTCAATGTCGAAGTTATCCTCGTCGTCCTCATCCTCGTCCTCGTCGTCCCAAGTCAAATCGTCGTCGTCGAAAAACGCGTCGTCCTCCCACTCCTCCTCGGAATCGTCGTTGTTGAACGGGTCCCTTTCCTGCCTCTCGTAGGACTCGCGGGAGTCGTTCAGCGTCTGCCGCAGCGTAATGGCATCGACGACCGTGTCCTCGTCGCCGGTTTCACGTGCCCGACGAATGGCCTGACCAATGTCCTCATTCGCGGCGTCCCAGTTGTTCATTTCCAAATGGAGCACCGCGCGATTCAGGTAGGGCCGACTCATTTCCGGCGAAATGGCGATTGCCGTGTTGATGTTCAGCATGGCGTTCTCGTACTGCCCCAACGTGTACAGGATGTACCCACGGTTGTTGTATGCCGGGGCAAAGTCCGGATTGGCGTCGATGGCCCGGTTGTAGTCCTCCAGCGCGTCGCCGAAATTGGCGTCGTTGGCCAGCAGCGTTCCTCGCAAATTCAGCACCTTGGCGTCGTTCGGGGCAATCTGGATGATACGGTTGTACTCCGCGATGGCTTCCTCTTTACGGTCGAGCCGGGAGAGCGTTTCCGCCTTTTCGCACATGGCCGGAATAAAGTCCGGATGAAGCTCCAGCGACTTTTCCAGTTCTTCCAGCGATTCCTCCAGCCGAAACAGCCCCTTGAGCGCAAACGCCCTGGATAAATGCGGCTCCAACGAATCGGGGTCTTGTTTCACCACGTAATCGAAATCGGCCAACGCTTCGTCGAAACTGCGACGATTCATCAGGATCACCCCCCGTTCGTAGCGGGCGGCAAGGTTTTCCGGAGACCTCTCGAGCACCTGTTCGCAGTCGGCCAAAGCGTCGTCAAGACGCCCCATCGCCAAAAGCAGCGACGCACGATAAAAGTAAATCTCGTCGTTGGTCGGGTCGGCGGCAATGGCGGCGGTCAGGTCGTCCAGCGCCGGAACCTCCAATCCCAGCGACATCTTGACCAACGCGCGGTGCAAAAACGCACTGGCATTCTCCCCATCCTTTTTCAACGCCTCGTTGTAACAGAGGATCGCCGCTTCGGGGTGATTGCGAGACATCTCCACATCGCCAGCCAGAATCTCCGGGTCGGGGGAATCGGGTTCCAGCTCCCGCGCTTTCTGGCAATCCTCCAATGCCTCCAGAGGACGCTTCAGGTGTATCCGCAAAAGCGCTCGGTGCAGGAACGGCTTTAGGTGCTCGGTGTCCACCGCAAGGACCTGATTGCAGTCGGCCTCCGCTTCCTCAATCTTCCCCATCGCCGCCAACACCAGCGACCGCCCAAACCGTGCCGGTAAATGATCCGGATACAACTCCAGGCATCGCGTGAACTGCTCCAAAGCCTCCGGGTACATATCTTTGGCACGAAAAAGCTGCGCCAGCAGCACCAGCCCGTCCTGATGGTTCGGCTCCTGACGCAACACGTTGCGGGCTTCGACCAGTCCGTCGTCGTAATTTCCCACGTTCCGCAGCATTGCCGTTTTCAGCAACCGGATTTCAATATCTTCCGGATTCAGCGTCAACGCCTGATCGCTTGCGAAAAGGGCATCTCGATAATTTCCGATGGAAAACAACTCGATCGCCATATCTCGCCAATATCGAAACTGGTTGGGATCAATCCGCAGCGCATGCGCCAAATCGGAAAGCGACTCACGCACCTGTTTCAGCACAAACCGCGAAACGCCCCGCCCATGCCATGCGTCGGCATTTTCCGGGTTCTTTTCCAGAATCCGATTGAAACATCGTACCGCAATCTCGTGCGCCTCTTTTGCCTGAAAACAAAAACCGAGGTGCGAGATCGCATCTTCGTAATCCTTTCGCAACGCCAGCGCTTTTTCCAGCACGGCAATCGCTTCGTCCCACCGTTCCAGACACCGCAGCGAAAATCCCAGGAACATGAGCGCCTTGGCATTTTCCGGAGCCAGCTCGACCGCCCGCGAAAAGTCGGCCATCGCTTTTTCCGGATGGTACGATTTCAGATACAGGTTCCCCCGTAGCATCAATCCTTCGAGATTGTCGGGATGAACCTTCAGCAGCAGGCGGCATTCCCGGAACGCTTCCCGTATCTGCCCCATCGCTGCGAACGTCATGGTCAACCCCAACTGCACCGTCTGGAACCACCGACGAAAATCTGGCGAACGGTCGAGCAGGGTGCGGAAGTCCTGCCCCCGCGCTTCCCGTTGCATTTGCCGACGTGCTTCCAGAAAAATGTTTCGGGCGTCCTCAAAACGATGCTGGTGCAGGCAGCACTGCCCCCACTGAATCCGGCAGGGGTTGTCTTTCGGATTCATCCGAACCCCCTCGGCATAGCACCGCTCCGCACGATCCGGCTCGTGTAAATAAAAATACATCATGCCGCCGTTGAAAAACGCCTGAGACGGGCCTGCGGTGCAATTCATGGCACGCAGGTAATCGGTCAGGGCGGCGGGAAAATTTTCCAGCCACGAAATCGAATCCCCCCGCGCCCGGTAAATTTCCGGATTGTCGGGAGTCAGCCGGGCCGCAACGCACAGATCCTCAATCGATTCGGCGTAGCGATCCAGTTCGTTGTACGCCTCGCCACGTCCGAACCACGCCTCGGCCAGATTCGGGTTCCATTCCAACGCCTGGTCGTAAAGCGGCAATGCGTTGGCGTGGTCCTTTTGGGCACGCAGTGCGTCCGCCTTCTGGAGCGACCTTTGCGCCAGCCAGTCCGCCAGCTTTCGCCCCAGCGCATACCGCCGCAATGCCCTCGCCCAACCGGAAGCGGGGAGTTTTTTGAACTTCTCCTCTCCACGCCGCGCGAAAGGACGAAGAAAGCGTTCGGTCTTTTTACGAGTCAGGGTATTCTGAATCGGCAAATCTTTTGCAGTCGCCGCACGCGGTGTCTCATCCCTGTGAGTTTTTGGTTTTCTTTTTCCCATAATGGATAATTTTAAGAGATTTCCCCGAAAATTACAAGGCCCTCGAACCCTAAAATTCAGGGAACCTCTGTCCGGAAATTCGTGTGGAAGCCCCATGGCCCCATCTTTCAGTCACGTGGAGTCCAATACGAAACAACTTGACGCCAGGTTTAAAGTTAGGATTATTTTATAAATGTACAATGGTGCTCTTGCATATTTGGAAATTTTCGGTATAATGAAATCTTCCTGGACGTCTACTGTAACCTGTTGCCATTTCAAAAGAACCGTGAAGAAATTCCAACAAAAATACATCGAAAATACGGAACGTACGTATCGGCAGAATTTCGGCCAGTTTTTCACTCCTGAATACGTGGCTGACTTTATGACGCGATGGGTGCTCGAAAAAAACAGCGAGGAACCGAGTGCGGAACTGTTCGACCCGGCCTTCGGTTTGGGAATGTTTGCATTTGCGGCTCAGAAAAGGTCGCCGGCTCCGTCCGTTTCCGGAATCGAAATCGATTCCCGCATTCTGGAAATGGGGCGGAATTTTTTTCAGAACACCGTTTTCCTTCGTCATGCCGATTATTTTCAGGTCTGGAACGAGGTGCATTCCCGGATTGTCTGCAATCCCCCCTACATGCGGTTTCAGAAATTCACCCATCGTGAGGAGGTGCTCCGCAGTTTTCAGGAACATCTGGGCGTTCGGTTTTCGGGGTACACGAACATTGCGCTGGCGTTTTTGGTAAAGTCGATTTTCGAGTTGGCTCCGGGGGGACGGCTGGCGTACATTTTGCCGCTCGATTTTCTCAACTCCGGCTACGGCACGAAGATTAAGGAATACCTGCTGAAACAGGGAACGATCCACGCACTGCTCAAGCTGGACTGCGAATCGGACGTGTTCCCCGAAGTGACGACGACCGTGGGGATATTGCTCTATGAGAAAACCGTGACCGGGCAGCCAACCCAATTTTACGTGGTGCGTCGTCTGGAGAAGCTGGAGTTGCCGTTGAAGGAAATCGTTCCGGCAACGGTGGTGCCACGGGAACGGCTGCTTCCCGCCCAGAAATGGACGCCGTTTTTCGAGGAGGAACGCGTCGTGAGCGATTCCCTTTCGCGATTGGTTCCGATGCGTGTTTTCGGGCAGTTTCGTCGGGGAATTGCTACGGGGGCGAATCGTTTTTTCAACCTCCGGGCCAGCGACGTTCAACGGCTGGGGCTACGTCCCGACGAGGTTTGGCCCTGCGTGACCAAAAGTATGCAGATTCGCAAGTGCGTCTTTTACGAGGAGGATTTCGAGAAACTGGTGGAAAAGGACGTGCCGGTTTTTCTGCTGAATGCCCATGAGTCGCTTTCGCCGGCGATGAAAAGATACCTCCAAACTGGCGAAAAACAGGGGGTGCACAAACGCTTTCTGACCCGCAACCGTCGGGTGTGGTATGCCAACGAGAACAAACCGCCGGCGCCGTTGCTGCTGGGAGTGTTTTCGAGATTGGGCTACCGGGTGATTCGCAATTACACCCAAACGCGAAACCTGACCTGCTACCATGGGTTTTATCCCAACGAGGGAATGGAAGGGTACGTCGATGCGTTGTTCCTGTACCTCCTGTCGCAGGCTGGAAGGCGGGTTGTCATGCGAAACAAGCGTACCTATGGCAACGGTCTGGACAAATTTGAGCCGGGGGATTTGAACCAGTCGTTGGCTCCGGAACCTGCGTTTTTGGACACGCTTTCGGCGGAGTTTCTTTCCTCGGAAGTCGCTCATGTCGCGAAAGAGGGGAACCTTTCGCCAGAAGGGGAGCGGGTGTTCGAGGCGTTTTTAGCGTAGTGCAGCGCAAAAAATAAATAAATATTAATAAAAGCGAACGCAGTGAGCGTAGTAAAAAGTTTTGGGAGGTGGGGTCTGGGGAGGAACCTCTTTTTCAAAAGGGTTCCTCCCCAGAGGTTGGAAGCTTGATAGTTAAAACGATTGCGCTTCCAACCTTTTGAGAGGAAACATTTTTGAAAAATTGTTTCCTCTCAAACTCTCCTTCAAAAAACTTTTACTACGCTCACTACGTTCGCTTTTATTTATTAATAATATTAGGCTTACGATTCCTTTACTTTGGGCAAATGCACTGCGTTTCCAGCCGGGTTTTCGGAGTGAGATTCTTTTGGGATATGCCACGCAGAAAAAACGACGCGTATTCCGCAGACGACGGCGTGCCGGTTTTGCTGTAGAAAATCCGAAGGATGTCTCCTTCCTGAACGGTTCGGACAACCTGGTACTCCCAGGGAATGTTTCCCCATTCGGCGAAAAAAAGGATGGCATTCTTCTCGAAATAATCTTCCGGCAGAAACTTCTGGTTGGAAAACATCACGGCAGCCGGGCCGAAAAAGGTGTCAAATTCCTTCTGCGTTCGGAGAATACCCTGGCGGAACGTCTGTCCCTTTTCGGGCTGGATGGTGTTTTTGAGGAAGTAGCTCGACGGAATTTCCCACGTAAGAGGCGTTTCCCCATAAACAACGGTCACACAAAGACATAACAACAACGGTAACGACCCACGGATCATGATTTTCTCCCAAAACGACGTGAAATTGATAATTGATAATTGA
>JAUNBJ010000039.1:0-16331 GCA_030535245.1 Planctomycetia bacterium | reverse complement strand
CATTAACCATTAACCACTAACCATTAATTATCAATTATCAATTCAAAAACCACTGGTAAGTCAGGGTAGTATAAGACAAACGCAGCGGTTTGTCCATGGGGTGTGGCGGAAATGTTTTTACGGAAAGGAGCGGCGGTTTGAGGGAGGAAAAGCAACTGAATCCTCAGAGGCGATTCAAGGTGAGTCACTCAAAATGCCAAAGGATAAGTTTTTTCAGGGAGTAAATCGATGAAAAAGGTATTTGTGATGACAGGCGCGGCATTTTTCGCGCTGTTTCTGGTCTGTTGCAGTTGGGCCGACGAGGGGGCAGGGCCTCCGCCACCGCCTCCTGGAGAGGGTGCTCCGGCCATGAATGAGGGGGAGTTACCACCGCCTCCGCCGAAAGATTTTGACGGGAAGAAGCCCATGCCGCCGAAGGATTTTGATGGAAAGCGTCCTCCCAAGGGTCCGGAAGGGTATGACGGCCCGGATGGAAAGCGTCCCCCCATGCCGCCGAAGGATTTTGATGGAAAGCGTCCTCCCATGCCGCCGAAGGATTTTGATGGAAAGCGTCCTCCCATGCCGCCGCGTGAGATCGTTTGCCCCAAGTGTGGAGAAAAGATTCAGCTCCCTTTCCCGCCGAAGGGCCCGCGTCCGGACTTCAAGAAGGATGGACACCGCGGCCCGCGACCGGAGTGTGACAAAGACGGCGACCGTGGCCCGCGTCCGGACTTCAAGAAGGATGGACACCGCGGCCCTCGCCCGGAATTTGACAAAGACGGCGACCGGGATGGACATCGTGGCCCGCGACCGGATGGTCCGAAAGAGGATGTTCCACCGCGTGACTGAGCATCTTTTGTAGGGTGTGTGTCGGGCAGGGAATGGGGAGAGCCTCCTCGTTCTCTGCCTGTTTTTGCATGGGGAATTTTAAAACAGGGGGGGAAAGTGCTTGTGTTTTGACAGGTTTTGAGGTATACTGATGTTATGAACGACAACGACCTGAATATCGAAGAACTGATTCAAAAAGCGCGGGAAGGGGATTCGCGTGCGATGGGGGATTTGCTGGAAAATTACCGGAATTACCTGATGTTTTTGGCAAGGCTCCAGATCGACCCGCGAATCTGTGGGAAGCTGGATGCGGCGGATTTGGTGCAGGACACCTGCCTGGAGGCGTACCAGGCGTTTTCGCGTTTTCGTGGGGAGAACGAGGCGTCGCTTCTGGCATGGTTGCGGCAGATTTTGGCAACGCGTCTGGCCACGGCGGTGCGGTACTACATCGGCACCCGGCAGCGGGATGTTCGGTTGGAGCGGAACCTGCATGCGCATGTGGATCAATCGTCGGTGTTTTGGAATCAACTGGTTAGTTCCGGGAGCACGCCGAGCATCAAAGTTTCGCGTAAGGAAATGGAAGCGAAATTGACGGCGGCGATGGTGCGGCTTCCCGATCATTATCGCGAAGTGCTTCGTTTACGGCACATCGAGGAATTATCGTTTGCCGGGATTGCCGAGCGGATGGAGCGTTCGGTGGACAGTGTTCAGAAGCTCTGGGTGCGAGCGCTTGCCAAGCTGCGGGAGATGATCGATGAATGACGCGAACGAAGAAAAAACCGTTCCGGATAACGACGCCCGATTGTTCGAGATACTGGAACAGTACATGGACAAACCCGCTTCGCAGTTGCCGACGCGGGAGGAAATCACGGCGAAGTATCCCAAGCTGGCCCGGCAGATTTGGCAATGTCTGGAAGGCATGGCGATCATGCGGGGGGAATGCGTCGATTCTACATTTACCGGGTCGGTTTCAACTACCGGCAAGACGGCAAAATTCCATGCCGTGGCAGAGGACGTTCCGGTGGGCGACGTTTCCGTGGCCAACTCCGAACCGATTGGCGATTTTCAGATTCTCCGGGAGATTGGCCGTGGCGGGATGGGGGTGGTGTACGAGGCGAGGCAATGTTCGCTGGGGCGGCTGGTGGCGGTCAAGGTGTTGCCGTTCGCATCCACGTTTGACCCGCGACAGCTCCAGCGATTTCACAACGAGGCGACGGCGGCGGCCCAACTGGAGCACCCGTCGATTGTTCCGATTTACGCCGTGGGCTGCGAGCGGGGGATTCATTATTATGCCATGCGGCTGATCAACGGCCAGCATCTGGGGACGCTCATCCGCCAGCTTCAGCACGATAACCACATCTCCGACCCGGTTTCACAGACGTCGCAGTCCGTCCGTCTCGACGAACCGACGACGGAACCTGCCGGTGGTTCCACAACGGAGCCTGTCGCGTTCGCTTCCACGCAGATTAGCCGGCAGTACACCAACGACCGGCGAAGCTATTACCGCAGCGTCGCACGTATGATGAAGCAGGCGGCGGAAGCGCTGGACTACGCCCACCAGTGCGGCGTGATTCATCGCGATATCAAGCCGGGGAATCTGCTGGTCGATACGGGAGGAAGGCTTTGGATTACGGATTTCGGGCTGGCCCACATCTGTTCCAGCACGCAACTGACACAGACGGGGGAGGTTTTTGGTACCCCCCGGTACATGAGTCCGGAGCAGGCGACCGGCAAGGTTCATCTGGTGGATCACCGTGCCGATATTTACTCACTCGGCGCGACGTTTTACGAATTTCTGACGCTCCACCCGCTGTTCGACGAAAAGAATCAGGTGCAGCTTCTTCGTCGGATTGTGCAGGAGGAACCGCCGCAGCCGCACGTTTACGACCCGCACATCCCACGCGATCTGGAAACAATCCTGCTCAAGACGCTGGAAAAAAACGTGACGGATCGTTACGAAACGGCCGGGGCGTTGGCCGGAGATTTGGAACGTTTTCTCGACGATATGCCGATTCGGGCGAAACGTCCGGGGATGCTGGATATTTGCCGGAAATTCCTCCGTCGACACCCGTCGGTGATTCTGTCGGTGCTGCTTTTAATCGCGGCGTCTTACGTCGTGCTGTTGGTAAATCGGCAGATGATTTCCGCCGAGCAGAAAAAAACCACCGCCGCCCTGACCGAAGCCCAAAACCGCTTTGAAAAAGCACGCCAGGCAGCCGACGCACTGATCAACATCGCGGAAAATGATTTGAACGACGGTTCCCCCGCCGTGAAAAAAGCTCGCCAGAAACTGCTCGACACCGCACTTGTGCTGTACCAGGATTTTCTCTCGATGGATTCGCTGGACGAGGAAACCCAGCAGCAACTCGAATCGGGACGGAATTACCTCAAACGGTTCCTTCAGGTAATCGCCCAGATGGAAGGAATGCCGTCGCTGTTCTTGCTTGGGGAACGCCCGATACAGGACGAGCTTCAGCTTTCGGAAACTCAACGCCGCGACGTTCGCCAGTTCATGGAACAGATGGGCAAACGGGGAGAGGAAGTTTTTCGGAAAATCTCCAATCAGGAAGATCGGCTGGAGCACCTGTCCGCCGCCCTGAAGGAGGGGGATACCTTCCTGGATGCGTTACTGACCCCCCAGCAGGCCGCAAGGCTGGAACAAATCCGCTTCCAAGTCCAGCCCGAATGTATCCTGAACGACGACGCCGTAAAGAAACTGAAACTGACTTCTGAACAGGTCGAAAACCTGACGCGGATGTTCACGTATCAGGAAGTCAACCGACGCTACGCCGACCGTACCATGGCCGGGCCGCCCCCAATGAGCCATGGGAAAAAAACCGACAATTTCCGCACCGGTAACCCCGATGGGCCACGCGAGATTCCTTCCGAAGGAAAATCCTGGAAGGAATTTCATACCTCCATGCGGCTGGAAAATATCTTAACCGAAGAACAGAAAAAAATCTGGAAAGAGATGACCGGCGAACCGTTCTTCTTCAAGAAAAGCCACCGTAACCCCGACATGCCCCCGCCACCCTTGAAATCGCGAAATTTCCCCCCAAAAAGGAAACTTGGTATCGATGAATCGCGATAACCCCCCTCCCGAAAAGCCAACACGACGAGGGGAATTGATAATTGATAATTGATGGTTAATGGTTGATGGTTGATGGTTTTTTGTGGGCGTTTTGCGTGAGCTGGCTGGGTGCGGTTGTCGCTTTATCGTAAAACTCCAAAGAAAAAGTTGGTTTGGTAACAGGAACGCAGCGCTACTCCATCAGACGAAAATCCTCTCCCTTGCCGCAGATTGCCATGGCCGCCCGCTCCGGGGAGACCGGATTGATGTAGTAGCCGGTGCCAAGCTCATACCCCGCCAACTTCGTCGTCCGAGGCAGAATTTCCAGCCGCCAGTGAAAATGCTCGTCAGGCACCAGTTCCCCCCGAACATTGTTCCACGGGGAGCTTCGCAACACGACGTTATAGTCCGGCGTCGGCAGCACCTTCTCCAGCCGCAACACGATGTGTCGGAACAGCACCGCCAAATCGTCCAGCTCCTCCCGCGTGGACTGCACGAAACAGGGAACATGCCGCCGTGGAAGGATATGAACTTCCCCCACAAAACGTGAAGCGAACGGACAGAACGCACTCAGATATTCCGTCTGCGCCACGAATCGCCACCGCTCACGCATTTCGTATTCCTTCACCATGCAGTGGTAACAATGGCCATTTTCGGCCTGGTATTTTCTCAGAAATCCCCCCTCGTATTCCACCGAACGCGGTACGAACGGCAACCCCACAAGCTGCGTGTGGATGTGCGACAACGACGCCCCCGCCTCGCTCCCCTGATTCTTAAAAAGATGCGCGTATCGCCATCGGTAACTTTTGCGAAGCTGGTGCATACGCCGGTGATAAAAATGAATCAGATACTGAAATTCCTCTGCATTGAGCTGGCCCAACCGCGTGGCATGATACGGAACATCAACGATCACCTCCTGAATCCCGACGTTCGGCATACTGTAATAAGGCCCGATGTGCTGGAGCGTCATTTCCGAGTCCGGCTCGACGAACGGATACCGGTTCGGCACCGCACGAACCAGCCATCCCGGCGCATTGGGACGCCGATAGTTGTCCAGCGTTTTTTCCTCGAACGGCATCGCTTCCAGGTCTTCGCGGGGAATCTTGGGAATGGCGTCGCGTTCCAGCGGCGTTTCCCGCTCGTTTCCTTCGCAAAACGGGCAATGGGGGTCGATTGCACACGGGGCCGATTCCGACATCGGGGCATGCGCTGGCTTCGCGAAATCCTGCGGACGCATGTTCCGCTTTTCGCTGACGGATACCCAAATGTTGTAAACCGGGTCGTAACGCATGATTGAAAATCCCGAATCGTTTGAGGATACTTAACGGTACGTCAACCGACCATCGCCACGGCACGCGCAATCCGGCGAAGCGACTCGTCTTTGCCCAAAATCACCAACGCTTCAAACATGCCAATTCCCACCGCCTTACCGGTCACGGCCACCCGCAGGGCATGGATGATTTCTCCCACCTTGATCTGCTTTTCTTCCAAAAACAGCCGCATCGCTTCCTCGGTGTTTTCGACCGTGAACGTGTCCAACGCTTCCAGCTTCGCTGCGAAATCGTTTAAAAGTTCCGCCGCCCCCGCTTTTTTCAGCCGTTTTTCCACCGCCGCCGCGTCGTACGGGAGGGCGTCGGTCGTTACGAAAAAGTCGGGATAATCCAGAATATCGCCGAACACCTTCACCCGATCGCCTGCCGCCTTGAGGAGTTCCAGGATTTTATCTTTCAGCGCCGGCGTTATCTGCGACGCGTCCGTTATCCCCGGTAACATCCCGCTCGAAAGCAGGTACGGCAGCACACCGGCATACTTTTTGTCAAGCGGCAATTTCTGCATGGCACGCTCCTCGAATGCCATCAGTTTGGCCGGATCAAAGCTGGCCGGCGCCTTGTTCACCCGCTCCATCGTGAAGTTTTCCACCAGTGCTTCCAGCGTGAACTCCTCCGTTTTGTCGTCAAGCGACCAGCCCAGCAGGGCGAGATAATTCACGATTGCTTCCGGAAGATACCCCACCTGCTCGTAGAAATCGGTGACGACCGGGTTGTACGTTTCCAGCTTCACTTCCTTCCCCAAGCGTGAAGCAATCGACATGCCATGCTCCACAATTTTTGCGAAATCCCGGTTCTTCATGTACTTGTCCAGCTTCCGTTTGGACAGCTTCGTATGGCTCCCCGGTTCCGCTACGAACGGCAGGTGCGCGTACTGCGGTCGGGGAAGTCCCAACGCGTCGATCATGAAAATCTGCCGGGGGGTGTTGGACAGGTGCTCCTCGGCCCGAATGACGTGCGTGATACCGAACGCGTGATCGTCCACAATGTTGGCCAGGTGGTAAATAAACGACCCGTCCGCCCGCTGAATCACATGGTCCTGTTCCTGATTCCAAAAAAACTCCACGTGACCGCGAACCAGGTCGTCAAATTCCAGCTTCCCTTCGCGTGGCATCTTCAGACGCACCACGCCGCCGCGTCCTTCCGCCTCGAACGCTTTTTGCTTTTCCGGCGTGTCGGCCATCCAACGGCGACTGTACGTGTACGCTCCGCCCGTTTTGGCTGCGTTGAACGCTTCCCGCTCCGCCGCCAGCTCCTCCGAACGGGCATAGTCCCGATACGCGAAACCCCGCTCCAGCAGTTTATCCACCGCCGCCTGGTAAAACGCGTCCCGCTGAGACTGGTAGTACGGCGCGTACGGCCCCCCCACGTTCGGCCCCTCGTCCCATGTAATTCCAAGCCATCGCAAACCGTGCAGGATCGGCTCCAACGCTTCCTCCACGTTTCGTTGTTTGTCGGTGTCGTCGATACGGAGGACGAATTTTCCTCCCGCGTGCTTTGCGAAAAGCCAGCAGAACAGGGCGGTACGGACGCCGCCAATGTGCAGATAACCGGTCGGACTGGGTGCGAAACGGGTGCGAATCATGGAATACCTTCCCAAGACAAGGTTCAAAATTTACGATCATTCAAGGCCCCATCGACGACCCTGAAAAACAAAACTTCATTTTACCATACTTCGCGAATTTGGGAAGGATGGTCAAAAAGATGGTTAACATTTGAGAAGCAATCCCATCCTCCACATAATGGTTAATGGTTAATTATTTCCATTCAACCCTTTTGGGTGGAAGTGTATAATCTTCTTACCACTCAGAAAACGGCCCGAACAAAAGTCATTAACCATTAACCATTAACCATTTTACAGGGGGTGTACCGGGAACGGTTTGGCGTCGTCCTTGCGGGTTCGTTCGCGGAAATGGGGAACACGATCGAACGTGATGTAGTTGGAATCGTGAAAATTCACCCCGAACCACCCCACGCGGCACACAAACACCAGATCGTCGCCATCGATTTGCCAGTCGCAGTATTGCAGGCCGTTGCCGTTGCCGAACGTAATTGGAAGCTGGTAAATAATCGAGCGGATTTCCCATTGCTCCAGGTCGTCGGAGCAGACCAGGGCTACGGTCGTGCGGCAGCCACGCTGTCCCGGCTGAATCCAGTTGGTCAGGCCCCAGTATTTTTTACTTACCGCGTCGTAACGAATGCAGAATTTCGAGCCGCCGCCGGGGAAATCCAGAATATCTTTTTCCGGATCGAACGAAAGCTGCGTGCCGTCGGCGGAAAGATGCAGACGCGCCACGTAAATCCCGCGTCCCTCAACCCGCATGAGGAGTTTCAAATTCCCCTGCGGGTCGGCCAGCACGTTCCCTTCCAGCCAACCGCGTCCTCGTTTGTCGGCGACCCATTTTACCGCGTTGCTGTGCGTCCAGTTCGACGCGTCCAGCAAATCGGAATCGACCGGAGCGCTGATCACCTTCGTTTCAAACCACGGCCAGGAAACCCCTTTCTTCGGGTGCGACAGATCGACCTGCCACCAAACGCGTCCGTTGTAAACCAGCACCGGAACCGGGTCGGCATAGTACGTGTCGTCCGAACAGATCAGCCCTGTTTTCGTATCCAAAGGTTCGGTCCACGTGCGTCCGCCGTCGGTCGATTTCCGAATACCAATGCACTCGTTGGACATTCCCGCGATTCCCGGCTTGCAAAAACCAATGCTATACAGCACGTCCCCCAAACGGAACAGCGACCCGGAGTTCTGCTTGCGGAATTCCCCCACCTGCCTCCACGTCTTGCCTGCGTCGGTCGACTGGTACACGGACGTATGCTGCCCGCCGGAATCCTTTCCAAACCAGTCGTGTGTCGCCACGTACGTACCGTCTGAAAGAATCTCCAACGACGGCGAACCGAGAAAGACCGTCGGCCACTTGAAACTTTGACGGATGACTGTTCCCGGAGGGGGCGGCGTCCCTTCCCTCTGCGACCAGATCGCATGGAGAATCGGTTCTGTCGTCAGTTCTATCTGGCTCCAGTAACCGCATTCGCACATCCAACCGTTTGGCCTGTTTTCCAGTTCCAGAAGAATCGTGCTGCCGTCGTACTGCGACAGATCGACCGAAAGGTTCCACCACGGTTTTTCCGGCGTGCTGGTTATCACGCGTTTGTAGTGCTCCGAACCGTTCACGCGAACGACCAGTTCCCAGTCATACTTCGGATGGGCTGCCACGGAAAGATGCAACGTCGTTTTCCGATCCTTCTCAATTTTCACGTTCCGCGAAAGCGTGCATGGCGTTTTCTGATCCAGAGGATGCGTTTTCAGCACGTTCTTTTTGCCCTGGTAACGTTCTTCAATTCCCGGTTCCATGTCGGCGCCGCAGTTGAAAATTTTCCAGCCGGGATAGAACATGTCGATTCCCTGCTGAATATTTTCCAGATGGAAATAACGGAATTGGATCTGCGCATTTTCCGCATCGGTGAATCGACTTTCGGCGATCGGCCCCGGTGCCCAGCTCAATTCCAGCTCCGGCGGCGTCGGTTTCACGACCGGAATCAGGAAATATTCCTCCCCGTTCGCGTCCGTTTCGATTTTTCCGCCGTTTCGCAAAACGTACTGCCGGGCCAGCTTCTCACACACGTCTAAAAGCTCCGGGAAATTGTAGTTCGTATGCGAAAATTTTTGCGTCTCGTCCAGCCCCGTGTTGAACCGTGCCGGGAGCTTCGAGTAACCTATCGTCGTGAACAGCACGCCCGCAGAATTCGACGGATTGCAGTCCGAATCCATCCCGCACCGGGTGGAAATGACGATCGTCTGATCCAAATCCCCCTTCCCATAAAGCAGCCCCATCAGGATGTACGCCCCGTTGATTTTCACGTCGATTCCCCCGTTCGAGCACTTCTGGTACTCCGGGTTTTCACGGTATTTCTTCTGGCATTTCTCCCAACATGCCTGCCAGTCGTTCGGATTTTCCCGATACCACGTCACCATGTCGCGAACCATCTCGGCATACTGCGATTCCGCCGGAATGCACGCCAGCCCCGCGTCGATGATTTGGAAAACGTCGTTCGTGAAAAACGCTTCCGCATACATCCCGCCGACAAACATCCCCCCATAAATCCCATCGGAGTAATTCATCAGCCGCCCGAATTTGTTCCCCAACGCGATCACCTCGTTCGGCAACCCGGGTGCAATCAGGCCGGAATAGTCCGCTTCGATCTGGTAATCAATGTCGTTCGGGCAGCGGTTGAATTTCGGATGCCCCGAATCGGGCGGCGCGATCCCGCTTCGCAGGTTGTTTCGCCCCGCACGGTTCGCACACCAAAGCGCGTATTCGCTATTCGCAAAGTCGATCCCCGCCTGCCGAATCGGAGCGTCGATCCCGTACTGCTCCAACGTTCGCAGGAACGTCATTTCCACGTACAGATCGTCCTGCGCAAACGCATGGTTGATCATCTCCGGCTTCCATACCGGCATTTTGTCCTCTGGAATGATCGCGTCCTTCCATTTGAATTCGGTCGGACCACCCCAACTCACCCCCACAATCTGCCCCACCCATCCTGCTTTCATTTTATCGCGGTAATCTTTCACCGACAATTTCCGAAACTCCGTTTCCGAGGCGGGACAGATGGCGGCAAACAGCACCACCAACAACATGCTTGTCAACCAACGTTTCATAAAAACTCCTTTACGTTTAGAATTTGCTCAGAAGCAAAAGGTAGATCAGCCCCAGCAAAAGCAGGATGATCACCACCTGCACTCCGATAAGGACATCTTTCGGGTCAGGGCCGGGATGTTTTTTCTTTTCAAACGGTGCGACCGGTTGGGACACCTTCGGCTCCAGATTTTTCGACGAATCGGGCGGCGGGGGAGCCAACGAAAGCGGAACGTTCTCGTCGATTACCGGCACTTCCGGCGGCGTGACGTTACGCGGTTCCCCGGCTTTTCGTTCGTTTGTGTTTTCGGGTGGATTTTGCGGTGGTTCCGGCAGTTTCGGTGCGTGGAACCGCTGCGCCAGCTCTACCAGCTCCGGCGGTACTTCCACCTCCTCCACCAACGTTTCCGCCGCTTCCTTTTGGGCTGCCGCCTTCTTTTCCAAAAGCTGCTGAATCTTCACAACGATTTTTTGGACTTTTCGCAGCTCCTCGCCCGGCAACGCGAAATCGTCGTCCGAATACCCCAGATATTTCAGCGTGGAACTCCAGTCGTCCCGCCCCTCCATGTCCATCGCCCGGCATTCCGCAAGGAAATCACGCAACTCCTCCAGAAATGCGTTCGGGTTGCGGATTTTCTCCTTCCGCACCTGGGCCAGATACCCAATCGCCCGATCCCGCAAATCCCGACACGCCCCGACGTACGACTCGGCCAAAAAATTCAGCTCGTCCGGAGACACCTTCATCGACTGTGCCCGCACACTCTGGATCGAACGGATCAGGGTCTTGTAATCTTGCATGACAGGTTCCGCCTGAATTTCTCAAAACGCTTTTCTAACGCACCGCCCCTCCATTATAATCCGGCAAAGCGGTACTGTCAACGAAAAATCCCCGTTTTTTTGAAAAAAGCACCCATCAGGGAACCAAAAGCGGCACCACCCCTTCCAAGGCAATCCCAAAATCTTCCAGCACTCCCTGTCCAGGTTGCGAGCACTGAATCCGCCACACTCCCGGCGTCGGTGTTCGGGGATAAAAATATTCCAGCCGATCCACCGCGTCGTTCCGGAAAACCTCCTTGCCCGACGGGTCGAAAATCACGATTCCCACCCGTTCCTGATCGTAACCCCACAGCTTTATCGCAAAATCGGGCGTTCCTTCCGGCACGGGAACCGCCAGGGTGCCGATGGTGTGGATAAAGCGCGCCGGAGTGGCAGGAATTTGCACCGGGATATTGGTTTTCACGACACAAAACGCTCCCGGCCCATTCTGGGAACCGAACTGGTAAAGCCCCGATTCTTCCGCCGTGAAGTGGATTTCCACCTCGCCGCCATATTCCAAAGTGGGGATGGAAACCTTTTTTCCCGACGGTGCCTCAAGCGATAGTCCAATCTCCCCGCCCGGTTTTTTTCCGATCGGAACGCTGCGCAGCGTCATGCGTACCGATTCCCCTCTGGAAGCGTAAAAGGCGAAATTTGCCGTATGACGCAGCCGACACCACGCCAGAGATTTTTCCTCGGAAACCGCTTTTTGCGGAACGTATTCGGTCGGAATTGCCAAAATCGGCAGCTTGCGGGTGTTGAGGGCCGGGTAATGTGCCGCAAGCCACGCGTCGTTCACTTCTTCGGTTCGCTGCGGGCCGGCCCCGTCCAACTGGAACGTTCCCGAAACCTGCTGAAGCCCCAATCCCATGGCCGAGGCGTCGCGAAATTGCAGGAACGGTACGTCATGCGTCTGGGTGATACGCACCTTGCCAAACGACGTGTTTCCCACCGCGACAGGATTCAGGTCGGATGCGGTTGCCTCCGTCTGAAAAAGAATCGGCGCGGCGTCGCCCGGCACTTCCAGCCGCGTATTTTCAAACGTGAGCTTCACCCCGTCCAGCCGATTTTCACGGAGAAGGATTCCCCCGCTCGCGTCGTTTTCGGAAACGAAATTTTTCACCGCGATCGTTCCCTGCAAAGGCCCCGACGTCTTGTCTTTGCGCGAATGGAAGGTCATGAGGGAGAATCCGCGTCGGCGATTATTCCGCGAAACGCAGTTCTCAAACCGCAGCGAAACGGGGGCGGAATGGGCTTTCAGATTCGGCAGGTACAGGAGATAAGCATCCCCCGCGTTGTTCTCGCAGACGCAGTTCCGCATGACGCAGTTCACCAGTTCCTCGCTGTCGCCGTTCGGCTCAAAATCGATTCCCGCCTGCGGTGCGGTGCCGTTGGTGTTTTTCAGAATCGTGTCCTCAATCAGCAGATTCCGGGCGCTGATGACGCTGATTCCCTGTCGGTTGTTTTCGTTGCAGACGACACGGCGAATCACGATATTCTCGCACGGCACCCCCCGTTTGGAAACCCCCAGATAAATCCCGTCCCCCCCGGTGTACTCGATCGTCAAATCCTCGACCCGGACGTTCCGCGAGCTTTTAAGGTTCAGCCCATGTCGCCACTCGGCCTGCGTGTATGCGTCGGTGTGATAATCCGCTTTCCGCATTCGCAGCACGGAATTTTTCCCGCCGCGAATCGTGACGTTCTCACACAGCGAAAACGTCAGGAGCGAATCAATACTCCTCTTGAAATCACCCTTTTTGGCCATGAGCGTTACATCGTCGTCAAGCACGATCTCCAGATTGCTGGCCCCCATCAACGGCCCAGTGATCCAGTCCGACGCCTGGCGATCAACCCGGAGTTTTTTCACCCCCGAATGGATTGCCGCCTGAAGGAAACGCGTCGAATCTTCCGGGTCGAAACCCCACCAGGAAACCCGCGCCTCGGTACATTCGCCACGTTCCACTGCCGCGACTTTTTCCGGCTCGGCCCATTGCGCAACGCAAAGTGTCGTCGTTACGATGCAAAACAACAACCCCAGTCCGAAACGCTCCCTCATGTCACTTCCTCCCAATCCAGGCCCAAATCAAACATCACGAAAGAGTGCGTCAAGGCTCCTACGCTGATTCGATCCACTCCGGTCAACGCCACGTCGCGGATGGTTTTCAACGTAATCCCGCCCGACGCCTCCAACTCGATTTCCGGCTTGCGCTGGTTTCGCAGCTTCACCGCTTTCTTCATCAAATCGACCGGCATGTTGTCCAGCATGATGATGTCCGGGTCGGCGTCCAGCACCGATTCAAACTGCTGGAACGTATCGACTTCCACCTCCACGATCACGTCGCGAGCCGGGAAATTCATCGCCGGTTCCCGCGGAACCTGTTCGTTTTTGCCCCGCGCCTGCTCAATCACGTAACAGGGGGTTTTGGCAATGATCGAACTGAGCATGGCCGAACCGGTCACTTCCGCCACCGCCGCAATCAACGACGTACGCATCTTGCACGTGGACGGCACGCACCCCCGACAGTACGACGCCGGACGCGGCCCCAACTCGTCCTGCCGCGCCAGGTACTTCCGCACGCTCCGCACCGCCTCCGCAGGGTTGTACTCCAACGGCCCCAGCCCCGCACGCCCGGCGGCCAACGCCAAATGATTGTCCTTGATCAGAATCGCGTCGTACAGTCCCGTTCGATGATTCGCCGCCCCACCGCACTGGACGGCATATTTCTCCAAAAGCCGCCACCCCGGCGTCGTTTTCCGCGTATCGTAAACCACCGAACCGGTGCCCTGAATCGCCTGAACGTACCGGTCTGTCGTGGACGCAATCCCCGACAGTCGCGAGACAAAGTTTAACACCAACCGTTCCGCCTGCATCAGCCCCCGCGCGTTGCCCCGAAGGGTGCCGATTTTTTGCCCCTTCTCCACCCGCTGGCAATCCTGCACCGCCGGCGTCCATTCCAAATCCGGACAGACCGCTTCCACAATCACCGGCACCGTCGGCATTCCGGCAATAATGCCGCTATTTCGTGAAACCACCGACGCACACCCCATCGCCTTTTCCGGAATCAGCGCCAACGACGTTAAGTCCCCAATCGATTCCACATCCTCACGAATCGATTGCTCCAAAAGATTCCTAAAGTCGTCCTCCACCGCCTGACACCATGTGATTTTCTGGAAGTCTCTGCGAGCCATTCCGGGTCCCTCTATATACCGCCTCTCGTAACTTTGATAAATTTCCGTCTCCCATATTATATACCATTCGTCGGATATTGCAATGAGGCGTTTTTCAGCGAAAAAAACGCAAAATTTAGAGGGGGGATCGTTAGCGTCGGCCTTTAGACCGTTCGGTACGACCGGGAGCGACTACGGCTTCCGCCGATTGCCAAAAATCCGGGAAGCAGACGCTAACGCTTCTGCTTCCCTTATTCTGTCGAGCTTCCAAACGCTCCTTCAAAAAACTTTCAGTGCGATCACTGCGTTCGTTCCGCCTATTTCCTCATAATCGCACCGGGACAATCATCGTCTTTGCTGAAACCAGAATACATAATGTTGTTCCAATGTACATTTCCGCAACCCTCGTAAACCAACACGTGGGGAACCGTTTTTACAAAAGACGCCTCGGAAACATACAAAAGCCCTTTCACATGACGGATAATTTTAATATGATCGAGCTTAAAATGTGCATTATTGAAGTAGGAACATCCCAATAAACGGACATCATGCCCTTCGACGTGAAAACCAATCGCGCCGCTGTCCGCATAGCAGTCGCGTAAAATCGCCGTGGAACCCATGATTTTGTAATTGATGGAATCCTTGAGCATTTCGGGATATTCACCAGGTGCGGCAGGCGGAATCGGCCCTCCCCAAACGTGGCAGCGCGTCAGGCGGTTCGAGCCTCCACCGACATGGAAACCGACCGTGTAATCGACAACAACGCAGTCGGTGTAGTGGCTGTCCCCCCCGGTGGTGTAGAGCGCCGTGTTGCCGGCAAGCCCACTTTTCACACATTTGAAATAAAGGTTATTGGCGATCAACTCATATCCGTGCCCCTCACCATTCACACGAAGACCGTAGGGAAATCCATTCAGGAAAGTCGTATCACGCATCGTGAAATGATGGTAATTGTCGAGTGACATACACGAAGCCAACCCGTTTCCGTCGATTTGCCCACCAACGACAAACAGATTGTAATCCTCCGCTCCACCAGCCTTGATGCGCTCACGGTTGTACTGTTGGGCCGTATTGACTTTGAGTACGAACTCCATCTTTTGGGACGCACGCAGAATTGCCGACTTGTGCATCAGGAGAGAGCAAAGGTTTTTCACCACAATCGGTTCCGAGATTTCATAGACTCCGGCTGGAAAATAGAGCACCCCGGACGGACACGCCTCGATTGCACGTTGGATACGCGGCGAATCGCTTGTCTCACCCTCGGCCCGCGCAAAATTGGCGACCGATTTATCGAACACCTGATTTTCATCTGCGATCACCGCTCCGGCAAAAGCCAGAAACGCAAATGCACTCAACAACGAACAGAATGTTTTCATAATAAAACTCCTTCATTTTCAAAGTGAAAGTTTGGATTCATGGTGCTATTTCATCTTTATCTGCTGGAGGAAGGCTTCATTCCGTGCATCGCGTGCCTGAAGGCAGAAATCTCCATATTTCCATGTCGCTCCTGCAAGAAAAAGGATGATGAGAAACATCAAAATTCCGGATTTCAATCGGTTCCGAACGGGAAATTCCAGGGCCACCTGCGACTTTTCGAGTCCAAGACGAAGTTGAACGGCCAGGGAAAGAATGGAAAATGCGATCACGATTGCACTTCCGGCGAAAATTCTTTTAGGAATCACAATCCAGTGTGGTGTTCCAGCGGGATTGAAATTCGCATACCAGATGAAAAAAGCACTGTAAAGAAAAAGAAGTGCGACACCATAAGTCCAGCAAAAGAGGGTTCTTGTTCGCATTTTTCGCAACAAACGACCGTAGAAAAAAAGACGAAGAACCATCCCTAAAAGCAGGAGCAGAAGGCATATCGTATAATCCCCTCCCAGCAAATACAAGTTCGTTGCAAATAAGCTGAAAGCGAGGAACTCGCACAAAAACGCACCTGAATTTAGGATTCGGGCGGAGCGAAGCCAGCTTCCTTTTCCGAATACAAAACACCCTTGCCCGATTAAGAACAAAGAAAGAATCAAAAGCAGATTGGAAGCCAACCCGAATTCGCCGAAATGATAAAAAACCAAAGGAACCGCAAGCACAATGGCCGTCACGCGCCAGCTCCACCCCCACAAAATGGAACAAACATCCTGTGCATGAAGCTCCGGAACGTTTTTTGATGATTCTGGCATTTTTTCTCCTAAAGTGGAGGATACTCATTCCATTTCCATTTAAAATTTCGCACAACAGAATCATTGTAATCAATCCCGGAAGGTTTGTCAAGGATTCTTGCAAAAACATGCAACGTTAGCGTCGGCCTTTAGGCCGTTCCGACCGTACGAAGTAATGGACTTTCACTACCATGCACCAAAAAAATCCACCCGAACGGCCTAAAGGCCGGCGCTAACGACCGTATCCACACCCAGAAACCGGGTGCGATCAAACTTCCTTGCGAATTTGGGCAAGATGGGGTAATTCCCCTCTTTTCAGAGGGGTGGCAGCCGTAGGCTG
>JAUNBJ010000187.1 GCA_030535245.1 Planctomycetia bacterium | reverse complement strand
AGCGCTTTTTAAAATTTCGACAAGACCTGGGATTAAATCAGCGGTTCCTTAAATAATAAATATATCTCCCCTATATATATTAATATTATAGGACACATAGGACACATAGATAAAAGGAAGAGTATAGCCTTAAAAATACGGGAAGCGGAGTGTCCCAAAAGTGTCCGAGGAGTGTCCTGAGAATGGACACTCTGGCAAAACCCACCGCCAAGCCCCCCACCCAATCCACGATAAGGAATCGCGACTGGCAGGGGGGTGCGGGGGGAAATGAAACAAACAAAACCAACGGAAAGGATAAAACCCATGGAATTGAAATTTACAACCCAGACGCTCGCGCTGAAAACGCTCGACGCGAACACGGGACAAATCGCGGACGTGCCGCAGAACCCCCGGAAGATTTCCGAGGAGGATATGGAACGATTGAAGAAGTCCATCACGGACGACCCGGAGTTTTTGACACTCTGGAAACCGACGGTCTTTCCGTTCGGCGACCGCTTCGTCGTGCTTTCGGGCAACCAGAGACTGCGGGCGTGTCAATCGCTCAAGATTCGGAGCGTGACGTGCGACGTACTGGACGCGGCGACACCGGCGGAAGTCCTGAGAAAAATCGTCATCAAGGCGAACCGCATGGCGGGGGAGGATGACTTCGACCTCCTGCGCATGGAGTGGGACTTCGACGAACTCCAAAACATGTGGACGTTCCCCGACCTCGAACTCTCCCACGACTCGCAACTTTTGGCGGAAGTCGAAGCAGACGAAACGCTCGACGACCTGCCCGAAATCGTCGAAACCCGATGTAAGCCGGGCGAAATTTGGCAGTTAGGCGAACACCGGCTGATGTGCGGCGACGCGACACTCCCAGAGGATGTGACGCGGCTGATGGACGGAGCCAGCGCCGACCTGCTCGTGACCGACCCGCCCTACAACGTGGACTACGAAGGGGGCACGGGACTTTTGGAATTTTTGACGGTGGCTACGCGCTTCTCGAAGTTGGTCTAAAGGTGCGTCAGTGCCTAGTTTGGAAAGAATTTACGAGTGCAGAGCCAGGAGCGAAGCGACTGCTCAAGCGGGATTTTGAACTTGTGTGGGAGTACGGATCCGCTGCCGGTCGTACAGGTCGAAAGATACGGTGAAATCTGGGTTTACGGCCTTTGTTGGAACGCGATTTTCTGCGGGGTTAGCCGAATAATCCGCCACGGCTTTCACCGGCAATCTCACAGCCGACGAATTTCTGTGCGTCGAAAAAGTCGGCGGGAAGATCGGGATTTTTGCACGTGCATAAGTGGAGCGTCTGTGAATGGCGGGCGGCGGAGGCGGCAAGACGCGTGAAAATGGCGGCGCGTTCGGGAAGCGGAAGGGCCAGGGTTTGGCTTCCGCCAGCGTGGATGACAAGCGGACGGGCGGTTCGGAACCGCATAAGAAGGCGGGAAAGGCAGGGTTGGAGGTCGGCAGGAACGTCACACTCCGAAAAACGTCGGGCAAGGTGCGCCGCGAAGCCGGTACGGAGAAAGAGGACGCTGGCCGCCAGGTTTCGCACACCGCATTGGCTCGTCGCTTTGCAGATGGCGTCGAACGATTCGATCGAGTCGGTCACTTCCGGCAAAATCGGGTCCAGACGCACCGTAACAGGGATTCCCGCCCTCCGCAGACGCTCGATTTGAGCCAGACGCACCGCCACGCTCGCCGCATTGGGTTCAAAAATCAGCCGCACCCGATCGTCGGTCGTGATGAGTCCCATTTGCGCAAAACAAAGCGTCGGAAAGCGTTCCAAAAGTCGAAAATGGGGTTCCGGAATCGTTCCTTTGGTGAGAAACGCGACTTCAACCCCGGCACCGAACAGGATTTGCAACACTTCCAACGCCGTTTTCCGTATCTCGTCAAGCGGTTGAAACAGGTCGCTCGACGGGCTGAAATAAACGCGTTTCGGCAATTTTCGCTTGCGTCTCAATTCCTCTTTCAGCCGTTCCGCCAGATTCGCGTACAGACGAACCGTTCCTTCTCCGGGAAACGTCGAATACCCTCGAGTGTAGCAATACGCGCAGCCATGTGCACACCCTGCCGTGAGGTTCACCGTCGTAACCTCCCGCAAACACGCGAGTTGCGACGTTCCAAGAATTGGTGATTTTCGCTCGATAATTTGCAGGTTCATGGCTGGATTTTCCGTTGTGAAACCAGTACCACGTGGCTGGTAGTAAGATGCCGTAATTTTGTGAAGTCCCAAACTTCTGGAAACAGGCCGTTTTGTGACAAGTGACGTTTCAAAAAGGGGGCGGATAAATCGGCGTCTTCTATCAGAATATTTCGGGAAATTCGCAGCAAAGTCTTGAAAATACTTTCCCCTGAATCGTCCAAAAGGGAGGATTCCTTAAATTGACGCACAGGAAAGAAGATTGCATGGGACGGAATATCCTGCGGCGAATGGTTTTCACAACAAAAGTAAATCGCTCGAAAGTAGTCAGAAAATGAAGGTTGCCGAAAAGTGTACCCATTTTTAAGGGAAATCCTGCCTTCGGTTGCAATCAAATTTTCCGGTCGCAGGAATTGCTCGTATCGGAGAATGTATGTCTTTTTCCCATGAAGCCATGTTCCCGTCTTTTCCCAGTAATTTTGAAATATCTCTCCTGTCGTCTGACCATTCCGTCGAAAAATGACTTATATTGTTGAGCAAACGACACATAAGAACGAGGTTCCATAAAGGTTCAGAAATATCCTTTTTTTGAGCTTCCAACCATTCCTGAAAATTCTTTCGAAGATATTTTATTTGATGAATTTTTTGAAAAAATTCACACGGAAAAGATGCCTGCGATAGTTCATTCCGGGGCGTTCCACGATAGTCCACTCAATAGAATTGTCTCTAAAATCCTGTGGAGAATCTTTTTCTATCTTTTCAATTATACCGCGAAATAAATGTCCAGTTCCACCTCCAATATCTGCCACTCGAAATGTTGAATTTTCTTTCGCTGTCTCTTCATAAAAAGTCGTTCGAATGACAGGCACAAGAAAAGAAGACCGTTCCTGAATCCTTGTATCTTTTTTGGTATGGATTCTTTCCGTAAAAGAGTGTAACACTTCAAAGCTGGAAAATCTGATTTCGGGGTTTACTGCGGGACATAGCAAAAATCTTGCATCCTCACGCATACCAAACGCAAGTTGTCGATAATAATAAAATTCAGGGAGCTTCAGTACGTTTTTTTTCGTCGGAAGATATACTGCACACAGTGGTAAATATTTTGACGATTCTGGACGAGAGGAAATTTGTAATTTTGCGGTTTGATAGACAGGATGTGTGAGATTAAATACACCTGCGGCGATTGGATTTTCTGCAGAAAATCCAATTCCAAAAGTGCCAAAACCCACAATCGCTTGCAGGACTTTTGAATACAAAAGGGGCGATTCCTGAAAAGAAATCAGAATTTTTCTTAAAAATTGCCAGTACGCAAGGCAAAAGGAAGTACGGCATGAGGCTAAAAATTGGCTTTGAACGTATTGAAGATAGCTTTCCTGAAAATTTTGAAAGGATTTATCCTCTGAAAGGGGAGTTTTCGAAATGCAATTCCAATATTCGGACCATTCACAACTTTCAAATTCCAGGATATTTTTTGAACTATTACAAAAATACGGAATCCGTCCAGAATACACGATTTGAAGAAACTTTTGAATATTTAGATTTTGAATTGATTTGAAATTTTTCATCTGAAGCCTCCACGCAAAAGTAACCTCTAAATTGTTCATTATAACCCATACTTTTTAAAAATCAAGTAAAAAATTCAAAAATATCACAATTTTTGAGGAGTTCTGGAATAAGAATTTCTTTTTGCGAACGCTTCTGTATTCATATTCTGGGACTGCTTGGTCGGCTGTTGTTGCCTCGCCAGCTTCGCAGGTTGCGTTTACGTTCCGACGGGCGGAATCCGACTTGACACCGCACGTCCACCCAAACAGCGCAAGACCTTCCGGGAACGACTTGAAGAACGAAAACGCAAGAAAGGAACCTGAAAATGTCGCAGTACCAATGCCCGAAATGCGGGTGCCAGCACTCGCGAGTATACTTCACCGAGTCCGCCGTTAAGTGCATACGCCACCAGTGGTTAGCCGCCGTCCGACGCAAGCGCGAATGCCGCAATTGCGCCCACCGCTGGGGAACCATCGAGATGGAGGAATCCGAAACGACATGGATTCCCAAAGTCGACAACACGGAAAATGCACCACCGCTGTCCGAAGATTAAGAGTGCCTCATGATTCATGGAGTGATTGCAATCGAATACTTATGTTTTAATGGTCATGTGCAAGCAAAAGGTGACCGGGTAAGTGCAAGCAAAGGGTGACCACCCGTTGACAAATTTTTGGAAAAAGTTACCGTAACGTTATTTCAAATTGTGTTTGTTTAGGAATGGAGGAGTCATGGTTAAAAAGGTAGTCGTACGGAGGTGGCGGTTCGGAAGGAAATGATCGCGTTGTACAGGCAAGGGTTGTCTTGCAGGGCGATTGCGAAGCGGGTGGGAAAATCCAAAACGACCGTGAAAAAGTGGGTGACGCGAGCGACTGGGCTGCGGCTGGAGCGGGTGGATTGCTCGGATCGCAGGCCGTCTTGCCGGGTTGCACACAATCGGATTGATCCTGAGATCGAAAACCTGATCGTCGAAACGCGAAAATTCCTCAAGGAAAAATCGATTTTGGGGGAATGTGGTGCGAGGGTGATTCGGAGTGTTTTGGAGGAAAACGGTGGTGATGGCGTTCCGTCGGTGCGAACCATCCACAACGTCCTTCGGCGGAATGGGCTGCTGGACGGGAACCGACGGCGACGATTTCCCACGCCTCCGCCGGGGTGGATGATTCCTGATGTCAGAGATCAAAAAGCGGAGATGGATTCTTTCGATTACATCGAAGACCTCCGCATGAAGGACTTGTCGGAATATATTTACGGCAACTTCTAAAAACCCAATTCCGGCCCAAAACGGTGATTTATCGCTTCCAGGC
>JAUNBJ010000038.1:17572-29862 GCA_030535245.1 Planctomycetia bacterium | reverse complement strand
CCAATGGAGCAAACCGTAAGGGAGGCTAGAGGCGTGCTGCCCGCACCCGGGCCGGCAGCCGTAGTGTGCCGCCCCGTACCCGGGGCCGGATTCACTTTGGTGGAGTTATTGGTGGTGATAGCGATTATTGGGATGTTGATGGGGATGTTGATGCCTGCGGTGCAGCAGGTACGGGAATCGGCGCGGACGTCGCAGTGTGCGAACAATATGAAGCAGCTTGCGTTAGCGGGTCAGGGGTACGCGGCGGTTCATGCGGGGAATTTTCCATCGGGGACCAGTCTTGCGCAAAATGCTTCTGGCAGGATGGATGGTGGGACGTTACCCGGTTCGTGGGGGTACAGTTTTTTTGCGCAGGTATTACCGCAGTTGGAGCTTCAGCCGTTTTATGATCGGATCAACTGGTCGTCGGGAGCGGGGAATTTCACTACCACATCGCCGTTGAACACGGTGATTCCGGGATTTATTTGTCCGTCGTTCAGCGAGCCGAGTTATTCCATCACGTCGGACGGGTATAATGCGGGGGCGTTGAGTTGTTATGCGGGTTGTTTTGGGGTGAATCGGTCGAGCAGTGACTATAGCAATCGGAAGGATTGGGAGGATTTTACCGTCACCACGGTTTTAACGCGGGAGAATGTGAACTCTAAAAACGGTATTTTGGGAATCCAGTCGGATCAGGCGATCAATTCGTATGAGGGGAATATCGCGTTCAATGGCATGATGCTTTGGGGTCAGGTGTGGAACGAGGGGACGGCGACCGACGGACTTTCGAACACGATATATTTGGGGGAGAACATGTGGATGGGGGATTCGGGCAAATGGAATACGTATCCGTATGCGCTTCGTTCGTGGCTGGTGGGGGCCAATCATTGGGACAATCTGGGATTTTATGCGGCGAAGGGGATTTTTTTCGGGATCAATGGGAATGGTTCGACGCCGGCGACGATTGCGTCGGGTGGGGATGCTTATTTTAACAAGGTGCCATTTGCGAGCGAGCATCCTGGGGGGGTGAATTTTGCGTTTGGGGATGGCGGGGTTCGGTTCATGCCGAACAACACGGATTTACGGGTTTACAAGGCGTTGGGAACGCGTTGTGGCGGGGAGAAGCCGGACGTGACGTATTGAGGCAGGTTCGGGGATTTGTCCAAAAATGTTCGGGGATTGTCCTGTTTTATCGTTGACAAATGTGGGGGGAATGTGCAAAATTAAAGTAGTGAAGGTGGAGAAACCTTATTTTGAAGGGAGTTGCGATGAAATCAGGGTGGTTTTGGGCGGTTTTATTTTGGGTTCCGTTGGTTTCGGGGGCGGAAGCTCCGCGTTGTCCGATGGGCGAGGATTGGGTTTTTTGTCCGGAGTTCAGCGACGAATTTGACGGGGAGAAACTTGACGAAACGCGTTGGTGGGATTTTAACCCGACGTTTTACGGTCGCCCGCCGGGACTGTTCGCGCGGGATAACGTGGCGGTGAAGGAGGGCAAACTGCATCTGACGGCGCGGGTTTTGCGTCCAGAGGAAAAGACGGTGGAAAATCGGGAGCGGGGCTACGACCGGTTTGCGACGGCCATCGTGAAGGGGAAGAAGCGGGTTTGCTATGGTTATTTCGAGGCACGCTGCAAGTCGATGAAAGCTGGAGTTTGCAACGCGTTTTGGCTCTACGATCCTTTGGATCCGCCGAAGAAATTCCAGCCGGGCAGTTTCTCGGAGGAAATCGATATTTTTGAAGTTTTTGGCAAACCGACGCGGCAGGACTACGACCGCCTGTACTGCATGAACGTTCATCGATTCCGCACGCCATATTTCGAGGCGATCGTCAATTTCGACAAGGAGAAATTGGAGAACAAAAGCCGGAACGTGAAGGTCGATTTTGATTTCTGGGCCGACTACCACGTGTATGGTTTTCTCTGGACGCCGGAGAAGATGGTCTGGTACGTGGATGGCAACGAGGTGTTTTCGCGGGACAACGATTTTTATCATACGCCGTTGCGGATCATGCTGGACTGTGAGATCATGCGGGGCTGGACGGGGGAACCGGATCCGGCCGATTTGCCGGCGACGTTTTCGATCGATTATGTTCGTGTGTGGCAGCAACCGAAGTAGTGCTCCGTCACAAATTGGACTTGATTTTGAAAGGAATTTTATGAAAAAATGGTTTTTGAGTTTGGCCGTGCTGGTGTGCGGTGTGAGTATGGCGGCGGACGAGCTGGTGCTGTTCGACGCCTCAACCCCTTCTTCCGCGATCCTTTCGCTGGCGGGGGCGGAGTTCCAGCAGACTGCCGACGGGCTGAACGTGCAGACGTTTGGCCGGGACACGACGGGCCGGGAAGCGTATCCGGGCGTCTGTATCCGGGGCGACTGGGACATTCAGGGGTACAATGTGGTGGAAATGGAGCTTCTCCATCGGGATACGAAAGGGAGCCTGCCGCTGACGGTACGTTTGGGCGGGCCAGACGGGGGGACCGGGGGAGAAAACGACTGCTTTATTGATAGGGGTACCCTTACGAAAGAGAACACAACGATTCGCGTGTTCCTCAATACGGCCCAATTCCGCACGACCGGAATGCGTCGTGCTCCGTGGGACGGCAACGGGCTTTGCAACACGCTTTCCGGCACGAAGGTGGTCACGGTGGGCGTTTATATGAAAAAGCCGTTGCTCGACTGGAAGTGGGGCATTAAGAAAATCACGATGAAGAAAGCCGGGAAAGAAACGTTGGCCAACGTGGAAAAAATCGTACCGTTCCGTCACCCGACGCGGGCCGATTACTACACGTTCTTCGACGCCAACCCGTCGTGGGAGAAGATGACGGCGGAGGAATTTTTCCCGTTCATCGACGTTTATGGGCAGTTCAAGTACAAGGAGTGGCCTGGAAAAATCCATTCCGACGCCGAGCTTGCCAAAGCGAAAGAAGCCGAAGCCGCAGATTTGGCCGCGCATCCCGGCCCGAAAGGGTGGAACAAGTACGGCGGTTGGGCGGACGGCCCCAAACAGGAAGCGACCGGGCATTTCTACGTGAAAAAAGTGGATGGCAAATGGTGGATGGTCGATCCGGAAGGGTGCCTTTACTGGTCGCACGGGCCGGTTCGGGTAACCTCCTCCAGTGCCGTTACGCCGTTGGACGGACGTGAAAACTATTTCGAGAACCTCCCGTCCGAGGATTCCGAATTTGGACGGTTTTACAAGACGCGGGACGAACTGCTCTGGCCGTATTACGAGAAGCGGAACATCCAGAAAACCTACGATTTTTCGTCCTCCAACGCGTATCGGAAATATGGTAAAGCGTGGCGGAACATCTACGCCGACCTGGCGCACAAGCGGCTGCGAAGCTGGGGGATGAACACGATTGCCAACAGCTCGGACGTGAATATCTGCAAAATGGATCGCACGCCCTATACCGACCGGATTGAGCTGAAATCGCCGTCCATTGCGGGGAGTCACGACGGTTGGTGGCCGTTCCGCGACCCGTTCGACCCGGCATTCCGCGAGAATTTCCACAAACAGCTTTTGGAGCGTAAGGCGGAGCTGGACGATCCATGGTGTTTTGGTTTCTTCGTGGACAACGAACTGAGTTGGGGCGAAGAAGATTCCCTCGGTTACTGGACGCTTACCTCTCCGGCCAGCCAGTACGCGAAGATCGAGTTTGTCAAACGTCTGACCGCGAAGTACGGCACGATTGTGAAACTGAATGCAACGTGGGGCACGAACTATGCGTCGTGGGATGCCCTGCTTCAGGCGACCGACAATCCCGGCGTCCAGGCGAAAGAGGATTGCAAGGAATTTGCCTGTGCGATTGTGGACGCGTACTACAAGAATGTCCGTGAGGAATTTAAAAAGGTGGCTCCGAACAAACTCTACCTGGGTTGCCGTTTCGCCGGGGGAACGAACGCGACGTTCCTGCGGATCGGGGCGAAGTATTGCGACGTTCTGAGCTACAATATTTATCGTTTCACGCTGGATGCGTTCAAGCTGCCGGAGGGAGTCGACCTGCCGATTCTGGTTGGGGAGTTCCACTTTGGGGCATTGGATCGCGGCCTGTTCCACTGGACGCTCATCGGCGTGAAGAATCAGGAGGAACGGGGCCAGGCGTATTATAATTACGTCGAATCGGCGCTGCGTCATCCGAATTTCATCGGCGTCCACTGGCACCAGTACAGCGAACAGCCGACGACAGGTCGCTTTGATGGCGAAAATTTCCAGAATGGATTCCTGGACGTATGCGACACGCCGTACATGGAGACGATTCGCAAGGCGCGTGAAATCGGGTACAAGATGTACGAGGTGCGTAGCGCCCGATAAATCCTGAAAAAAGACTCTTTTCCTGGAGAGGAACCTCTTTTCCGAAGGGGTTCCTTTTCGTTTTCTTCTCCCCGCTGAAAGCTGAAATTTCTGGAAGCGGTGAACTCTTGTGTTTCTTGAAAATTCCGGTATAATACGGGGAACTTGAAAGGAAAGGTGGTGAAACCATGAAAGCATTGATCGTCTTGGCCAACGAAAAGAAAGAAGGCAGTTTTTGTCACGCACTGGCGGATATGGCGAAACGGACGCTCCGCGACGCGGGATACGAGGTGATTTTGCGGGATTTGTACGCCGAGCACTTCGACCCCATTTTGACGCACGAGGAACTTTCGCTTTCCGGGGACGAGGTTTCCGGCGAGCTGCGGGCGGAGATCGAGCAGATTTTGGCAACCGATCTGTTTGTGGTGATTCATCCGAACTGGTGGGGGATGCCGCCGGCGATTTTGAAGGGGTGGATCGACCGTTGCATTCGGCAGGGTTTTTGCTACGCGTTTACAGCAGACGGCCCGGTGCGGATGCTGGAGGGGCGGAAAGCGATCGTGTTTACCACGGGAAATACGCCGCAGGAGATCGAGGTTTCGGTGAATCACGACCCGCTGGATAATTTGTGGAAAAATATCGTGTTCAAGACGGTGGGGATCGACGATTGTGTTCGCATGAACATTGCGTCGCTTATCATGAGTACGCCGCAGCAGCGGGAGCAGTGGTTGCTTGAGGCAAAAGCGGAGCTGGAGAAACTTTTATAGATGGAGAGTGCGGCACCATGAGTGAATCGAAACTGTTCAACGCCATTTTAATCGGAAACGCTCCCGCTGCGAAGGCAGCTGTGCAGGAGGGGCTGGACGCGGGGGTTCCGCCGCAGGAGCTGATCTTGAGGGAGATGGTTCCGGCGATGGACGAAGCGGGGCGGAAGTTTGAGGCGAACGAGTTTTTTGTGCCGCAGTTGATGATTGCGGCGCGGGCGATGAAGGAAGCGTTGGCGATATTGTCGCCGCTTTTGGCCGCCAGCGGTGCTGAACCGATCGGGACGGTGGTGATTGGCACGGTGATGGGCGACATGCACGATATTGGGAAAAATCTGGTGGCATCCATGCTGGAGGGGGCGGGGTTTAAGATAATCGATTTGGGGGTGAACGTGTCGCCGGATAAATTCGTGAAGGCGCTTGTGGACAACGACGCGACGATCTTGTGCATGTCGGCACTCTTGACGACGACGATGCCGGCGATGCGCAAAACGATTGAGGCGGTCACGGCCGCAGGGTTGCGGGAGAAGATTTCCGTGATGATCGGCGGGGCGCCGGTCACGCAGTCGTACGCCGACGAAATCGGTGCGGATGGCTACAGCGACAACGCAAACGCTGCCGTGACCCTGGCCCGAAAACTGGCTTTGTTTAATTGATAATTGATAATTGATAGCGGTTGTACATTTTTCTTGAAGTAAGAGATTGCTTGTCCCTTCACAAAAAAGATGGAATCGACACCATTATCAATTATCAATTATCAATTCTAATAAGGCTCCATCCGATGCAGGAGAGGGGGAGCCATAAGAAGAGCCATCCGAAGCGGGTGTAGAGGGTTTTTCGTGTATCTGGACGTACCTGTGCGTAAACGACGCCTGGTTTGCCGGTTTCGAGCGATGCTAAAATCCGCCCGTTGCTGTCTATCGAGGCGGAAATGCCGAAGTTGGCTGCCGTCAGGAACGGTTTCCGATTTTCGACGGCGCGAAAGACGCCGCATGCGAGGTGCAATTGCGTTTCATGGGAGTGGTCGAACCACCCGTTGTTCGTAACGTTCAGCAGGCAATCGGGTTCCGTACCGGCGTTTCGCAGCGTCTGGATTTGCCGCCGAATCAGCCGTCCGACGGTCGATTCAAAGCAGATATTCAGGCTGGCTGTCAGCGTTTTCCCCGACGTTGGCAATTCCACCGCCACGGGCGTTTTTCCGAACGAGGAGCCGGAACCGATCGGCGAGTATTGCTCAAGCGACGGAAACCATGTCAAAAGCGGCTGCAAAAACGGCACGTATTCTCCATACGGCACGAGGTGCATTTTCGCGTAGTACGGCCCCAGTTTTCCATCTGCGGAGACGAAAATCGCGCCGTTGTAGCTGCGTGGGCCGTCGTCTTCGTACGATTCCGCACTGAAACCGGTCACGACCGCCGTGTTGCGGGAACGGACGAACTCGGAAAGGCCCGATTGAAACGATTGTACCGCGTAGGCCAGCCGGGTGCGGAACATCGTTTCAGTCATTGGTTTTCCCGTTTCGTCCAACAGTCCCGGCGGCATCTGGGGATTTTCCGACATAAACAGCACCGGATAGCGGTAAATCGATTCGGGATAAACCAGCACGTCGGCGTGTTGTGCGACCGCTTCCTGGGCCAGTTCCTGGTACTGCGTTTCGGTTTTTTTTACGATCTCGTCGTTGAGCGTCAGGCAGGCGGGGATGTTTCCCTGCAAAAGGGCAACGGTTCCGACCGGGTCGCCGAGCGTATCCCGCGAAAGCTGAAACGTGCCGTATCCCAGCATAAACGCCAGCACCGTGGCCATTCCGAGGATACTTTTCCATGGTTTTTTCCTGATTCCGGTGAGAAAAACGCTGAACAGCACCAGCAGTGCATCGACGCCCCATTCCCCCACAAGATCGGCGGTCTGGATTAAAATCGGCACCGAGTACATCGCGTGGCAGAGCGAACTCATCGGATACCCTGTCATGACCCAGCACCGCAGGATGTCACCCCCGGCCCAGACCAGGGGAGCGGCCAACCAGAGGGGCCATTTTTTTTGCCGAGTCAGCCGTCGTGTCACCAGCAGGAAAAGCGGGCCGTACAGTGCCAGATACGCCGCAAGGGCCACGAGCAGTCCCCAATTCACCGGGTGAGGAAAGCGGACGAATCCCGCCTCGAACAGCCAAAACACGAATCCGCCGAACCAAAGTCGCATGTACGTTTTTCGATCGCACGTTTCGCTTTGCACCAGCGGTATCAACGGTACGACCGCCAAAAACGCCAATTCCCAGAAATGGAACGGTGGCAGTGCCATCCAGTAAAGCAGGTAATGGTCGACAATCCAATGCCAATGGGCAAAATATTGCTTCCGAAAAGAGGGGCGTTCGTCGCTCATGGTTTAGGGTCTGGGGTCACGATGCATCGATTTGGATACCAACACGGTCTTCATATTCTACCGCATTTCCGGTTCCAATGCAATGTTGTTCTACAAGAATTTCGAGAGGTGCGTCGGCAGGACGTCCCAAATCCAGCACGTCGCCAGGTTTCAAATCGAGCAATTTCCGCACCGCCATGCGACTTCGCCCGGCCAGTACAGACAGGACGACCGGCAATTTCAGTACCTTTTCGGCGTCAATGGCGTTAAAATCGTAATCTTCGCAAACTTTTTGAACCAGTTCCTCCAGTTGGGGATTGGGTTCGGCGACGACGGTCGTGAAACGGTTTTCTTCGAGCAGATCGGCAGGCTGAAACGTATCGACGACCGACTGCGCCGCCTCCGGCAAGGCGATACGCGGGACGGTATCGGTGATGATTTCCTGCGACACCGGCCCCGGTTTGCGGGCCATTTCCGGACGCTTTCGCAACGGCATTCCCCCTTTGCGTCGGGGTTCGCGAAACCTCGGTTTCGTGTGAAACAAGGTAATTTGCGCAAGCTCGTGAATTTCTTTTCGGAGGGGTACCGGGGAGGAAATTTTGTCCTCGAACAGCTCCTCCAGCTCGGCGACGGGGGCGTAGAGGATGGGGGAGTCGCTTTTTTCCAGGGATCGCAACGGTTTGAGGGTTTTGCTTCCGGGACGGGGCAATTCGTCGGTATCCGCAAGCTGGTGAAGGGTTTCCGACGAGGCGACCGGCCCCAGAACCCAAGCCGAATGCGCCCGACCGTCGTCGCGATGAATGCGAAACGCTCGGACGTTTTCGGCGTTGAAATCGAGTTTTTCCCGAAGCAGGGTCAGTTCGGCGATACCTCCCGCAAAATAGTCCAGCGAGCTGAAAAATTCGGCACTTGTTTCACAAGGCCCGTCGGAGAAAAAGGTTCCCAACTGGCTGGCGAGCAGGAAAAGACGAGAACGTCCGGCAATTCCGGGGTTTCGGTACCACTGCGGCAAGGTTCGTTCGGGGTCGGCAATCACGAAAACGCCAATTCCCTGAGTGGAAGGGAACGTCAACGTAAATCCCGGCCCATGAAACGTTTCCCAAAAATCCCCCGATTCGACGGGATGGATTTCACCGCGCAGGTCGAAAAGTTTCTCCAGCCGATCTTCCAGGCGGGCGATGGCGTTGGTTTCGTTCTTTTCGATGGATACGGACATGATTACCCCTACATGCGGAAAAACTGCTATTCTCTCTATCGGCGATACAACCGTTAAACTTAACCGTCGCGGAAAGTTTTTATCGGCGAAGGGGGGGCGAGGAAGCGGATTTTTGAAAAATCCTGATTGCATAAAACGTGTAAATATGCTACAATGAGGAAATATTATGGAATATTCTCCGGAAAGGTAAAAATATTATGAAAAAAACGGAAAAGCCAGCGGTACAAAAGGCGTGGGGGGGGGTGTTCAATCAGGCGACCGACCCCCGGATGGAAAAATTTACGGAAAGCATTCATTTCGATTCGCGGATGTACCGGCAGGACATCGTGGGTTCGCAGGCGCATGCGAAGATGCTGGCGAAGGTGGGGGTGCTGACGGACGAGGAGTGCCAAAAAATCGTCGCGGGTCTGGATGCGATTCGGGAGGAGATCGAGGCGGGGAAATTCACGTATCATATCGCGTTGGAAGACATCCACATGCACATCGAGAAGGCGTTGATCGAGCGAATCGGCGACACCGGGCGGAAGCTGCACACGGGCCGGAGCCGAAACGATCAGGTTTCGACAGATTTTCGGCTCTGGGTGCGCGACGCGATCGACACGCTGGACGGGCTGCTTCTGAATCTTCAGCGGGCGTTTGTGGGGCGGTGCGATGCCGATTTCGATTGCATTTTGCCGGGATATACGCACACGCAGCGGGCGCAGCCGGTGTTGGCGCCGCACTATTGGCTGGCGTATTGCGAGAAATACGCGCGGGATCGGCAGCGTCTGGCGGACTGTCGCCGGCGGGTAAACACGCTGAGTTTGGGGGCGGCGGCGCTGGCGGGGACGTCGATTCCGATCGACCGTTTCGAGACGGCACGTCTGTTGGGATTCGAGGCGGTGGCGGCGAACAGTCTGGACGTATCCAGCGACCGGGATTTCGCGTTGGAGTTCACGTTCGACCTGGCCCTTATTGCCGAGCATTTGAGCACGTGGGCGGAGGAGTGGATTTTGTGGTCCACGGTGGAGTTCAATTTCATCCAACTGCCGCAGCGGTTTTGTACCGGGTCGAGCATCATGCCGCAGAAGGTGAATCCGGATTTGCTGGAGCTGATTCGGGGAAAAACGGGGCGTGTGGTGGGCGATTTGCAGACGCTTTTGGTGTTGGTGAAGGGGCTTCCGCTGGCGTACAATCGGGACTTGCAGGAGGACAAACCGCCGGTGTTCGACGCGTTTGACACGGTTTCGGCGTCGTTGGAGCTGGCGGCGGAGATGGTTTCGGACATGCGTCTGAACCGGGAGGGAATCCGGGAGAAGCTGGATCGGGGGTATTTGGACGCCACGACGTTCATGGAATATTTGATAAAGAAGGGGATTCCGCAACGGACGGCGCACGGCATGGTGGGGCGTTTGGTGCGGAAGGCGATGGATGCGGGGGTACGGCTGGCCGATTTGCCGATAACGGATTATCAGGCGGAGTGTGCGGAGCTGGACGCGTCGGTTTACAAGGTATTGGGCGTGGAGCGTGCGGTGGCGGCGTTTGTCAGTTACGGTTCCACGGCCGCGAAGGAAGTGCGAAAACAGATCAATCGTTGGAAGAAAAGAGTTTGACCATGAGAACGGATGCGTATCGTTGGCTGCTTTGTCTGGTGTTGGCGTTGGGTTTTGCGGGGACGGTGTTTTCGCAGGATGACGAGGAGGAACCGGTGGACGCCGCCACAGAGGAGGTCGAGGAGGAAGTTTCCCTTCCGACGAAGGGGAAGCGGGACCTGTTCGAGGAAAACATCTACGGCGATTTCGTCGATTCGGAGGAGGGGAAGCAGTTTGGCGACGAGGGGGTCAACGCGATTTTAGCGATGAAGCCGCAGACGGTTCCGGAATTGGTGAAGGCCGCCAAGCTGATTGCCGATTTGGGGCGGTTTGAGATTGCGGACCAGCTTTACGAGCGGGTGATGAAGCAGGAGCCGACCGACGCGCAGATTTACGAGTTGTCGCTGGATTATGGGCAGAATTTTTTCTTTACGCTTTCGCAGGACGACCGTATGCCGAAGTTTGGCAAAGCGTTTGGGAAATACGCGTTGGAGTCGTTGGAAAAGTATTATGCCGATCCGGAGACGATCCGGGCGTTGATCCGGCAGCTTTCCGACCCGGAGGAGAGCCAGCGGCAATTGGCGTTGCAGGAATTACGGACGCGGAGTGGCGTGGCGATTCCGGCGATGATTCAGGCCCTGTCCGACCCGGCGTTGCGGAAAGAGCGTGCGAAGATTGAGGAGGCGTTGCTGGTTTTTGGGGAGATTACGACGGACGCGGCGATTGCGGCGTTGGATGGGGGGCCGGAGGCGATGCGGCTGGCATGTCTGCGGGTTTTGGCAATGCAGGCGGCGGCAGGGCGGCACCAGGCGTTGACGGCGATTTACCGGGCGTACACGTTTCCCGGCGGGACGAACGACAAGGGGGAAAAGGAACCTTCGGCAGTAGCGCTTTCGGCGGCCCGTTTTTTGGAATCCCTGACGCGTCGCAAGCCGTTGCCGGAAGATGTCGGCACGTTTCTTCAGCGGGAATTGACCGACGTCTTGCGGGAAAAGGGGCAACTTTTACTTTTGGGGAACGACACGGCGTTGGAGGTGCTCTGGGATTGGGACGCCGAGGAGGAAAGGGTGGTTTCCCGAACCGGTTCACCGTTGGAGGCTGCTTCGTCGCAGGCGTGGCGGTTGGCGACGGCGCTTTGGAACCTGTATCCGAACGACTTTACCATTCGGCGACAGTACCTGCGTGCCACGTTCGAGCAGATTGTCGCTACCGTCGGGGCGACGTCCGAGGTGGTGTTGGGTTCGGTCGCTTTCCAGGAAATTCAGGAAAACGATTTTACGGCGGCGGAAGTGGAATCCCTGTTGGCCGAGTCGTTGGAAAAGAAAGACGCCATGGCGGGGATTGTCGCGGCGATTTATCTGGGGGAAACGGGGGAAAAAGAGCTGCTTCAACCCAGATCCTCCCGGATACCGGGTTCCTCATTGGACAGTGGAATGCCAGGAATGCCGCTGGATGCCTATTCGCCATTGGTTTCGGCTTTGGATGCCAGCGACCGGGCGTTGCGATTCGCAGCGCTTGAGGCGGTGATGAAGCTGAATCCGCAGACGGCGTTTCCCGGTTCGTCGCGGGTGATGGACGCGTTGTCGTGGTTTTTGCGTACGGAGAGTCGTGCCAAGGTGCTGGTGGCCAACAAGGTGGCGGACGACGCTACGCTTTTGGGGGGGCGTTTTGCCCGACTGGGGTATGGGTATCACGTTGCCGTCACTCCGAAACAGATGTTGCAGGAGGCGCAATCGTCGTGCGATTACGAAATGGTGTTGATCCATATGAACATTCTGGAGCAGGTTCCAGAGTTCATTCTTCAGCAATTCCAGCAGGATGCCCGGCTTGCCGACCTGCCGATAGTGCTGCTTCCTTTGAGCGGGGATTTCAAGAAGGCGGAGCGGCTTGCCGACAAAACGCCGAAATGCGTCTGGTATCCGTATCCGTTTACCGATGAAAGTTTGGGATTGCTACAGACCCTTGCGGGACGTGTCCTCAGCTCGGCGCGGGTTCCGGAGGAACTTCGGAAGGCCCAAACGCATCAGTGCCTGAAATGGGCTGCGGAGATTGCCCGAACGCACCAGGGAGGGTGGATTGAGGATCGTCGTGAACCGAAAAAACAACCGAAAGAACAAC
>JAUNBJ010000038.1:0-17562 GCA_030535245.1 Planctomycetia bacterium | reverse complement strand
GGGCTTGGGTTTTTTCCCGCACGCAACAGGGTTGGTGGTATTTGGAAACTGCTTTACCCTAAAAAACACCGCAACAAACAACCGAAGAACAGCCAAAAGAACAGCCAAACGAGGAAGCCGGGGAAGAATCGGAATCGGAACTGGAATTGGAACCAGAATC
Source organism: Planctomycetia bacterium (assembly GCA_030535245.1). Taxonomy (GTDB): domain Bacteria; phylum Planctomycetota; class Planctomycetia; order Pirellulales; family Thermoguttaceae; genus RGIG3701. Next base: position 17,402 of record JAUNBJ010000038.1, on the reverse strand, counting down.
GGAATCGGAACTGGCGGGCAAGCCGTTGGAGGTGTTTAACGTTTCGCAGCTTCCCGAACCGGTCATTCGGCACCTGCTGAATCCGAAATACACGCTGGAGGCGGCGGAGGTTCTGAAATGGATCGGAACGCCCAAGGCGCAGAACAACCTGATCATCGTCGCCACGTCGGGCAACGTTCCGCTGGAAACGAGCATGAAATGCGTGGAGGCGCTTTCGCACAGCATCCAGCGTTTCGGCGTCCTTTTGACGACCGGGGAGATCGCCCGCCTGTACGACCTTTACAACAACACGCGCAAGACGGAAACGGAAATGCTCCAGATTCGCGGTGCCGTTCTCGACGCGTTGGAACAGCCGCTGCGGTAGTTGACAAGCGACGCAGTGGGCTGGCAGGAAGAAGTGCTTCTGTCGCTCTCCAGGGAAGAACCATGTATCGAAACACCACGCAACTGATTGCCGATTTGGAACGAACGCAACAACTGGTTCGCTGGGAGGAGCGGATCGATCCGTATCTGGAGGCGGCAGCCATTCAACGGCGACTGTTCGCGGAGGGGGGGCCGGCGGTATTGTTCCCGAACGTGAAGGGGTCGAAATTCCCGATGGTCGCCAACCTGTTCGGCACGATGGAGCGAATCCACTACATTTTCCGCGACGCGATCGACATGGTGAAAAAAGTGATGCGGCTGGGGGTCGATCCTGCCGATTTCATGCGGCGTCCGGGGTATTATCTGCATTGGAAAACGCCGCTTGCGGGGTGGGTTTCGCGTCCGAAACGGGTTTCGACGGGGCCGGTGCTGCGAAACGTCTGCACGCTTGCCGACCTGCCGCAGCTGCAATGTTGGCCGCAGGATGGTGGGGCGTATCTCACGCTGCCGCAGGTTTACACCGAAGACCCGGCCTGCCCCGGTCTGTTGCATTCCAACCTGGGGATGTACCGCGTCCAGATTTCGGGCGGAACATATGAAAAGGATCAGGCAGGGCTGCACTACCAGCTTCATCGGGGAATCGGTATCCATCACGCCATGGCCGTTACGCGTCGGGAGAAGCTGCGCGTCAACGTTTTTCTGGGAGGCCCGCCCGCAATGACGTTGGCCGCCGTCATGCCGCTTCCGGAGGGAATGAGCGAACTTTTGTTTGCCGGAATGCTGAATCGGGGACGGATTCCGATGATTTGCCGCACCGGGGAGCTGCCGATTTCAGCGGAAGCCGATTTTTGCCTGTCGGGATACATCGAGCCGAAACTGCTGAAACCGGAAGGGCCGTTCGGCGACCATCTGGGATACTACAGCCTGCAACACGATTTCCCCGTCATGCGGGTGGAGAAGGTCTATCATCGGGACGACGCGGTGTTTCCGTTCACCGTGGTGGGACGTCCGCCGCAGGAAGATTCGAGGATCGGAGCATTCATCCACGAGCTGGTGGGGGACGTGGTGCCCCAGACGTTGCCGGGGGTCAAGGCGGTACACGCGGTGGACGATTGTGGGGTTCATCCGCTGCTTTTGGCAATCGGGCAGGAACGCTACGCGCCGTATGTCAACACGCGGCGTCCGATGGAGCTTCTGACGCTTTCGCATGCCATCCTGGGTACCGGACAACTTTCGCTGGCAAAGTACCTGTTTATCGTCGCCGGTGAAGACGACCCAACACTCGATATTCACGACGTTCCCCGCTTTTTCAAACACCTGCTGGAACGGGCGGACTGGCGAAACGACCTGCACTTCCAGACGCGAACCACGATGGATACGCTGGATTATTCGGGCGAGGGACTGCATCGGGGGTCGAAGCTGGTCGTCGCGGCGGCGGGAGAAAAACGGTACGATCTGCCGACGGAGGTTCCCCGTGGAATGCCCCGGTCGCGGGTGATTTTGCCGGGCGTTCTGGTCACGGTGCTTTCCCCGTGGCAGGAGGAGGATTTCGCGGTGCCGAAATATTGCACGTCGTTTCCGGCCGTTCACGAAATCCACGCGTTTCGATGGGTGGTGGTGGTCGATGATCTCGATTTTGCCACAGGGAGTTTACGCGATTTTCTCTGGACGCTTTTCACCAAAACCGACCCGGCCCGCGATATTTACGGAATCGGGTCGTTTACGCGAGACAAGCACTGGGGCTGCACGGGGCCGTTGGTGTTTGACGCACGAAAAAAAGGATTCCACGCCCCGGAGCTGGAACGTGGCGAACCGTAAGAGAATCCCTCACCACATTGGAACACCATACCATGAACACTTTTGTGAAAAAAAACGAATTGATTTTTCTCGGCACCGGAACGTCGCACGGGGTGCCGGTGATCGGGTGCGAATGCGACGTCTGCCAAAGTCCCGACCCACGAAACCGACGAACCCGAAGCTCCGTCCTACTCGGTTTTCCCGAAGGAAATCTCCTCATCGACACCTCGCCCGACCTGCGGCAACAGTTTTTGCGTGAAAAACTCCAAACGGCCCACGCCATCCTCTACACCCACGCCCACGTCGATCACCTCTTTGGACTCGACGAAACGCGGCTGTTCCCCAAGTACAACGACGATCACCCGACCCCCGTTTTTTGCGACGAACAGGTCGACGCCCATATCCGAAAAAGTTTCGATTACATCTTCGACCCCGAAGTCCAGAAATTTCCCGCCGGCGGTATCCCCAAGCTGGACATGCACCTCGTCCAGCCTGGAGTGCCGTTTTCCGTCCTGGGCCGCGAAGTGCTGCCGATCCTCCTTTTGCACGGCATACGCCCGATCCTGGGATTCCGAATCGGTAATTTCGCGTACTGCACCGACGTCAAACTGGTTCCGCCCCAAAGTGAGGAACAGCTGCATGGTCTGGACACGCTCGTTCTGGGCTGCCTGCGGTATCGGCCTCACCCCACCCACATGGGACTGGAAGAAGCGATGGATTTCCTCCAAAAAATAAAGCCGCGGCAAACGTACTTCACGCACATCTGCCACGACTTCGATCATGAAAAACTTTCCGCCGAGTTACCGGAGAACATTCGTCCGGCCTACGACGGCCTGCGGATTCCCTTCTGAAAGGATTTCTTTTCGTGACGAAACCCTACGGGAGAAGGATCGGTGCGTTTTCATTGAAACGCAGATGCTTCAACTCGCCGGTGTCCTTCATCTTCACGCAAATACGCAGGTGCTTCACCTGATTGGGAACCACGTCGGTGAACGCCTTGTTGTAGTTCTCGATATTGACAAAACGCCCGCCGACAAACGCCTTTTGGACCAGTTCCGTCACATCTTTCCGTGTCGCCTCGTCGTTCGTACCGTAGTTGGCCGCCACGATTTCGCACGTCGCTGGCTCCGTCTTGGCACGCTCCACCAACAGGGCACGATGCTTCTGATTCATGTGGAAATCGGGATCAATGTTCGGCTGCACACGCAGCGGGCCGCTCACCTTATCGCTGTCGCCATCCTGACGAATGTCGAAACGGTTGATCACCGGCGCCGACGCAATCCGCGGACGCACCGGCGGAATGTTCTCCACCGCGAACGATACCGGGTCGAACATGCAACGCACTTCCCTGTCGCCAAGGTACGGCCCGTTACAATCCACCCACGCCACCAAACGGTCGAGGTCTTCTTTGGGAATCTTCACGTCGTGATGCTCGCCGCTGCTGGCGTTATGAATCAGACGACTCACCGGAGAGTATGCCGAATACGGAGGCAACGTCGTCAGGTTCGCCGGATCCACCGTGCTGTATCCCTCCACCACGAACACGCCCGCCAGGTTCTTCGGAACCCCCTTTTCATCCTTTTCTTTGGAACGTCCCCATGGGCAGTCGCCGGCAACAAGCGTCAGGTACGGCTCGGTGAACGGACTGATGTCGTCCGGACGGCTGTGAACCCAACCCCACCAGCCCTTGTCGGACGGACGGCTGGTCATGTTCAGCGTCTTGTACGCGTCGTGGGTCGGATCCTGGTGGCATTTGCCGCAATGTTTGTCCAAAACCGGCTGCACGAAACGTGCAAAACTGATACTCTCCGTTCCCCATGCCGGTGGCGTCAGATCGACCGGCGGTTTACGCAGCGCCGCACCCATCTGGCCGCCTCCCATCAACTGGTTGCTTCGCGTGTTCATGTTCGACTCGTGACAACCAAAACAACCCCGGTTTTCGCCCGGCATGACGTACGTGAACGAACGCATCACATGAATCGCCATTCCGTTCTCGTCCAGCATTTCAAAGAAGACCGCTTCGCCCGGAGGAAGTTTGAAGTTGATACTGCCATCCGACTCGATCGGCACCGTGCCCAAAATCCGCTTCACGCCGTCCGCCTGAAACACGCTGACCGCCGGGCCGTCGTGCTGCACCGTCTTGTGCCACGTGGTGTAGGTTTTCGGATCCATCTGGATGACCCGGATGTACTTCCCCTTCTCCTTCAAAATCGCCGGAGCACCCTCAAAGACGTTGTTGCTGTAAAGCACGCCGTACTGTGGTTTCTCGCCCGCGCCGATTTTCGGCCACGCCACCAGGTCGGGACGCGCCAACGGAACCGGTCGCGATCGCACCGGCTGAGCGTAATACGCGTTGTAATCCCCTTCGTAAATCAACTCCTTGTTCCCCCAGACATCCTGGAAATAGAGGTTGAAATACCAGTCGTTGTGCGGGCCGCTGTACAAATGCCCCCCGTCACGGGCCGAAACCAGCATATATTCCTCGCTGAGCGGATACGGCGTCTTGTAGGCAAAATATTTGCCCGCCGTGTGGTAGTCGTACGACGGAGCCGGGTCTTCCGGGCCGTTCCCCACTTCCGGCCACGCCACTTCCCGCGTAATCCGTTCCAGACCATCCGGGTAGTTCAGCCCCTTGTCCGGATCAATGTAGCCGATCGAACCGTTAAACCACGCGTGGTGCCCCACCGCCGTAAAGACCACTTTCTTGCTGCCCGGAATCTGTCGCGCTTCGGTCAGCACGTCGGGCCAAACGCTCTGATTTCCCCAAAACGTCTGCGGATTCGTGCCGTCCGGGTTGGTCGTCCAGAGACTCTGCACCCGCCAGAGTGCCTTGTCGGTATACTCCCAACGCGTAAACAGCACCCGCCCGTCGTCCAACATGCTCGGCATGTACTCTGGCTCGCCGTTGGCGGTAATCACGTAAATATTCTTCCCATCCGCATCGCACCGGGCCACCGCGAACGAATGCGTCATCGGCATACACCGCACGTAACTATGCTGGCGGCTGGTGCAAAAAACAATCTTCCCCTCCGGCGTGTAAATCGGGTCGAGGTCGTCGTAATCCCCCACGGTCAGCTGCTTCACGTCGGTTCCGTCGATGTTCATCTCATAAAGATGATACGATTTCTCCTCTTTCGGCTCGAAACTGAACAGCACCTTTTTCGCGTCAAACGACAGGTCCGGACGCCAGAAACTCCCCTCACGTCCCTCCAGCAGATTCTTCTTCATCTCGCCGGGATTCAACCCCACGACCAGCATCTTCCCCCCAGGAACCGCCATGTAACCGTTTCGATGGCGTGCCTCATGCCCCCATTCGTCCGTCGCGTCGCCCGGCTTCCCCCGTGGATACGGATTGTCGATCAGCAAAATCTCCGTGAAATTCAACAGCGGATTCCGCATCACAATCTCCCGCTTCGCCCGACGTACCGCCAGATACATCTCGCGGGCCAACTCCGGCGTTTCCGTTGCCGTGTCCATTTTCTTTTCCAACGTGGCCAACTCCGCCACCTGAGCCGTCAAATCCGGCGATCCGGCCAGCTTCCCAATCCGCTCAGCCGCCTCCCGACCCCATACAATCTCCTGCTTCGCCTTCGCAAACGTCGGCTCATTATCGCACTGATACAACCAGTCGGCTTCCAACTGGGCAATGCCTTTCGGCGAGGTGGGCTGGTACTGGCCATAGCCAACCGCCGAAACCGCCAGAAACGCCAGCAGACACATCCATATTTTACGCATTTCGTTCTCCTGAAAAGGGGACTCCAAAAACCAATAAGAATTGCTCCATTTTAACCGGAAACCCCATCATGACAAGGAGCCACCAGCAAAATTTTACGGGCGCCTTCTAAAAAAACAGGGAGAAGACGCTTTCCAAAAGCCCCTTCTCCCCAAAACACCAAATCATGACAGGCGTCGGGTATCTCCGTTTAGACAAACCCGCCGCGAAAACCTTATCGTCCCGTACGCCCCCGGAGGCTCGACTTTTCCGGTATCATGCCATCCTTCTTGTTCTTTTTCTTGCTCTTGCTCTCCTTCAACGTACGCTGCCGATCCAGCTCCTGCTCACGCAAGTTGGTATCCACCTTGGGAACACGCGGGAACACCTCCTGCAAGTCCGCCAGCTCCGACTGAATCAGCAAATCCCCGTCCGGATTCATCAAAAGCACCCGCGACGGCGAATAGATCGCGTCCGGATAAGCCTTGATCGCCTGGGCGTACTTCACCGCCGCATCGGAGTCCTTCTCCTTCATAAGGTCGATCGCCCCGTAAAGCTCCTCCGTCCCCCCCTGAACATCCAAAAGAAGGAACCCCGTGTCAAACTTCTGCGCATCCTCCTCGTACTCCTCCAGTGGTTGACCGTTCGGCCCCATTTCCCGCATTGGCATGGACATATCCATCCCCGTCAACGACGTCATTTCCGACGGATGCACCGATAAGGTCAACTTCTGCCCCGCCACAAACGGTTGCTTGTACAAAATCGGCTTCTTGTCGCCCTTGACCCTCTTGAACTTGCCCGTGTCCATTTCCATGTACTTCAAATATGCCGACTGCTCGTCCCCCGTCTCCTCGTTAAAACGAATCAGCATGAGCGACAACATTGGCGTTTTGTTTTTGTCCGTTATACTCTCACCCACCATCTCGGTGCCCCCCACCAAAAACCGCTCGTCACGAACCACCGCCACCACCGGCGAAGGTTTGCTCCAGTCCGTCGTCAGGTACTTCGATTTCGTAATCTCCTCGTTGGCGACGTGATGCGACGGCTTGTACATGTAGTTCGGATTGTGAAGGATCAGCTTCACCCGATACGTGTACTGCACGCCGGGAAGCACCGTGTAATCCACAAATCGGAACAGACGCACCGGAGCTGAGGTCGTTTGATAAATCTCCTGCTGGTACATCCCCTCGTTGTCTTCCTCCACTTCGGCAAACTCGCTGCCCAGCTCGTCCTCCTCCGCCGGCACCTCCTCGTCCGGAGAATCCTGGGCCTTTACCTTTTTGATCACCTTCTTTTTCTTCGACTTCTTCGTAATGTCAATCCCGTCCGGATACTCAATAATCCGATTCCAGTTGATCGTCGCCGAACCACTCGCGGAAACCGGCGGCAACGGATTGGAAAGCGAAAGACTCGTCATCGGAATCAACCCCCGATCGTCCGGCCCCATGTTCATTCCACCATACTCCGCACGCGGCATTCGCGGGTTCGTCCCGTCCGTCTTGGCCGAAGGATAACGCATAAGCTCCGGCGGATCGTACATCATGTCCAACTCGCCCCCCATACCGGAGCCTCCACCACGCCCCATCGAACCCTGAACGCCAATCTCCTTGGCAATCTTGTAGTTGTTCCCCTTCGGCGTAATGTCCAATTTTTCCCACTTCAGATTCGTCGTGTCGCCGTTCATCGGAACTTCCGCACGCTCCACCTGATACATGAAATACGTCGGAATATCCCGTGCCGTCTTGACTTGCGAAATGCCCCCCAGCGAATCCTCAAACGCCACCATCTGTTTCTTGTAAGGAATCGCACCGGTCAGAATGCAGTAACGAACCCCCATCGTTGTGGAGGTTGGCATCTCCTCCATCATGGTCGCGGCCTCGTCCTCGTCGTCCGCATCCATCGGGTCGTTCATCCGACGATTCATGTCCGTCGCACGTGTCACCTTCCCGCGGCCCGACACTATCCGCAAATCCTCCACCGTAAAGACCGCCGGTTCCTCTCGCTTCTTCAACGCCGGAAACAACGGGGGATTCCACACCGCCGGCGTCTGAAGATCGTCCACCAGAATCGGTGTTGTGATCGTCTCGACCATCGTCAGGTAATCCTCAATCGGCGTCACCACCGGCTGATCCTGCTTCAGGTTTTCCTCCGCACTGGTCACAAGGCGTGACAGCTCCGTCGGCTTCCGCGATAAGCCCTTCATCCCAAGGGACGACCAGACCGTCATCAAAAAAAATACCACGAAAAGTACAAATACGACTTTCTCCACATGGTTCAAGCAAAGTTCTTTCAAACTTTCCGTATCCAGTTTGGCTTTCATCGATTATCCCTGAAAAGTTATGGTTTGTGAAATGCTAAAATCCAACGCGTCCGCTCCGTCCGCTACGGAGCATCCTCCATCGCCGCCGCGTCTCCTTCTTCCGCTTCAGCTTCTTCCACCGCTGCTTCTTCTGCCGGTTCTTCCGCCGCCGCGTTTCGGTTTCTTCTCGATCTTCGCGTCGTCGTCTCCGGAACCTCCTCTGCCGCTTCCGCAGGCTCGGTTTCCGTAGCCTCCGTTTCCGCTGGCTCCGTTTCCGTTTCCGACTCTGCCGCCGCTTCCTCGCCTTCCGCTTCTTCCGCCGACTCCTCGCCGCCGTCTTCCGCTTCTTCGCCTTCCACCTCCTCGCTATCTTCCGATTCTTCTTCCGATTCCTCTTCCAAAAGCGCCGGGAACTTCGCCTGATCCGGACGGTTGAAAATGTAAATGATTCCGAATAACTCCAAATCCACATCTTCCGGACCACGATTGCTGACGCCACTTTCCGGCGTCGCGACCCCGCCACGTCCGCCCGGTACGGCGCTTGCGTCCTCCATGAACGAATCGTTCATATCGTAATCGTCCACCGTCCGCTCGCCACGCATTCCCCCTGCCGCACGACGCTCTCGCCGCGATCCACGGCCTGCACTTGCCGCGCCCCCTTCGACGCCCGCCTTGGTATCTCCGCTCAAATCCAAAGGCCGCGCACGCGCAGGATTGATACTCACCTGAAGCACCTCCACCGGCATACTCGAATTCACACAATTCACCAAAAGCTGCGAAATCGCCCGCTGGTTGATCATGATATGCAAATGGATCGGCATCATCTTATACTCGGTCGAGGGAGGATTCTCCCGCAGCTGCGCTACCGTCAAATGCACGCCGTTCGCGTCCACATACCGCTCGTCAAACAGTTTGGCAAACTCGGAATCGTCTTCTTCTACCCCCTCCTCCGGCATCTCCTCCATCGGCGCGGCGTCCATCATCTCCCCATCAACCTTGGCCTCCGCAACCTTCAACACACGCTGCATCGCGTCTTCCACCGCCGGAATCGTGTCCTGCGCCACGTCAATTGCAAAGATTTCCTTCACCGACGCATTAAACGCCGACTTCCCCGCGTTCGTCTCCTGAATGATCCGCAAGATCGCCTCGTAAACCCACAAATCCTCCTGCGCTACCAGAATCGCCGCCGTGCTGGGACGCGTTTTCCACGAAAGCCGAGCTTCCAGCTGACGGAAATTCGCCTCGTTCCAGTACACCATCCCTTCCATCTGATCCTCGCGAAGCTGGCCGTCCACCCCCGCCATCGACGTCATCGCCGTCATCCGGCCCCCACGCACCGGTTGCCCCGCATTCTCCGCCGCCATCGCCTCCAAATATTCCTTCTTCGGACGCTTAATGTCGTAAATCTCCTTAACCTTCTTCAACCGCTCTTTAATATAATTCCAATAATATTCCCGTGCCGAATCGCTCACCTCGTACTTCGGATTCGCCGCCTTCTTCTCGCCCGCTTCCTCAAAAACCTTCAAATAACGCGCGTCGGTAATCGGCCACTTGTTCGCCGCCTTCTGAATATTGTATAAACGCTCCCACGAACTGTAAACGTTCTGACTCTGCTCCTTGAGCGCCTTTTCCTTCTTGGCGACCACCTTCGCGTTGGGCTGATTCTGCGCCCCGGAAAGCGTCTGCATCTGACTGAATTTCCCCTCAATCTCGCCCACCCGCGTGTCGTAATTCGCCAACAACGAACCCGCGACCTGCTTCCAGACCAAAAACGTCACCAGCAGCACCAAAACACTGACGACCCAAAATCCATATTTCCGAATGTAACGCCAAACAATCTTGAGTTTGTCCATTATTCTTCATCTCCTTCCTGTTCGCCGTTTTCTTCCGCCCCTTCTTCCGTTTCCGCCGCCGCCAGCTCTGCCGCCGCCTTCGCCGCCGCTGCTTTCAACTCACGTATCCTTGCCCGCTCCGTAGGGGTCTTTGGCTCCCAGATAAAGTGAATCACAAAGTCGAACCGCTCCACCTCGATTCGGCTGATGTCCTCTTTCTTCTCCTCCTCGGCACCTTCCGGATTCGGACCCCCCCCTGCCATCATCGGAGGACGCCCCTCCATGCCAGCCATCCCACTTCGCGACTCCATCGTATCCTTCAAATAAGGATTCAGAACAAACGACGAACGCGTCTTGCCCGGATTGACCAACACCGGATACCGAACCCCCAAATCCCGCATCGTGACGACCTCGCCACCCCCGTTCTCTGCGTTCTCTGCCGACGGCAATTCCGGCCCCCTTGCCGCCTCGTCCGAATCCCCTTCCGGTAATTCCTCCGATCCCTCCGACGCCTCCGAGTCTGGCGAAACATCCGTTCCCTCCACCACCGAAAGCACCGCCGTCTGCGGCAACGTAAACTGCTTTTCCTCTAAATTGCGAATGAACGTGTCACGAACAAAGTCCGCACGCTCCACCTCCAAACCACGCCCATTGTGGAAATGATACCCCGAAACCGATACCAGCCAACGCTTCGGCCCCGTCTGTTCGCCATCTTCTCCTTCCACCGTCGCCGCAACCGCTTCTTCCCCTTCCACTCCCGGTATGTCCGGAGCCAGCGCCTTGGCCACGATCTCCGTCATGTCCACCTCCGACGCCTCGCCCCCTTCGGCGCCTTCGCCCTCGGCCCCCTCCTCCGGCGCCTGAATGCCCGAAATCTGAAGCCAACGCTCCTTCAACATCTTCTCAAACCACTGATCCGTCGCGTTGGCGTCCAACGCCTGCGCCTCGATATTGACAATATGAAGCTCCTTCCGATTCCGAATCGATTCCGACGTCGGAACCTGCTGCGGATCCTGCACCGGAGGCACCGGCAAGCACTCGTTGATGCCCCGGATCAGCTCCAGCCACAACAACCGCTTTTCTACGTTGCCGATCAGGTTCTTCCCAATTTTGTCCACCTCCGTAAACGCTTCTTCCGCCGCCTTGACCTTCGTCTCGTCCTCCGCCGCTGTCGATGCGACCGAAGTTGCCGAACTCTCCGCCGACTGCCAATCCTTCGGACTCACCGATTTCTGAATCCCCACGTGCGCCCCGTAACTGACTACCGCCCCCAACATCAAAAGCGATACCGCCGCCACCATCCACGGCTTCTTGGAATTGATGATCCGTGCCGTCCGAATCTCGCTCGGAAGCAGGTTCGTTCGTACCGTCGCCCTCCGCAACCCCTGCAAACACAATCCGTAACAGATCCCAAACGACGGAAGGTTGTCTTTCACCACCGCACTGTCGGCCAACTGCACCGTGTCCAGCCCATGGAACGACGTCGCCAAATGCACCGCAATCCCCAAATTCTGCGAAAGGTACTTCGTCAGCCCCGTCAGCTTCATCGCACTGCCCAACGCGATCACCCGATCGTACTGCGCGTTGGGATCCAAACTCGAATGGAACCCCAACGAACGCTGTATCTCGTTCTGGAAATTGTTGAACACCGGCTGCATCGCCTTGAGCACCGCCACCTTGTCCTGGCTGGTCGTCAGGTTCCGCTTCAAATGATCCGCCTTCGCAAACGTCAGCTTCAATTCCTTCATCAACGCCTTGGTGAAATGATTGCCACCAATCGGAAGGTTACGCTGCCACACCCGAAACCCGTTCGTCAGGATCAAATCCGTCGCGTCCGTCCCCATCGACAGAACCACCACGTACGGCGGAGGATTCTCCGGGTCGTAATCGTCGGCCGACGGCAAGTCCTTCATCTCGTCAACCATCATGTAGTTGTACAACGCCAAAGGCGCCAACTGCACCAAATCCACCGGAATATCAACATCCTCGTACGGCTCCAAAATGTGGAACGCCTGATCCCGCTTCATCGCGAACAGACCAATCTCCACCTCCAACGGAAACGCCGAATCCCCCGATTGCCCCAGACGCTGATAATCCCAAATCACCTCGTTCAGATTGAACGGAATCTGCTGCTTCGCCTCGTACCGCACAATGTCCGGAATCTTCTTCGCCTCAATCGGCGGCAGCTTGATAAAACGCACCAGACCGTTCTGCCCCGCAATCGAAATCGCAATCTTGTCGTTCCGAATGCTGTTCCGCTCCAGAAACTGCTTCAACGCCTCCCGAATCAACTCGTCCGGATTCGCCTCCGGCTGCGTTAAAATCATCGGATACTCGATATAGTCGATCGCGTCCGCCACAAGCCGCGTCGGATCCGCATCGTCGATATAACAACGCATCGCCTTCAGCGAACAGTTCCCTACGTCAATTCCCCAAACCGCATTACTTCGAGCCATCTGTTTAACCCTGTTCGATGTCCGTTACTTTGATGTCCGTAAATTTTTTAGACAAGGTTTCCCCTGCATGAAAAGTAAACCTGCTTACCCTACAGTGTAATTTGAAAACCGCTTCAGGTCAACGACTTCCCCCCCCTTTTTTAAGAATTTTACCAAAATTTGCGGAATAATGGAAAACCGTAACGGTTGCGGCAATTCTCCGGGGAAAATTTCCCCAAAAAAGAGCAATGAACAATGAACAAAGAGCAATGGTTGGTGGGGTAAGTATCAGGTTATATCTTTGGGGGAAATTTTGTTAGCATGGGAGGAGGGGGACTTGTTTATGCGTGCATGTGTTTGAAAAGTCTGTGTAATCCTCACAAATTATCCGAAAATCCCGAAAAATCTGATTTTATTTGCCAAAGCTGTTGACGAAACCGGGAAAGAACGATTATACTGTAAGGGTAAATTTTTGAAGAAAACCTTTTGTGGATGAAAACCATGAGAAAAATATTCTGCGTTTGGATGGTGGCGTGCGTCGCCTTGATCATAACCGGCCCCCTGTTCGCCCAAAAAGCTCAGGCCCCGGCAGCTCGAAAAGCACCCGCCCGTCCGGTGTATCCGCCGCGCGTTCTTGCACCGCACGTTTTCACGCCGATCAATCCGTACCTCGACATGCTGAACATCACCAATATCCACGATATCGGCAGCGTGGCGGAAAAAGACTCGTCGTACACGTGGGCACGCGACGTTTCCTTCCGGTCGAAGGTCTGGTATTTGAACATCGAGTTCAAGCCGCTGCGGGTCATCATTCTCGACCTCCCGGGACGCGACGGGAAACTCCAGCGTATGCCGGTGTGGTACCTGATTTACAAGGTGCGGAATCCCGGTGACGTGTTCACGCCGGTGGCCAAATCGCTCGACGCACAGGCAATCACCCTCCGCAAAGTGTTGACGGATGTGGGGAATCACCCGCTTTTGGCGGAGCGTCATTATTATGAAATCACCTCGTCGGAGGAAAATTTGCGGTTCATTCCGATTTTTGAACTCGTCACGCTGGACGCCAAGCAGCTCGACCCGGCGACGAAAAAAGAGAAGGTGGTGAATCGTCGTTACATCGATCGGTTCATGCCGCTGGCGGTCAGTGCCATTTGCCGGAAAGAAGACCCAGGGCGCAAGATTTTGGACAGCGTTCAGATGAGCAATCGGGTGATTCGACCGGGCGAGGAGGTCTGGGGCGTGGCGGTTTGGAGCGGCGTGAACCCGACGGTGGATCACTTCAGTATTTACGTAAGCGGTTTGACGAACGCTCGCAAATGGTTCCCTGATGAAAACGATCCGACCAAGGGGGTCTATAAAAATAAGACGCTCAAATTGAATTACTGGCATCCTGGCGACGAGAGTCCGGTAAGCCAGCGTTCGGACGCTTTCAAGATGGGGTATTCGGGGGTCCTTGACTACGAATGGATTTTCAGGTAGAATACGTCTCTTGTTGAAATCAAAGAGGAATCGGTTTATTGGTTTATAATCAGGAGACGGGTACAAATGGCTCATAAAAAAGGACAAGGCAGTAGCCGCAACGGTCGTGATTCCAATTCCCAGCGGCTCGGCGTCAAGGTGTTTGGCGGTGGCGCGGTTCGTGCGGGAAACATTATCATTCGTCAAGTGGGCAACAAATATTTTCCCGGAGCCAATGTTGGCCAGGGGAATGATTACACGTTGTTTGCTTTGAAGGAAGGGCGTGTTCGTTTCGATCGCGAAGGGCGGCGTGTGAACGTTGATCTTGTGGAAGCGGCAGTCGAGGCGGCAGAGTAAGCAGTAGTTCGCGTCAAGGTGGGCATGTAGCGATACATGTTAAGAAGGCGGGCGTCGAGTCCGTCTTTTTTTATAGGCAGGCTTTTTTACAGGCAGGGGGATTGGGAGAACAGGTAATAAAAAAATCCGGGTTCCCCCCTTGAAAAAAAGTGGAAAATGGGTAAACTCTGTATTCTTCATGTGCTGTATAGCAGGAATAGGAAGGTGCAAAATGAAAGTTCGTGCCAGTGTGAAACGTATTTGTGAGGACTGCAAGGTGATACGTCGCCGTGGAGTCGTACGTGTGATTTGCAAGAATCCGCGTCACAAGCAGCGTCAGGGTTAGTTTTTTTTGATTTGAGGAGGGCTTCATGCCTCGTTTGTTAGGTGTTGACATTCCGAACGATCGCCCTGCGGCGCATTCGTTGACGTATCTTTACGGAATCGGTTTGAAGACGGCATTGGAACTCTGCCGCAAGGTTGGAGTGGATCCGACGGTCAAGGCTCGTGAAATGACGGAAGAGCAGGTTGCCAAGTTGGCAGCGCTTTTGGACAACGACTACATGTGCGAAGGTCATCTTCGTCGTACGCTTGCCCAGAACATTTCGCGGTTGAAGGAGATTGCGTGTTATCGTGGTCTTCGTCATCGTCGTGGTCTTCCGGTTCGCGGACAGCGGACGCGTACCAATGCTCGTACCCGTAAAGGTCCGAAAAAGACGGTTGCCGGTAAGAAGGGTGTTAAGGACTTGCACTAAAGGGTGGGTTGTTGTACCTGCCAGAGTCCATCGTGTCGAGATCGGCGTGGGGTGGTCCCATGCTGGTGTAGCGTAAAAAACAGTTTATGAATGGAGAATATCCACAGTGGCGAAAGCAACGAAAAAGAAGAAAATCCGTCGTAATGTAACCAGCGGAACGGTGCATATCAAAGCGACGTTTAACAACACGATCGTGACGATCACCGATACGAAGGGGGACACCCTTTGTTGGGCGACGGCGGGGAACAGCGGTTTCAAGGGAAGCCGTAAGAGCACGCCGTTTGCGGGTCAGCTTGCGGCGCAGCAGGCGGCGGAGAAGGCGATCAAGTTTGGGTTGAAGGACGTGGACGTTCGCGTGAAGGGTCCTGGAAGTGGCCGAGAGAGCGCGATCACTGCGTTGGAAGCGGCGGGTTTGACGGTGAAGTCGATTGAGGACGTAACGCCGTTGCCGCACAATGGTTGTCGTCCCGCGAAGCGTCGTCGTGTCTGATTGCGTTTGCGTTTTATTTGAGATTACCGATCGTAAACAACCGTCAGGAGACATAAAATGCTGAAGCGTATGCGATGGCGCGGGCTGGAGCTTCCCAGTCTGGTATCATGTGACAAAGACACGTTGACTTCGCGTTATGCGAAGTTCACGGCCGAACCGTTTGAGCGTGGTTTCGGCACGACGATCGGCAACAGTCTGCGTCGGATTCTTCTTTCCAGTTTGGAGGGAAGTGCCATAACGCAGATGAAGTTGCAGGGCGTGACGCATGAATTTACCACGTTGGAAGGCGTGTTGGAGGACGTGACGGACATTGTTCTGAACGTCAAATCGTTGGTGGTGCGTTCCGAGTCGGAGACGCCGCGGGTGCTTCGTATTGAGAAGTACAAGGCCGGAGCGATTACGGGCGCGGACATTCAGACGGATCATCAGGTCGAGATCATCAACAGGGATCATCTGATTGCCACATTGACGGCGGACGTGCCGTTTGTGATGGAGATGGTGGTGGAAAAGGGGCGTGGATACGTTCCTGCCACGGAGCGGAAGAATGCGGTTCAGGAGACGATTCCGCTGGACGCGACGTTCAGTCCGGTGACGCGGGTGCGTTACGAGGTGGTCGAGACGCGTGTGGGTCAGAAGACGAACTATGACAAGTTGATCATGGAGGTCTGGACGGACGGTTCGTTGGGGCCGCAGATTGCGATGGTGGAGGCGGCGAAGATTCTTCGCAAGCACCTGAATCCGTTTGTGCAATATTGCGAGCTTGGCGAGCAGATTCACACGGAGGGCAAGGTCGCGGGCACGGAGATTGATCCGGTTTTGGAAGCGAAGTTGTCGATGTCGGTGGCGGATCTTCATTTAGGGGTACGGGCCAGCAATTGTCTGGATTCGGCCCACATTTCCACGATTCGGGAGTTGGTCACGAAAACCGAGGACGAATTGATGGAGGTGCGGAACTTTGGCGAGACGTCGTTGAAGGAGATTCGCGAGAAGTTGCAGGAGAACGGGCTTCAGCTTGGGATGCGGATTCCCCAGCAGAAGGCACCGTGAGAGTGAGAAGATTTCCGAACGGGGCATGTCCCCGTTCTTTTTGAACGCGTGGGGCGTGAACGGTGGCCTCTGGTTGGAAAACCAGTGAAGGGAGATTTCCGCTGCCGGGCATGGCTTCCTTTTTTTAACGGGCAAACAGCCTGTCACCCCAAGAAGTTAAGGAACAATAACATGAGACACCGATTTGCCGGTCGTAAATTTGGACGTAACCCGAAGCATCAGCGTGCTTTGATGCGGATGTTGGCCGTTTCGTTGATATTGACGGAGCGAGAGGACGACGATTACATGGATCCGGTTTTGAACAAGACCGTAGGGATTCCGAAGGTGAAGGGTCGTATTATCACGACGATTGAGAAGGCGAAGGAAGTGCGTCCGTTTGTGGAGAAGTGCGTTACGGTAGCGAAGAACGTTTTGGACGCGAAGGCGAAGGCCGATTCGTTGTTGCCCAAGGCGGAGCGTCGTACGCCGGAGTGGGACACGTGGCGTAAGAGTGATGCGTGGAAAGAGTGGAATGCGGCGGCGGCTCCGGTGGTGGCGGCGCGTCGTCAGTTGATTGCGATGCTTCACGACGTGAAGGCGGTGGAGCTTTTGTTTGACGTGGTTGCACCGCGTTATATGGATCGTGTTGGTGGATATACGCGGGTGTTGCGATTGGCCAAGCCGCGATTGGGCGATTCGGGGACGCGTGCGATTTTGGAATTTGTGGGGAAGAATGATCGTCCGAGCAAGGCGGCGTTGAAGCCGAGTTTTGATACGGAAGAAGCGGCCGAGTGATTTCTTCGGGATAAATTCCCACGTAAAATATTACGAGCACGACTTCGGTCGTGCTTTTTTATTGGAGGGGCAACGAACGGAACCATATCAACCATCAACCATAT
>JAUNBJ010000037.1 GCA_030535245.1 Planctomycetia bacterium | reverse complement strand
CTTTCACGGAACCCTCCCCGACAAAATCAGAGATTTGTGCAGCGGTTCCCTAAAGTTCGTCCCGTAAAGCGCATTGTAAGCCGTTAAGTCCCACAAAATCGCCGAAGATGCCACACTCTCAAACCCCGATAGCTTCAACAAAAGCGGTTCGGACGTGTCCACCACCATCTCCTCGTAGGCCGTTTCCAGTACCGCTGCGAACGCTTCCCAGTTCGCCTCGTCCCCCACAAACATAAGCGTACTCTCTGTGGCAACCGTTACGTCCCGTAACTCCACCCAGCCCGTGGCCGTCGCCTCAAAAGCCAACTCCACCGTACTGCCCTGCTTCACTGTCTGCGTCCCCATCTTGTGATAATCGTCGTTCATCGTCGCCACAACCTTTCCACCATTGGCGGCAATCTTCCAAAACGTACTCTCACTTGCCGTAAAACCGGTCAGGCTGG
The DNA here is from genome assembly GCA_030535245.1 of Planctomycetia bacterium. Classification (GTDB taxonomy): domain Bacteria; phylum Planctomycetota; class Planctomycetia; order Pirellulales; family Thermoguttaceae; genus RGIG3701. The sequence continues at coordinate 29,420 of JAUNBJ010000037.1, read as the reverse complement.
TGGAGGTCAGAAGCGTTTGCGAAGTGGGAACGTACTGCGATACGAAATCGGTCGCCACGGAAACGGTCGTTCCGGTCAAATCTGCGGCTCCGTCAATTGTCAGTGAGCCGAACCCTTTGGCCGCCGCCTCGAAACGTAACCCGCCATTCGTCAGTGCAAGCGAGGAATCTTTCGTAACTTGCGTCCCTCCCAACGTCACAACGTCCCCATTTTCCGGCGTAGTCCCCCGATTCCAGTTCCCCGCCGTGTCCCAATCGTTCGTGCCCGCCAAACCATCCCACGCAACGTACCGGGTCGGTAAAACGCTTTCCCACGTCGTCCCCATGCGGATTTCATCGTAATGGATGGTATTGACTTTTCCCGTATTCGACGCTGGAGCGATAAACCGAAGTTCGTCAAAACTCAATTTGAGCTGAGTGCTGAGCGTTGCGGCCTCCGTTCCGGTAATATTCAATGTCGATTTATTCGCAGGCTGCCCCAACATCCCGGCCGTCAAATCCGGATCGCACCACATGGATAAAACGGCGTTATAGGACCCTTCCGTAAAATCAATTTTCCCGACAATCAAATGGGTTGTGTCCGTTCCAAAAACATTCCCTTTGCCAATATCATACCCCATCGCTCCAATTGGGCGATTACCATTAAACCGCAAAGTGTCGGATCCAACGCGTCCAATGTAGGTCTGATTTCCGTTGTTGACGGTTCTTTCGGAGTCAAAAAGAATAAGCCCGGAGGTTCGCACGTTGTCCGTTCCTACCGAACGCATCAGGAATGAAAAATAAACCGACCCGGTGACATCTTCCCCGACCAGCCCGTCCCCAGTACGTAATCCCACAGCATTGAAATTATCCAGCGTTATCGGAATAGACACCCCAACAAATGCCGCAGAATTGGACGGCGACAACAACGTACTCCCGCTCACTTTCAAATCGGTCGTGCCATCGAAATACTCCAACGCTCCCGACGTTATGGTAAAACTGCCGCCATTTTCCGACGTGGTAAAACTGTCGCCATTTTCGTAAACCAACACGGTGCCAGCAAACAGGTTTCCACCCCAAAGGGAGACTCCAACCACCCATACCATCCATCGAGAATACGTCTTTGTCATGTTCTTTCTCCTAACGTCCGGGACGCTATGAATCTGTCACCGGGACGACCGGAACCCTCGAACGAATCAATTCGCTGATCTTCGAGCAGTCGCCCATCGTTACCCGCTTTTCCTGTTCAATCAAAACCATTACCTTGTCCAGCGCATGCGCCACATGCCGCTGAACCCTTTCCAAAGCCAACAGCCCCTCGTGACAGGCCACCGCCTCGTAAATCTCCCAATGTTCCTGCGTCACCCGTGGATAATCCTCCGCCGAAAAAGTGCGAATCGGCAACGGTATCCAGCTCCGCTGCAAAATCCGTAACCGCCGCATAAACGGGTGCAAAATCGAATTTCCCGTCGCTTCGCAAAGCGTCAAATGAAACGGAATGTCGATCTCCACCATGTGAACGTACTGGCACTGCGCATACTCCGAAACCGGAATCGTCCCGTCGCCAATACGCTCGCAAAGCCGCGTTCCCTTCTCACAGCACTCCCGCAAAATCTGAAGCTGCGACTCCGAAATCTTCTCTGCCGCTACCTGGGCCGCCCCCGGCTCCAACCACAGACGCATCTCGTAAATATCCCGGACTTCCTCCCCCGTGACCTCCCGAACGAAAACCGCCCCCGTCGGAAGCCGCGTGAGAATCCCCTGCGAAATCAACGTACTGAACGCCTCCCGCAACGGCGTGCGACTGACGTTCAACTCCTTCGCCATGGATACCTCCGAAAGCCGCATTCCCGGTCGTAACTCTCCCGACAAAATACGCTCCTGGATCGTCTGACAAATCCAATCTCGTGTTACGATAGCCAACGAAAAACCTCCTTCTTTCAATCCCTTTCTACCTTCCGCAACTCCCTAGAACAGGCCCTCCTGCAACGGCAATCCACATGTTCGCGTCATTTTCCAAACGCCGTTGGAACCCTCCGCCGCCCTCGCTTGATGAAAATAAAAATTCACGGCCCTGCGGAGGTAACGAAATACAGGTTTGTTTGTATTTATTTTTGCATACAATTTTGAATGCAAGTGTAATTATATCCAATTTCACTTTATTTGTCAAGATGGCAGAGAAAAATTTTTCCTGGCAAATTCCCCAAAACAAAAGAGGAACCGGACAAAATCCGATTCCTCTTTTTTTCATTGGAGGCGGCGGGTATCGAACCCGCGTCCCGCAACATATCCATGAGAGCGTCTACATGCGTAGTCGATTCTTTAAGTCTCGTCCCCATGCCAGAGTACCGACAAGCCGGCCTGGGAACCAGATAGGAACAAAATTTAGTCCCGGTCGTACCTCCAGTGAGCCGGAACGATCCAGACTTTTAATACGCAACTTTGAACTCCGTCTGTCAGGGATTTCATCGCCCGGGCACCTTTTCTTAGGCAGCCATTACCAAGTTGTTATTATTGGCATTTGTTGTTTTGTCGGCTTTTAACGTGGCACGCTGACAAACCACGACACGCAACCCCCACTTCAACTGCCCGGTCGAATCCAAGTCGCCCCCGTTGAAGAACATCGTTATCAATTATCAATATGCTGTCCCAGCTCGACGGCGAACGGCGTTGCCGTAAAAATGACCCGGACGATTCGGACGTTCCAAAATCGGCATGGAACGAATTGCCGCACGCGTGTATCCCGCATGCGCCTGCGCAGGCGCCACCGGATGTGCTACAAGCGGCATCTCTGAAACCGATTGCTTCGCCTGCTTCGCCGAAGTCGAAACCGTGGCTTCCGCTTTCGCTTCCACTTTGGTCTCCTCCACCTTCGTTTCCTTACCCGGAGTGACCGCTCCTCCGTCGGTGACGACCATCTTCGACGCAACCTGCGGACGAACCGGGACCGCATACGGATACTGCGCCATCGCTTCTGAAACCAGTGCCAAAAGTCCCAACAGGGAAACTACGCCAATCATCTTCCTCGTCATTTCACTTCCCTTGAAAAATACAAAATGAAAGATTGAATGAATAAGACACCTTCCCGCCCGCTCCCGCGAGCCAAAGAGCATTTCTTCGCTCCGGAATTTTTTTGGGAAAGTCATCAAATACGGTTGTATTCTACCACATTTTATCTACTTTGTCCAGAGGATGCCCTCAAAATTTGCGCGACCCTCCCATGCAGCCATGTCTCGCGCCCTTGACTTTTCCTTCTGAGCGGTTACAATCGTATGAGTTTTCCGAAATTTTATTCCGGTTCCCAGACACCTCGTTTTCAGGAGAAGTTTATCATGAGTCAGGCTGTTTCGGTCTCCGCAGACCATTTTGTCGGTGAAGTGTTGGAATTTCCGGGCGTCGTGCTCGTCGATTTTTGGGGTCCCGGTTGCGGCCCCTGCCGAATGCTGGCCCCCATTCTGGATCAGCTCGCCGCCGAAAACGACCCGAAAAAAGTCAAAATCGTGAAGGTGGACGTCTACGAATCTTCCGAAGTTGCGAACCACTACGGAATCACCTCCCTCCCTACCCTGCTCTTTTTCAAAAATGGCGAGGTTGTGGAGCAACTCCTCGGAATGCAGTCCAAAGCCCGTATCCAATCCACCATTGACGAAAACATCGCATGAATACCATGGAAGAAAACGCCCCCCAGGAAAATATTGTCGATTTGGAACGCATCGAACGTGCCTTCCGCGAAATCCTGTTCGCCGTCGGTGAAAACCCCGACCGTGAAGGCCTCTGCGAAACCCCGCGACGCGTCGCCCGGATGTATGCCGAAATGTTTCAAGGCCTCCACCGTGACCCCTGCGTCCACCTGCACAAGTATTTCACCGAGGATTACAACGAAATCGTCCTTGTCCGTGATATTTCCTTCAACAGCATGTGCGAGCACCACTTCCTCCCCTTCATGGGAAAAGTCCATATCGGATACCTTCCTTCCGGGAAAATCATCGGACTGAGCAAACTGGCCCGCGTCGTGGAAGACATTGCCCGACGCCCCCAGGTTCAGGAACGGATGACCGCCACCATTGCCGATCTTCTCGTCGAGAAACTTCAGGTTCGCGGGGTTGGGGTCGTGATCGAAGCACTCCACACCTGCATGGCCATTCGTGGTATCAAAAAACCGGGCGCCACCTGCATCACCTCCGCCATGCGTGGCTGGTTCATCAAAAACCCCATCACCCGCGCGGAATTCATGACGCTCATCTACGGAAAGAATACCCCAACGCTCAGCTTCATGGAGTAAAATTTTCGCGAAAATCCCATCCGGGCCAAAAATCCCTTACCAACCTCTATCGTACCGATTCCTTCCGCACCCGCAACGACGGAAGTTCCACCATCGCCACCGATGGCGACTTCGTTCGGTACAACGCGCCCGGATTCAGAACATGCGTCTTTTCCCCCTCGATTCGCCACTCGTATTCGTGCGTGTGACCACAACAGATCAAATCGAAACGCCCGCAGTGCAAAAGATCGTCAAACGTCCGCCAGTCGTCGCCATGCAAAAACGCGATCTGCCTCCCTTCGCGGGCCATCATGCCTACCGATTCGTAGCAGGTCTGTCCGCAGTCCAAAATCGCACGCCGTATCCATCCACGGGAATCGGTGTTTCCAAAAACATAATGCGTCGGCAACGCGGAAAGAATCTCCACGATTTCCACCGTCCCCACATCTCCACAATGAAGAATCTCCTGAACGCCATGTTCCTGAAATATCTTTAAAGCCAAACGACACGCCGGAATGTTTCCGTGCGTGTCGCTGATGATGCCGAGAATCGTACTCATCTTACAGGGAGGAATCGCTGTTGTTGCTGCTGGAAGAACTACTTTCCTCATACGTCGTATCGCCGGTCACGTAGTTGAAAATACGCGTTTCCGGAATCGTCGAGAACAACGGCGACGCGGTGATTCGCACGTACCGACGGTCCGCCGAAATCACGCCCTGCGCCGACAACTGCGCCCCTTCCGGCAACCAGAGAATCTCCGGCTTGTAACCGACCGCACCATTCACGTAATACGGCTGATAACCGCCGCTCGTCGTGCTGCTATAATCGGCCAACGCCTTCTGATCCAAATTGTCCACCAGCTGTTTGGCCAACTGCGACGTCTTCACTTCCTTCACCTTCTCCACCAGTCGCTGCGCCTGAAGCGAATCCGTCCGACGACCATGGGTCATCGTAAACGCCACGCCAAACGAATCGCCGTCCAGCTTCACCACCTTCTTGATGTGGTGCTCCTTCTCCGTGCCCGCATGCAACGCAATGTCCACCAACACCTTGTCGCCGACCACTTCGCCCCACATCTTCTTCACCAGAACGTTGTAATTCCCCGTGAAGCCCTGAGCACAAACGTACGTCTCCACCGCACGGGCCGACCCGTCTCGCCCCGTCTGACGGGAGGCCGACTCACGCGTCAACACGCCCCCGCCCGCACTGCGACGATTCCGCTGCGAACAGATCGATCCGTTCGGTTCCTCTACGTACAGGTCGATGTCCGCGTCGCCCGTCCACGAAACCGTTATCCGGCAGTCCCGAACCAACGCTTCCTTCAGGCTCGCCGCGAAACGCTCCGCTTCCGACGTCTTGCCTCCCTTGTTCAATCGCTCCACCATCGCTTTGGCCGAATACATCGCGTTCCGCCAGTCCGCCTGACGATCCTCGCCTGCATCCTGCCGCAGTAACCCCAGCGAAGCCCACTGAATCCCCGCCACGTCGTCCACATCCGGACGGCTGGCCAGCTTCAAACCAAACACAAACGGCTGCGGATCGTTCGGGAACAATTTCCCCAACTGCTCGTAAATTAAAAGCGCCCGCTGCGGGAAACCAAGGTTCTCCAGGTACGAACCGATCAGAAGCATCTGATTCGGATCGTTGCAAAACTCCAGCGCCGACGTCATCGCCCGCTCCACTTCGTCTGCCGGACGCTCGTCCATCACCATCGCAATGGCCAACGTCTCGTACATCCAGGTCTGAACCTGTCCATGCAGCAACGCCGCGTTCACCAAATCAATGATCCCGGCAAAATTTTTGGAAACACGATACTTCCGAACCGCTTCCCGAACCTCCGCCTGGCTCTCCTCAAGCCGCTCCTCCGAAGCCCCTTCCAGTGCCCGGAAATACGCATTCCAGTCCTTCGTCGCCTTCTTCGCTTTTTTCGCTTTACGAACCGGCTTCAACGTATCCGGAACATCGTAATAAACATTCCCCTTTACTGCGTTGGCCTTGGGAGTAACCGGCGTCGGAACGTTCATGAAGCCGCCCATACCGCCGCCCATGCCGCTGTTGCCGGAACCCATCATGCCGCCGCCAATCATGCCGCCGCCCATCGGGGAGATGTTCTCAATCGGTAACACCAAATCCGCCACCGGATAAACGCGCGTCGATAAACTCGTGCTGGCCGACTCCGTGCTCGTGATCTTCAACACTTCGTCTTCCACCACGTACATCAGCTCCCGCGAACTGAGCATCAATCGCAGGGCCGCCCCCAGCGAAATACCGCTTACGTTCATCGTTACCATCTCGTTTTCCGGGTCGATGTCCAAATCCATCAACGCCTTCTCGTCTAACTGAATCTCAATCCCATGATCTTCCTTCAGCTTGCGAATCACATCCTGCAACGGCATCTCGGTCGCGTTGATCGTCGTTTCTTCCTTCAACGTGTCCATGATCTTTTTCTCGATCGAACTACGCTGCGAAAGATCCATCGTCTTGTACTTCTCCACACGACGCTCTGTCAAACGCTTCCATTCCTCCGAGTCCGGATACACCACCGGCGGCTCTTCCGGGAATGGCACGTGCGAAACCTCCACCTGATGCAACGCATCCACATACCCCTTTATCCGACGGATGTTGTTCTGCATTGCCTGCTCCACATACCCCGTGTTGCGGGCCGTGATCGTGCCAGTTACCGCCGCCAGATTGTCCGGATCGCGACGCAACACTTCCTGCGCCACATTCTCCTCCGCCTGACGGTACTTCCCTTCCTCCATCAACGAATCGAAACGACGCATCAACTGCTGAACACGCTGACGATCCGTCCGTGCGTTGTCCAACACAATCTGTCGCTCTCGCATCTCGTTCAAACGAACCAGATCCTCCTGCTCCCGAATGGCCAATTCCTCCTCACGCGAACGGGCCTGACGCATCGTCGCACGAATCTGCTTCCCCAACGCATCTTTCACTTCCGGCGGAAGATCCGCTTCCTCCACAAATCCCAATTCCTGCTGGAGTACCGTGTTCGCTTCCTGCGGCTGCGCCACCATCAACTGACGCGCCGAGTTCACCGCATTCTGCACCCGCACGTTCGCACTCTGAATGTCCGCCTCCCGCGACTGCACGCTCGACGAAAGATTCACGCCACTGTCCAACGGTGCCCCCATGCCGCTTACCTGGTTCTGACGTGCCACTAGAAGCTCGTCCACCACCTTTTCCATCTTCAGCACTTCCGGATCCGTCGGAGCCTTCAGCTTGGCCTGACGCACCAAATCCGCTGCGCTCTCCAGCTGCATGTCCTCCCCTTCCAGCGACTGCTTGGCAAGCGATAACAGCGTTCCCACATGATTGTTCATGTTCGCCATCACATTCGCCACGTCCGCACTGGAAACCAACGGCAGCCATCCCTTCTTCTCCTCGACGTACCGAACCATCTCCTCGATGAACGGAGCCACCTCCACCTTCGGCGCCACGTCGTACGTCCGTTTCATACCATCCAAAAACGCGACCGACAGGTTGACCGAGGTCGTCCCCTTTTTCAGCTTGCCAATCACAATCGTGTCCCGATCCCCACGGAACGGCGGCATCTGCGCAGGATACATCACCTCAATATTCGGATCCGCCATCTGGTCCGACTCCGGCGACGTCCAGTAAACTTTCGTCCGTACCACCTCCGGAAGCGAACCGATGTCGTTCATCGCGTACATGCTCGACGCGGCGTTTTCCACGTCTGTAACCATCGCCGGACAAATCACGTTGCCCCCCGTCTTGGCGGCCAACGTCTTCAAAAGAACAATATCCATGTTCGGCCCCATCGCCACCGCGTCCACCGAAATCTGCTTCGACGCCAGTGCATCCGCCAAATCCCCAAACTCCTTCGGAAGCATGATCCTCGCCCGGCTCGTCCCCTGCCCCAGGTACACGACTACCTTCGCCTTGGAATCCCCGGTGAACGCCCCCATCGCCGACTCCAACGCCACTTTCATGTCGCTCGAACCCAACGGAACACGATTCTCCAGCTTCGTAATCGCCGCCGTCACCTCCGCAGAGTCCGGTGCCAAAAGCCCCGACGTCAGCGGAATCGCCTTCACGTCGCAGGCCACCAAATGTACCCGGTCCTGGCTGCCCAACGAACCCAAAAGCACCTGTAACGCCGTAAGCTGCTCGTCTCGGTACTGCCCGCTCATCGTGGCCGACGTGTCGCAAAGCACAACGACGTCCACCCCAGGGAGTGTCTCCACAACGCCCGGACTCAGAGAAAGAACAAACAAATCGCTCTCTTTCCCCTCCGTTACCCGCATCTCGGCGGAACCCGGAATGGTCGATATCACCCCATTCTGCGCCAACGCGGTGCTCACCACAAACAGGGTTACGAATGCCGCTAACAAAACATGTTTAGTCATGGTTTACTCTCCTGAAGAAAGCAACGAAAAATATATCCCGCACGAGAAGCCAATCCCATCCCCTTCACAGGACGGAATCCCTAACTCATGTATTATAATCCGCAAACCTTGCAAAATCTACTCCAAGGGAAGATTTTTCCAGAAAAAAATACAAAATATTTTCCTCTCGGTTTACAATCCCACTTTTCGACAGAATCGGTTTTTTAACTCCTGTAGAGTGATTATTTTTCTACCAACCCGCATAATTGGCACAACCGGAAGAACAGGAGCGGGGATTCTAAAATTCCACCCCCCTCCCCTCCCCAAAATTAAAAAACAAAAAACAAAAAGAGCGGAAGGCCCGAAAACCTCCCGCTCTCTATACCATTGAGAAATCCGCAATCTACTTTAGAAAATCGCAAACTTCACAATCAGACCCGCGGCAACCACCGAAACCATACTCATCAGCTTGATAAGAATGTTCAGCGAAGGACCCGTCGTATCTTTGAAGGGATCGCCCACGGTGTCGCCGACGACCGTGGCCTTGTGCGTCTCGGACTTCTTGCCGCCCAACGACGCATCGATGTTCGCTTCAACATACTTCTTCGCGTTGTCCCACGCACCGCCCGCGTTCGCCATGTAAACGGCCACGCAGAATCCGCACGTCAGCGTTCCGACCAAAAGGCCAATCACGCCCGTCACGCCCAACAGAAGCCCCACTACCACCGGCAAAATCAAGCCCAAAAGCGACGGAACCACCATTTCCTTCTGGGCCGCCATTGTGGAGATCGCCACCGGTTTCTTGTAGTCCGGCTTGTTCTTGTACTCCATGATGCCCGGAATCTCGCGGAACTGACGACGCACTTCCTCCACCATACCGCCCGCGGCACGGCCTACGGCCATCATCGTCATGGCACCAAACACGAACACGCTCATGGCACCCAGGAAAATCCCTACCAGAACCTTCGGGTTCAGAAGGTTACAGGTGTAGTAATTCATCCAGTCCATCATGTTCGCCGACTTGACCGCCGTCATTTCCGGAGTGCTGTCGTCCGTCGGAACGAACGGCAAAAGCTGCGCCGCTTCCGGGGTAATGAACGCCGGACCTGCCTTGCAATCCAGATTCTTCCACGCCTCGTTCGACTGCGCCCACGTGGTTTCGGCACCACGATAAATCTTCGACTCGTCGTTCGGGTTCTGCGCCTGATTCGGCATCACCAGGTACGACGTCGGGAAATATTCCGACTGACTGGCAGCCTTCGCCGCTTCCGTCGCTTCCTTCCCTTCGTACTTCACCACAAACTGGTTGGAGACCTTATAATATCCCGGCTGATTGGCAGCATCTTTTTCCAGGATTTCCACCGCCGTGGCTCCCCAACGCTCAAAACCAACCCGCACTTCCTCGATGTACGCCGACAACAAAGCCAACGCCGTCAACGCCGCCGAACCAATGGCAAAACCCTTGCCCGTCGCGGCCGTGGTGTTCCCCAGAGAATCCAACGCGTCGGTTCGCTCACGAACTTCCGGCGGAAGCTCCGACATCTCGGCATTTCCACCCGCATTATCGGCAATCGGGCCGTAAGCGTCGGTGGCCAGCGTCACGCCCAACGTGCTGAGCATACCCACAGCGGCAATACCCACACCGTACAGACCCAACGAGAACAATTTCACGTTCGAGAAATCAAAACCGGTCGTGAATCCAAACGCCAGCAACGTCGCAATACCGACAATCACCACCGGGGCCCACGTGCTGAACATCCCTTCCGCAATCCCCGCGATAATCACCGTCGCCGGGCCCGTCTTGCCCTGATTGGCAATCGCCTGGGTCGGTTTGAATTCGTAAGAGGTGCGATATTCCGTCCATTTTCCAATCAGCCAGCCGGCAACCAAACCGGTCACGACCGACCAACCCGCCATCTTCGCCGTGCCGTCCATCAATTTGGCCGCAACCAGCACCGAAACCACCGCAATGATCAGCGACGGGAAATTCACCCCTTTGCCCAAAGCCTTCAACAACGTTCCCTGATCCGCCTTTTCGTCGGTACGGACAAGGAAAATCCCGAAAATCGACAGCACGATTCCCACCGCCGCAAGCAAAATCGGCAGGAACAACGCGTTCAACTGCACCGCGTTGCTGGCACCCATCGCGGCATAGGCCGCAACACCCAGGGCCGCCGTCGAAAGAATCGAACCGCAGTACGATTCGTAAAGGTCCGCACCCATGCCCGCCACGTCGCCGACGTTATCGCCCACGTTGTCGGCAATGGTCGCCGGGTTACGCTTGTCGTCTTCCGGAATTCCGGCTTCGACTTTACCCACAAGGTCGGCACCAACGTCGGCCGCCTTCGTGTAGATACCACCACCCACACGCGCGAACAACGCCTGCGAGGAAGCACCCATTCCAAAGCAGAGCATCACGACCGTGATTTCGGTCAGGCTCATCGTCCAGCCAAACTGCGGGAACACCCAGTACAACGCACCAAACCACAGCACGATGTCCAAAAGCCCCAGACCAACCACCGTCAGCCCCATCACCGCACCCGAACGGAACGCGACCTGAAGCCCCTGGTTCAGCGATTTCATGGCGCCGGCAGCCGTACGCGACGAAGCCCACGTGGCCGTTTTCATCCCGCAATATCCCGCCAGACCACTGAAGAAACCACCGGTCAGGAAGGCCCACGGCACGATTTTGTTCTGAACGCCCAGACCCCACGCAAGGTACATCAAAAACGCCCAAATCACCACAAAGAAAATACCAACCACTTTGTACTGCTGCCACAGATAAGCGTTCGCACCTTCACGAACCGCCGCAGCGATGGAAACCATTTCCTCGTTTCCTTCGTCCGCCTTCATCATCGTGACATAGAAATGCCGGGCAAAAAACAACGCGGCAAGCGAACCGGCCAAAGCCAGCCACCAATAATTTCCGTACGTTCCCTTGAACGGTTCGCGAGCGTCCGGATTCTCCGCAGTTTCCTGGGCCGGAGCCGTTTCTGGAGCAGCCGGGGCCGTTTCCACCGCAGCCGCAGCCGGGGCCGCTTCTGGAGCAGCCGGAGCCGGAGCCGTTTCAGCCGGAGCCGGAGTAGCTTCCGCCGGGGCAGGGGCCGCTTCTGCAGCAGGGGCCGGAGTCGCCGGAGCCGGAGTAGCTTCCGCAGCAGGGGCCGGAGCCGCTTCCGCCGGGGCGTTGTTTTGATCTTGTGCGAATGCCATACCACCGGCAAGCAGCGCGGCGACAACCGCGACGGCCGGGAGACAGCGACGGAGCCAAGCTCCGATATTTCCGCTCGTGTTCATGGTAGATAGTTCTCCTGAATACAAAAAGGAATCTGAAAAAATAAGTGTGTTTGAATGGACAATGGACATACTAAACAGGGGCAAAAATATTCCCCTATTCATAGCATACTATATTCTCCCCCGGCTTTTTGTCAAGGGGTAGGCTGGTGAAAATAGGCAAAACTGGTGAAAATAGGCAAAAGGACGCCTGCAAATTTAAGGGAGGAGCGTTAGCGTCGGCCTTTAGGCCGTTCCCACTGTCCGAAGCGATGGATTTTCACTGCCATGCACCACGAGAATCCATCCGAACGGCCTAAAGGCCGACGCTAACGACCGTGCCCACTCAATTGGAAGGCACTCTAACCATGAAACATTCATTACGCCCTCCTTGTCAAAGGATTCCCCCCATGGTATGTTTAAAGGGCTTTTTATTTATAAATTGCTTGTAATTTGCGGGGAGACCCTCTTTTTTCCTTTTACATATCCAACAGGAGTACCCTTTAATGACCGTTCGTGACGTTCAGAAAATCTTGGACGCAAAAGTTCTTGTCGGGCACGAAATGCTCGACAAGGACGTTCGTACCGCCTGCGGCTCCGACATGATGAGCGATGTTCTGGCTTTTTCCAAAGACCATTCCATCCTGTTGACAGGGCTGTGCAATCCGCAGGTGATTCGCACGGCGGAAATGCTTGATATCGTATGCGTGATCTTCGTTCGAGGAAAGCACCCGGACGACATCATTCAGGATATGGCACGAGAACGGGACCTGATCGTTCTGGAAACGCCGCACCGGATGTTTTCGGCCTGCGGGTTACTTTATATGGCCGGTTTGCATGGAGGCGCAATGTCATGAGCGAAGAAATCGTGCTGACCTACCCCATTTCTCCGGACGATTTTACCCGGGCTGGCGAGGCAAGCAGCGACGTCAAACAAAAACTGAAGCAGATGGGCGTTTCCCCGGACGCAGTGCGAAAAGTGGCCATTGCCATGTATGAAGGGGAGATCAACATGGTTATTCATGCGCGTGGGGGGGTGATTACCGTGAAGATCGCGGAGAATGCCATTACCATGATCCTGAACGACCAGGGGCCTGGAATCCCGGACGTCGCGTTGGCGATGCAGGCGGGGTACTCGACGGCGCCGGAGGAAATTCGCAATCTCGGTTTCGGGGCGGGAATGGGATTGCCAAATATGAAAAAATATTCCGACACGATGGAGATTCAAACCACCCTCGGCGTCGGGACGACAATTACCATGAGCGTCAACCTGTGACTTTAAGATGGACAAGTTTTATCATTCCGTAAGACTCGACAAAGACCTTTGCAAGGGGTGCATCAACTGTATCAAGCGGTGTCCCACCGCCGCCATACGCGTGCGGAACGGGAAGGCGCAAATCAACAGTAAATTTTGCATCGACTGCGGGGAGTGCATTCGCATTTGCCCGCACCACGCCAAGCATGCGACTTACGATACGCTGGACGTCTTGAAGCAGTACGACTATACCGTTGCGCTTCCGCCCCCGTCGTTGTTTGGGCAGTTCAACCATCTGGACGACGTGAATATTATCCTGAACGCCCTGCTGCGTATGGGGTTTAACGACGTGTACGAGGTGGGGGCGGCGGCCGAGCTGGTTTCGGAAGCGACGCGGGAATACCTCAACGAGCACAAGGAGATTCGTCCGGTCATCAGCACGGCGTGTCCGACGGTGGTGCGGCTGATTCGTGTTCGGTTCCCGAATTTGATTCCGCATCTTTTGCCGTTGAATCCACCGATCGAGGTGGCGGCCAATTTAGCGGCGGCGCGGGCGATGTTGAAAACCGGGTTGCCGCGGGAGAAGATCGGCATTATTTTCATCACGCCCTGCCCTTCCAAGGTAACGTACGTGCAGTCGCCGTTGGGGGTGGAAAAGAGCCAGGTGGACAAGGTGTTGGCGATTAAAGATGTCTATACGCAGCTTCTTCCGCACATGAAAGCGGTGCGGGATGTTTCCGTAGACCTTGGCAAGGCGGGGAAAATCGGGATCAGCTGGGGACGCAGCGGCGGCGAGGCGAGCGGGCTTTTCACGGAGAGTTACCTGGCGGCGGACGGGATCGAGAACGTCATTCGCGTGCTGGAGGATTTGGAGGATGAGAAGTTCACCAACCTGCGATTCGTCGAGTTGAATGCGTGCAACGGCGGGTGTGTCGGCGGTGTGTTGACGGTGGAGAACCCCTACGTTTCCGAAGTCAAGCTGAAATACCTGCACAAGTACATGCCGGTTGCAAAAAGCCATCTGGACGAGGATGCCGAAGCGTTTGTGCCCTGGACGGCCCCGGTGGAGTACGAGCCGGTGTTCCGATTGGGGGGGACGCAGCAGGAGAGTTTCACGCGGCTGAATCAGGTGGAGCAGCTTTTGAAGAAATTTCCGGGGCTGGACTGCGGTTCGTGCGGGGCGCCGACGTGCAAGGCGTTGGCCGAGGATATTGCTCGCGGGGCAGCCACGGAGAAGGATTGCATTTACTGCTTGCGGCAGAACATTAATAAATTATCGTCGGAAGTCTCTGCGCTTGCCGACGTGATTGCGGAGAAGCAGGTTCGGCGTCGTGAGGCGGTGGCCATCCTGCGCGAGTACATTACCAAAATTACGGATGAAATGTCCCTGTTGGACAATCAGGGGGCATGGAATAGTGGAGAACACCATAACGAAAACGAAACGGAAGCACATGAAACTGAATGAACTCCTTGAAGCGGGTTTTTTCCGCGTTTTGAATGCGGGCGACGACGGCGATAAGGAACTGACTCGTCCGTTTTGCTGCGACATGCTCAGCGTCGCCATGAGCCATGCCACGGCGGGGTGCGTGTGGGTGACGGTCATGGGGAATGTCAACGCGTTGGCCGTTGCTTCGCTGACGGATGCGGCGTGTATCGTGCTGGCGGAGAATGCGCAGATGGAACCTGCCGTACTCCAGAAGGCGGCGACGCAGGGAATTACCGTATTGGCCACCGAGATGCCCATTTTTGAAGCGGCGCTGAGCGTTTACCAATTCATGCGGAATTCCGAGTGACGCGTCATGCCCGAACTGTTTTACGATCTGCATTTGCATTCGTGCCTCTCCCCGTGCGGCGACGACGACATGACCCCGGCGAATATCGCGGGCATGGCGGCGATCAAGGGGTTGGACGTGATTGCGTTGACCGATCACAATTCCTGCAAGAACTGTCCGGCATTACTCAAAGCGGCGGCGGAGTACGGCGTGCTGGCGGTGCCGGGCATGGAAGTCACCACGGCGGAGGAGGTTCATGCGGTCTGTCTTTTTCCGACGCTCGACGCGGCGATGGATTTTGACGCGATGGTCTATTCCGAACTCCTTCCGTTTCCCAACGACGAGAACATTTTCGGCAAGCAGCAAATTTACGGGCTGAACGATACCGTGACGGGAACGGTGCCGAATCTTTTAATCAACGCGACGAAAATCCCGTTCGACGCCCTGTGGGAGCGGGCGCGTTCGTACGACGGCGTGATGTTTCCGGCGCATATTGAAAAAGCGGCGAACAGTCTTTTGGCCAACCTTGGTTTCGTTCCGCCCGACAGTCTGTTTACGACGTTTGAGCTGAAAGACCTGTCGTGCCTGCACGAAATCCGACGTCGTAATCCGTATCTGGAACAGTGCCGGGTGCTGAACGATTCCGATGCGCATTACCTCGAACATATTCATGAACCGGAACGGACGTTGGTGCTGGAAGAAAAATCGGCCCGCTGTCTGGTAGAAACCCTTTTGCGAAAACCATGAACGTTATTTCGATTCAAAACGCCACCGTGCGTATCGACGGCAAAACCATCCTGGACGACCTCTCCTGGAGCGTAAAGCGGGGGGAGCGTTCCTTCATCCTCGGTGCCAACGGGGCGGGAAAAACGACGCTTGTCAAAATCATGACCGGCTTCCTGTGGCCACTGTATGGGGCGCGGGTCGAGCTTTTGGGCCACCGGCTGGGAGAGGTAAATCTGCTGGAACTGCGGCGAAAAATCGCATGGGTCAGTCCGATGATTCACCAGTGGCTCCCCCACCCGAAGTGGACGGGCGGAGAGATCGTCATTTCGGGAATCGACTCCACGATGGGCGTTTACCGGGATATTTCCGACGAGGAACGGACGCAGGCACGCGAGCTTTTGCGGCTTTTGCGGGCCGAGCATTTGATGGAGCAGCGGTTCGTTACCATGTCGTCCGGCGAGCAGGTGAAAATCCTCATTGCCAGGGCCTTGATTACCGACCCGGAGCTGATGATTCTGGACGAACCGAACGTCTATCTGGATGTGACGGGGCGCGAATTCCTGCTGCGAACGATTTCCGAGCTGGCGGCGAAGCGGCCCGATCTGACGATCCTGTTCATCACGCAGCGGATCGAGGACATCCTGCCGGTGTTCCATCGCGGCATGATTCTGAAGCAGGGGAAAATCGCGGCGGTTGGCCCACGGGAGGCGGTACTGACGGAGGAAAACCTGAAAATGGCATTTGAAATGGAGGTGCGGCTGATTCCGACCGAATCGGGCCGGCTGTGGCTGGTGCCGCGTCATTAAAAGAACCGGGGTCCCCCTTTTTTAGGAGAAAAACATGAATCGACGGGAATTTTTAGCGTCCACGACTGCGGGGGCCGTGGTTTTTGCCGGAAGCGTTTACGCGGAAAACGAGACCCCGATTCCAGAGGAAATGCCGCCGCTGGAAACGCCCCAATGGGCCGCCGCGCAGATCGACGAGGTTCGCCAGCGCATCGACGCCTGGAAGGGAACCGACGTGGGAGTCGTCTTTCCGCTGGTGTCGGATATCCACGCGGGGAACCCTGGGTTTTCCGAAACGCCTGATTTTCGGGACACGAAAACGCACGTTCGGATTCTCCAGCGGGCCGCGACGCAGATTCAGGCTGATTTTATGGCAGAGTTGGGCGACATCGGTTTTGACCGCGATTCCCACTGGAACCCCTCTACGCCCGAACATGCCCAAAAACGGCTTGCTTCCCAGCAGTTGCTGTACCGGGATTTTTCGCTGCCGGTGTTGTTCTGCATGGGGAATCACGATACGGGCCGGGCGTTTGGCGGCGTGTTTGGGGGCAAACGTCTCTCCAACAGGGAATATGGCGAAATGTTCAACGGGCAGACGCGGGGCAAGGGGTTTCCGCTTGTCGTCGGCCCCAATGGGGACTACGGGTATTACGATCTTCCCGGCAAACCGTGTCGCGTTTTTTTCCTCAACTCCAGCGAGGCGGGGGAGCGGGGCTATTCCCAAGAGCAGGTTCAGTTTTTGGCCGACCACCTGCGAATGCCGAAGGATTTCTGCGCCGTGGTGCTACAGCATATCTCCATTCACAGGAGCCTCGGCCCATGGCTGCCAGCCACGCAGTCGGCAAAGATTTCGTATGGCGAAACCGCGCGAACGGTTTTAGAGGCGTTCGTCCAGAAGGAAAAAGGGGAAAAGGATGGGGTGCGCTGGGACTTTACCCAAAACCAGAACACGACGCTGGCCGGCTGCATTTTTGGACATAGCCACTTTGGAAACCAGATTTACGAGCGGGGCGTTCACTACATCCTCACACAGAGTTACGGCACCATCCACGACGAAAACCTCCCCGATTTTGCCGATTACACACGATTTGGCCGAAAGGAATCGTTGTTGTGTGACATTGTGGTGCTGAAACCGGCCCAACGGGAAATGAGGATTTTTCGCCTGGGAGCGGGCGGTGCGGAAAAGGATCGGGATTTTCACTTTTAACCCTGGATGAGGTGCGATATGCGTATCGGCTGGATTGGAACCGGGATCATGGGCGGCGCGATGGTCGCAAGACTGCTGGCGGCGGGACACACGTGCGTGGTATTTTCGCGTACGAAGGGCAGGGCGGAAAACCTGCTGGCGGCGGGGGCGGTCTGGGCCGATTCCCCGCGTCGGGTGGCGGAAGCGTGCGACGTGGTGTTCACGATGGTCGGCTTCCCCACCGATGTTGAGGAGGTGATCCTGAACCCGGAAACGGGCGTTTTACGCGGTTTTCAGGAGACCGGAGCGGCGGGCAAAATGGTGGTGGACATGACGACCAGTCGCCCGTCGCTGGCGAAGCGGATTTTTGAGGCGGCGGCGAAAATCGGCGTTTCGTCGCTCGACGCGCCCGTTTCCGGCGGGGACGTGGGGGCGAAAAACGGTACGCTCTCCATCATGGTCGGGGGGACGCACGAGACGTTCGAGAAGCTGGCCGACGTGTGGGAGATTCTCGGTAAAACGGTGCAGTTCCAGGGGGCTGCCGGTGCGGGACAGCATACCAAAATGGTCAACCAGATTCTGATTGCCGGGAACATGATGGGGGTCTGCGAGGCTCTGCGATACGCGAAAAAAGCTGGACTGGACACCGACACCGTGCTGGCGTCCGTCGCGACCGGGGCGGCGGGGAGCTGGTCGCTTTCCCATCTGGGGCCGCGTATCCTGAACGGAGATTTTGCGCCCGGTTTCCGAATCCGGCATTTCGTTAAGGATTTGCGGATTGCACTGGAAGAAGCCGACGCGATGGAACTCGACCTGCCAGGCACGACGCTTGCCAAACGGCTCTACGAACTCCTACAGGATTCCGGGCATGGCGACGACGGCACTCAGGCACTGTATCTGGGGGTTACTTCGACCGAATCACCAGCCCGTGCATGATGCAAATCGACGCCACCGCCATGGTCATGTATGCGGCCGATTCGGGAATGGCGATCTCCTTTTCGGGGATCTTCACCTTCTCGCCGTAGATGGCTTCGTACCACCAGGTTTTTTTGTTGATCGTGGGGTCTTGCCGCCGGGCCAACGCGTGGGTGAACTGCGACGTCAGATAGACCCGGTCGGTCAGCAGGAATTGTCCCCCAATCAAAAGAAGCAGAAAACCGACAAAAAAGCAAAGTCCTTTTTTCATTATGTATCCTCCTGAAAACGCTTTCTATCTGTAATATACTTCTTTTTCGACGGGGAAAGCGACGGTTTGGGGTCGGAAAAAAATTTTTTAAAAAATATTTACCGGAACAATCGCTTTCCCCCGTAAAACCGTTTCCGATTGTAAAAAAAAAGGCAGGGCACCGGGGTTTTCCGAGAGGCCTTACCCCGGACTCATCCCCGCTTCGCGGAGTTTGTTGATGGCAAGGATTTCGATTTGGCGGATTCGTTCCTTGGTGACGCCCATTTCCTGCCCCACCTGTTTTAACGTCAACGGTTCCCGGTCGCGATTCAGCCCAAAGCGTCGGATGATGATCTGCTGTTCACGCGGAGTCAGCACCTTCAGCATGGCGGCGATACGTTTTTCCTGTTTGGAATGGTAACGCTCGGCCGCTTCGTGGTCGTATTCCTCCTGTTCGATTTCGATATTTCCCTCGTTTTCCATGGCGACGAACCTGGCATGATAACGCTGCTGGTCGGTCAGGGCGCGGGAGTAGTTTTTCATGATGGCCCAACTGGCGTAGGTGCTGAATCGATTGCGGCGGGAATAGTCGAATTTCTCAACCGCCCGAATGAGCGACATGTTGCCGTCGCTGATCAGGTCGAACAGCGGGGACGTGGGACTGGTGTGGCGTTTGGCAATCGACACGACCAACCGTAGATTTGACGTGACCAGTTGGTTTTTAACCTCCGTCGCCGCGTCGAAATCCCGCTCGATCTGATCCATGAGCCGGCTGATGGGGTGCTGCATATCCAGCTCCCGACGGTATTTTTCCGCGCGAAATTTCAGGTAGTTCATTTTCCGAAACAGATGCTGCTCCTGCTCGAACGTCAGCAGTGGCACGGTGTACAGGCTGGCCAGATACGCGGGCAGTCCGGACGGCAGTTTCCCCTTTCGGGGCTTTCCCACGGTGGCGGGCGGCTCGGAGAGCAGGGCGTTTTCCTCGTCGGAACCCTCCACCATCTGCGAAAATTCCGGCGGAACCACCGGGTCGAGAACCATTTCCTGAATCCGTCGGGCACGCATTTCGGCAATGATGCGGTAAACGCTCGTCCGGGTTCGAGAAAATCGCTGCGAAATCGCATCCACGCCCGCTCCCCGGCGGTACATTTCCAGCAGCTCCTGCTTTTCCCCGTCGGTCAGGGAACGTTGGTACTTGGGGAAAATCGCCTCACGCGGATGCTGGCGGTCGTAATTTTTCAACGTGTAGCGAATCGTCTCCACGCTTCGCCCCGTCGCATCGTGCAAACGGCGAATCACCTCGGTCAGGGGGTTCCCGACCGCCGCCATCCGCTTGGCTCGCTCGATGATCTCCTCCCGTTCCGTCGGGGTCATTTGGGAGAATTTTCGCCCCTTTTCCACCCGCTGCGGATTCTTTTCCAGAAACTCCGCCAGCCAGTCCCGGTGAATCACGACGTGACACCGACTGTCGATCCACTGTTTGGTGCTCTGTAGTCCCTGTTTTCGCCAACGTGAAATCGTTTTGGTCGAGACGTTCCACTCTTTGGCCGCCTGTTCGGACGTGATAAACTGGTCGTTCATAAATACTCCTTGTCTGTTCGCTCCCCGGAAACCCCTTCCCGGACAATTTTCCTATATCTATTATGCCCTATAAAAAACGGGTTGAGTGGGAAAAATAGAGAAAATGTGAAAAATATTCATAGTGAACATGCCCACAATTTTGGAGAAACCGGAGGAATGCGTCTGATTTCTCCGGTTTTCCTGTTTTTTATCCGTTTACTGCATTCTCCAGATGGTAAAATTAAGCACCAATGCGTAGGCCATCCAGAGCATTTGCGGAATCAGCAGGACGGCGGCCCATTTCTGAATCGGGGCGATCGACAGCATGAGCAAAACCAGGAACGCGAACGCCCAGATCAGGTCGAGAAAGCCGGTGAAGGGGCTTTGCCGTCCGAAAAAACAGTAGGGCCACGCGGCCATGCAGGCCAGCAAAAGCAGGAACAGGCCCAGGACGCAACAGATTTTTCGACACCCGGCCGTTTTCCAGGCCCACCAGACCGCCGTGCCCAGCAGGAAGTACAGTGTCGTCCAGACGATGGGGAAAATCCAGGCCGGTGGCGTCCAGATCGGACGATTCAAATGCTGATACCAGCTTCCGTCGCCCACATTAATAAACAGGCTCCCGATCCACGACGCCAGATAGCACAACGCCAGAAACCCCAGCCAGGGCAGGATTTCCCGACACATGCACTTTTCCTCCCCACACTGCAAAAGGCATTGCTCCGTTTTCGCAACGACCTTCTCCGTCTCCCGTTCGATTTTTTCTACGACATTTTCTACCGCATCCATTTTTTCCTCCTTGAAACAATAAGGGTCAGGCAAAACTGAACTATTGTACCGAAGAAGGAAAGAGAGAAATGGTCAATGGTTAATGGTCAATTCTTTTCATTCCACCCTTTTTGTGGAATTAAAGAACCTTCCGACCATTCAGAAAACGGCAGAACCACACCCATTAACCATTAACCATTAACCATTTACCATTATCAGTTCTATGTTTATCGGAACATCTGCGTGAAGAAACCGCCAAAGCAACCGACACCCACCCGCGTGTACGGGCCAAGCATGTTGGCACGATGGCCGGAGCTGTTGATCCACGCATTGTTGGCCGCCATGCCGTTGGAGGAACCCATGTAGATGTTTTCGGCACGGGCGCCACGATGTCCGTGCGTTTCTCCCCATGGCGTTACGTGGGAGAAAAATCCATAACGCGCCATGTTCTGGCTATGACGCTGGGCCGCTTTGCAAAGTCCCAAATCCAGCTGGCATGGAGGCAATCCGCACCGCGCACGGAAAGCGTTCAGCCCGTTCACCGCCGCCATTTCCTCTTTGCTGAGCTGGGTTTCCGGCTCTTTCGGCGTTTCGGCTACCACAATTTTCTGAGCGACATGCTTTTGCTCGCCGGACGCATTTTCTTCCGGGGCTTTTTCTTCGGCATTTTCTTCGGAAGCCTTATCTTCGGCTTTTACTTCCGGAGCTTTTTCTTCGGCTTTCGCGGGAGCGGGGGCGGGTGCGGCAGGTTGATAATGGTGCTGCGAACGGGACGTTCGACCTCGGCGCGGCCCCGCTTCCGAATCCGTCGAAGCCAGGCAGATCGCAATCAAAACCATGACAACAATACAGAGTGTTTTTCTCATCGTGTAATCCTTTCTGAACAGGGGAGGTTGATGATTTCTCAAAAAACATTATCTTTAACCACATCAAACCCTTTGGGGGTTTCTTGCGGTACGTGTCCATGCCTTCCCTGGCAGAAAGACGCAGCGTCACAAGAAGCGTGGTTCCTTTCACGCCTCCCAGCCGCTTGTCGATATGGGGTATTTAGAGTAATTATACAATAAGGGCAAGATGTTTTCCAGCGGGTGTTCCAGCGTAGTTGCAATATTTTCCCCAACTTGCCAATTTTCAAGGGTGCTATGAATAAAAAAATTTTAAACATTGTGCTGTTTCAGCCGGAAATTCCTTTCAATACCGGGGCGATTGGTCGGACATGCGTAGGATTGGGGGCCAAATTGTGGCTGGTGCGTCCGCTCGGATTCCAGCTCGACGACCGCCATGTGAAACGGTGCGGTCTGGATTACTGGGAGCGGCTCGACTGGGAGGCGGTGAACGACTGGGAAGAACTGAAAAGAAAGCTCCCCTGCCTGGACCGGTATTTCTTTTTCACCAAAAAAGCGACGAAATCGTATCTCGACCAGAAATTTCAGGCGGGCGACGTGCTCGTGTTTGGTAGTGAGACGCGAGGCATCCCCGATTCCTTTCACGAAAAGTACGCCGGCCAGCGGCTCCGGATTCCGATTTGCGAGGAAGCTCGGTGCCTGAACCTGTCGGTCAGCGTGGGGGTGGGTGCCTTTGAGGCGATTCGGCAGATTCACGCAACCGCTACACCAGCGGCAGGCATTGGCTCAGAACCATCGTAACGCAAAGCCCCGCCAGCCCCATCAGCGCCAGTCCAACCGTCCATGTTTTCAGGGCGTCGGTTTCACGGATACCGCTCATCTGGGAGAAAATGCAGAAACCGCTGTCGTTCATCCAGCCGGTCACGCAGGAACCGACGCCGGTAACGACGGCCAGATAACCGGGATGAAAACCGAGCGTTTCCGCCGAAAGTGCCATGGCGGAAAAGATTCCGGCGGTGGTGATCATGGCGGTGGTGCTGGAGCCTTGTGCGGTTTTGATCATGGCGGCGACCCCAAAGGCGACCAGGAGAATGCCGATTCCGGAAAAGGACCCGCCCGAAGCGACGAACGTTTTGATCTGTTCCCCGACGCCACACACCCGGAGCATCGCCCCGAACGCTCCGCCTGCCGAGGTGATGAGGATGATCATTCCCGCCGTGGAAATTCCCGCCGTCAGGTGCGTTTCCAGCTCGCGGAGCGTCAGGTGGCGGGCCTGTTTCAGCGTCCATGCGGCCAGCAGTGCCCCCAGCGAAAGCGCTACTTCCGCGTTTCCGGCCAGCAAAATCAGCTTCTCAAAAAAACGTGTGGAATCGGTCCAGACGAGCGTATGGTTTTGGGTCAGAACATTGCAAATCGATGCTGAGGAAATCAGCAGTACCGGCAGCAAAATCGGCAGCAGTGCCACCCAAAGCGGCATGGAAGCCGGCGCGGAAACCGTTTCCGTCTCGCGTAGCTGGTCTCGGTCGACAATTTCCGGATGGGGGAGGTAACTGTCAATCCACCGGGCGATCAGCAGGGCGAAAGGGAGCGTTCCCAGACCGACCATGGCCCCTAAAAGCATCATCATGCCGATGGATATCCCCATCTCTCCCGCCACCATCAACGGGCCGGGCGTTGGAGGAACGAGCGTGTGAGCCAGCGTGCAGCCGAAACCGATCGCCAGCAGATAGCGGATGTAATGTTTCCCCTCCATCCGATAGACCGACTTGGCAAGCGGCAGAAGGAGGTAGAAACTCGCGTCGTAAAAAACCGGTATGGCCAACAGAAAACCACCGGACAAAAGCGCTTCGGTCATTCGTTTGGGGCCAAACAGACCGAGCACGGAACGAACGATTTTGTCGGCGGCACCGCTGGCGGTAAGGCAGTGTCCAATGAGTGCTCCCATGACAATCAGCACGCCGATTTTTCCGGCCATCGTCCCCATCGCTTCGGTGACGCGCGTTACTTTGGCGACCCAGAGATTTTCGTTGTCCGGCACACCGCCCGCCAGAAAGCTGACGACCAATGCCCCGGCCAACAACGCGAGGAAGGCGTTCATCCGCAGGAACACAATCATCCCCACGACAAGCACCAGACCGATAAACAGAACACAAAGTGGGGACATGATTCTCAAAAAGGCGGAAACAGGGCATCACCCCATTTCCGCCGTAAAGCTGCGACTACTTGAACAGGTTGGAGTTTTCCATGAAGCGGTTCAGGTTGGCTTCGGAGGCGAACATGTAAAGTTTTCCCTCAAACACCACGCAGAAATCTGCGGAACCTTGCGTCGTGGCTCCACCTTCCGCCAACGCGACGGGGTCTTTGCCATCGGCGACCGGAACGTAACGGGCCGGATCGCTCAGGAACTGCCGCACCATTTCCGGCTTGGCCAGGTGGTAGGTGATCCCATGATGAACCACGCTCCAGCGGGAATCCCCTTCTACCCACTGTTCCGACTGAATCAGCGAAATCGGGCAGAATCCTTCCAATCCCAAAACGGTCTGATCGGACGTTCGGGTTGGGTCGCTGGTGGTGAACGTGACCTGTTCCACCGACCGATTCGGGGTCGATTCGACGATTTCCTGCTCCTTCCAATCGGCGGGAACGTTCATGGTTTCTAACGGGGTCACGGCAGCCGTCGCTCCTCCCGCCAGAATCACCGCGTTGTCGAACGGGTTGCCCGGCGTTTTCTGGGGGACGCTGGCGGAAACAGGAATACTGGCACTGGCACGGTCAAACGGATTCAGGCTTTTTTCCGTCGTCAGAATCGTCTGCGGCGTGGCGGTTGTCGTTTCAGGATTTACGGCGGCGTTGAACGGATTGTTCCCCTTGTTCTTCTGGGACGGTTCCATGTTCTGGGAAAGTCCCGGCAAATCGGGCGTGGCGACTTCGACATCTTCTTCCACTTTATCTTCCAGCGGCGAGGCTGGGGTTTCTTCCGGGGCCTTGGGCTTGTCTTTCGGCAAATCGGGCGACGGAATCGAGAAATCGTCAGCCGGCAAAACCGGTTCTCCCGTGTCGATGGCCGGAATATCGATTTCCGCATCGTCCGCTTTTTCCGCAGGAAGCGGAGCAGGGGCGGGCGTTTCCGGTGCCGGAGTGGGGGCTTCGGGGGCTGGTGCCGGCGCTTCGGGAGTGGTTTCTTCCGGTTTGGGAAGCGGTTCCAACGCCTCATTCTTCTCCGGCAACGGCGACGGAGCGGGGGTTACGGTTGGAACGAACGTTTCCGGATCGATTTCCACCTTGGCCTTATCGTCCTTGGGAAGCATGTCCAAAACGCTGGTTTTCTGGGGTTCCCCGGTGGGAAGGGTGCCTGCGGGGGTTCCCGACGTCGTGGTTTCCGGGATGTCCGGAAGGGAGAAGTCGTTGTTTTCCTGGCTCTCCTCATTTACCAGTAACGACGGATCCTCGGTGGAATCCGGAGCGATCGGAACCTCACGAGCCGGTCGCACATTTCGCGCCGTAATCGGATGTGCACTGATGGCCTGCGGGAATTCCTGGTCGAATCGCTGCTGATTGGGCCAGCGTCGCCACACGCCTTCAAAATATCCGAAATCGCGGGCATTGGGCGTGCAGACCTTTCCGCCAATCGCCGGAGGCTGCTGGCATGGGCCGACCTCCACAACCCCTTTGCGATCCTGCGAGACGAGCTTGGGCGTCTGTCGAGAAGGTGGCGAAGCCAGCGTGGTTCCGCCCGCAACGGTCGCCGCAACCAGTGCGGATGCCAAAACCGTCGTTATTTTTTTAGGATGTTTCATTTCAAACCCCCTGATGGTGATTCGCTGTTTATCGAATTCAGTATTTGTTTCTTGATTGGTTTCGTTTGGGTTCCGACGGGGCGAAAGGCATTCTTCCGCCCCCGTGCAAGGATGCTATCAATATCCATATCCGCTGCCATATCCGTAATCGCTGTCCATGTTACGGATGTTTCGTGCGGTGGACGCTCCAAAGGAGAGCACGCCCGCAGCTCGTTCAAAGGGTGACATCACACGGTTGATCCAGTTCGAGGTCGTCGTGAAATTGTCCTGCACGATGAACACTCGGTCGTTGGGCATCAATTGATAGTTGGTGGCCGTCGAGCCGCCGCCGGAAATCGCTTCCCAGTCCACCGGCAAACGCTGTTCACAGGCATAACCCCCAAACGCCGGACGGGCAATCCATATTTCCTGACTGGAAATCGACGACATGCCGCCCAACTGGGAAATCGCGTCCAGCACCGTCTCGTTGCCGGTAATCGGAATCTTCCGCACGCTGTCGCCATTCCCGGCTCCCTGCGTGATGATGTAGTAATTTTTGCTGTTGTACGCCACCACGTCGATGGAAACCATCGGGGAATTCAGGTAGTGCGAAAGGTGATCCTCCAACGCATATTTCGCTTCCATGAGCGTCATGCCGGCAATGTTCACCGAACCGTAATACCGAAGATTCACCGTTCCGTCCGGCCCGACCTGGTAGTTTCCGTTGATGGGCTGCATGGCCGACATCTGAGCCAACGATATCGACACCTCCGGAGCACGAAGCACTTTCAGAAGGTGATTTCGAATGGCGTCCCGTGCCTGGTCAATGGTCAACCCCTCAATTCGCAACGCCCCGTACCCCGGCCCCAAATCGATGGTTCCTTCGGCAGAAATGGCGTAGTAATTCTCGATCGGCTGATCATACAGCGTCCCCAGCACGCGGAGAAAGACAATATCCAGCGTCTGAAGGTAATAGGGCGGTTTCGGAACGATTTTCAGCAACTCGATGCTGACCACATCCGGCGGCTCAATGCGATAAGCCGGAAGAGATACCATGCTCTTCTCCCGCGGTGGTTCCATTTCCGGCGCCACAGGCTTCCCCAACGGGTCGTCGTAGTAGTCAAACGGACGACACCCCGTCAAAAGTACCTGTACGGCCAGAAGCAACAAAAGGCTACTCCAAATCGGCTTTTTCATTTTATCTCTCGACATAACCAGAACCCAATTTTTCTGTCATGAACTTCTCGATAACCCAAGGTTTTCTCACAGTCCCCGTCAAAAACAGCGCAAGCCGTAAAAACGACAAGAACCGGATTATTGATATAATCGGCAAACCTTACCCTGTTTCTTTTGTCCATTTGCATTTTTTACAGAAAAAGCCCGGAAGTTCTTCCAAACGCTTGATTTTTTACAGAATAACATTATAGTGAATGGTTAATGGTAAATGGTTAATTATTTTTATTCCATCCTTTCTTGTGGGAGTGAGTAGTATTCTTACTCTCACAGAAAACGGCCTGAACAAAAGCCATTAACCATTAACCATTAACCATTAATTATCAATTATCAATTAAGCATTCGTTCCTGATGAAACTGAATCCGGCACAATCCGACGCTGTAAACACGCTCTCCGGGCCGTTGCTGGTGCTGGCAGGGGCAGGTTCTGGAAAAACGCGCGTCGTCACCCTGCGAATTGCCAACCTGATCGAGCAGGGGATTGCTCCCGAACGGATTCTCGCGGTCACATTCACCAACAAGGCGGCCAGCGAGATGAAGGAACGTGTCCGGGACACTCTCTTTCCCAACGGGCATGTCCCTCGCGACACGCCACTTCCCGAAATTTCCACCTTCCACTCCCTCGGCGTGCGGATTTTACGGCGTAACATAGGCAATTTGGGGTATCCGGAGATGTTTGCCATTTACGACCGCAGCGATCAGGAAGGGTTGGCGGCCCGGATTTTGAAAGATATTTCCAGCAATGCGGCGACGCTTCGACCGAGTGATTTCATTAATATTATATCGCACTGGAAAACGATGGCGATTCGTCCGGAGCAGGCGCTGCGGGTGGCGGAAAACGACAAAGAATACCTGGCGTCCAGTCTCTACAAGCGGTATCAAACGGCGTTGAAAGCGTGCGGGGCGGTCGATTTCGACGATATTTTGCTGCTTACGGAGGATTTGTTCCGCGAGTTTCCGGAGGTTCGGGAAAGGGAACGGGGGCGATTCGACCATATTCTTGTAGATGAATACCAGGACACCAATCAAAGCCAGTATCGCATTGTGAAAACGCTGGCGGGCGAGCACCGGAATCTTTGCGTTGTGGGGGACGACGACCAGTCGATTTATGCGTGGCGGGGTGCGGAAGTGACGCATATTCTTCGATTTAAGGAAGATTGGCCGGAAGCGAAAGTGGTCCGTCTGGAGGTGAATTACCGTTCGACGCATGAAATCGTCGACTGGGCCAACCGGGTGGTGGCGTTCAATCGGGTGCGTCATCCGAAAACCCTCCGGGCAACGCGGCATGGGGAACCGCCCCGAATTCGGCGATTTCCAGAAGGAGACGACGAAGCGTTGAAAATCGTCGAGGAAATCCGTCATCGGATTCAGGCAAAAATCCGGCGTCCGGGCGAAATAGCGGTACTTTTCCGAACCAACGAGCAGTCCCGGGCGTTTGAGATGGAATTCAAGCGTCAGCAGGTTCCTTACACCCTTTTGGGGGGGATGTCGTTTTTCGACCGGCAGGAAGTTCGGGATATTCTGGCATATCTTCGTGTGATTCTGAATCCACGCGACGAGGTTTCCCTGCTTCGGATCATCAACACTCCGGCACGAGGAATCGGTCAAAATACCATGATTCGGTGCATGGAAACCGCCCTGCGAGCCAAACGACCGCTTTGGGAGATACTCGGCCACAGCGACGAGCTGGTCGAGGTGGCGAAGATCAGTCCCAAAATCATCACGTCGATCGACGCGTTTCGGAACCTGATTCGCCGGTTTCAGTCGGACGCTAAAAAATTGGCGGTGGATGCGCTGGTACAAAAACTGATCGACGAAATTGATTATCACGGCGAAATCGAACGTCGTCACGAAAAACCGACCGACCGGGAAATTCGCTGGAACATCGTTGAGGAGTTGGTCAACTCGGCGGCCAGCTTTGTGCGAAAAGAGGAGCATCCCCGCCTGGGGAATTTTGTGCAGCAACTTTCCCTCTCCGACCGCGACGACAGCGGCGACGAAAAGGATGAGAAACTCCGCCAAAATGCCGTTCTTATGATGACGTACCACGCGGCCAAGGGGTTGGAATTTCCCGAAGTCTACATGGTTGGCATGGAGGAAGGATTTTTGCCGCATAAAAAATCGGTCGAGAATTACGCCCAGGACGACGTGGCGGAAGAACGCCGCCTATGCTACGTGGGAATCACGCGGGCCAAAGAACGGTTGACGCTCTCCATGGCTATCCAACGCATGAAGTACGGAAAACTACGCGACACCATCCCCAGCCGATTCCTGTACGAAATGACCGGTAAAGCGGACAATCCGAATTACGGGAAAATCATCCACGGGGAGACGAAGTAGTGGAACGACGCTCCTTGTGTTCCTGATAAAGAAGTAGGGAGGCTAGTGCTTTGTCACGAAAATAAATATTAATAAAAGCGAACGCAGAGAGCGTAGTAAAAAGTTTTGGGAAGTGGGGTCTGGGGAGGAACCT